>NC_001263.1:917500-1248750 GCF_000008565.1 Deinococcus radiodurans R1 = ATCC 13939 = DSM 20539 | reverse complement strand
GGCGCCGCAGTAGCTGGGGCTGATGGCCTGAGCGCCCCCGCACACGTCTGTATCGACGAGATGTTGCTGCGTCCGGTGGTGCAGGACGTGGCGCACTGAGGCTGGTCGCGCTGGCCTTCTACCGGAGCGGGCTTTATGCTGCGGCCATGCCAACAAACGTTCGTTTGCCGGACGGTGCCGCGTGAATGCCCCTCCTGCTCTGCTCCGCTCGGTGCTGTTCGCGCCGGGGAACCGTGCCGACCTGATTGCCAAATTGCCGCGCTCGGCCCCGGACGCGGTGGTGATCGACCTCGAAGACGCCGTGCCGGGCACCGCCGAGGCGAAGGCCGCCGCCCGCCCAGTGGCGCACGACGCGGCCCGTGACCTCATTGCCGCCGCACCGCACCTCGCCGTGTTCGTGCGGGTCAATGCGCTGCACTCGCCGTATTTCGAGGACGACCTGAGTGTGCTGACCCCCGAACTGAGCGGCGTGGTGGTTCCCAAACTGGAAATGGGCGCTGAGGCGCGGCAGGTGGCGCAGATGCTCCAGGAGCGCAGCCTGCCGCTGCCCATCCTGGCGGGTCTGGAAACCGGAGCCGGGGTCTGGAACGCCCGCGAAATCATGGAGGTGCCCGAGGTCGCCTGGGCTTATTTCGGTGCCGAGGACTACACCACTGACCTGGGCGGCAAGCGCACGCCGGGGGGACTGGAAGTCCTCTACGCCCGCTCACAGGTGGCGCTCGCGGCGCGACTGACCGGAGTGGCGGCGCTCGACATCGTGGTGACGGCACTCAACGACCCCGAGACCTTCCGCGCCGACGCCGAGCAGGGCCGCGCCCTGGGCTACAGCGGCAAACTCTGCATCCATCCGGCGCAGGTAGCCCTTGCCCACGAATATTTCGGGCCGACCGAGGCCGACCGTGCCCGTGCCCGCGCCCTGCTCGATGCTGCCGCCGCCGCCGCGCAACGGGGCCACGGCGCCTTTAGTTTTGAGGGGCAGATGGTGGACGAGCCGATGCTCGCCAAAGCCCGCACTCTGCTGAGCCACGAAGCCTGAACGCTCTTTGCCCTAAACCCTCTTTGCCCCAAACCCTCTCTGCTTGGAGGCCCCATGAACGAAGACCTGAACCGCCCCGCTGGCCGCTATTTCGAGGAATTGCCCGTCGGCACCGTCATCCGCCACCGCATCACCCGGACGGTCACCGAGTCGGACAACATCCTCTTCACCACGCTCACCATGAACCCGCAGCCGCTGCACCTCGATTTCGACTTCGCCAGCAAGACCGAGTTCGGGCAGCCGCTGTTCAATTCGATGATGACGCTCGCCCTGATGGTGGGCATCAGCGTGCACGAACTCAGCCTGGGCACACTCGTCGCCAACCTGGGGCTGACCGACGTGACCTTCCCCAAGCCTGTCTTTCACGGCGACACGCTGCGGGTCGAGTCGGAAATCATCGAAGCCCGCGAGAGCAAAAGCCGCGCCGGGCAGGGCCTCGTGACCGCCGAGCACCGCACCTACAACCAGCGCGGCGAACTGGTGGCGCAGTGCAAGCGGACAATGCTGTTTCACAAGCGGCCCGATATAGACATCTGACTTATCAATTGAAAAATAAAATGCCTAAATAATTGACACTTATCAGGATGGGGGCGCACAATGGCCGGGATTTTTATGACCGACGCCCCGCCCCCCCTGATTCCTGCCCGTTCCTGGGCCATCATCGACTCGACCCTGCGCGAGGGGGAACAGTTCGCCCGTGGCAACTTCGGCACGGACGACAAAGTGGAAATCGCCCGGGCGCTCGACGCCTTCGGGGCCGAGTACATCGAAGTCACCACGCCGATGGTGAGCGAGCAGACCCGGCAGGATATTCGCAAGCTGACCGGGCTGGGGCTGCGGGCCAAGTTCCTGACCCACGTGCGCTGCCACATGGAAGACGTGCAGCGGGCGGTGGACACCGGCGTGGACGGCCTCGACCTGCTGTTCGGCACCAGCAGTTTCCTGCGCGAGTTCTCGCACGGCAAGAGCATCGCGCAGATTATCGACACGGCGGGCGAGGTCATCGGCTGGATCAAGACCCACCACCCCGAACTCGAAATCCGCTTTTCCGCCGAGGACACCTTCCGCTCGGAGGAAGCCGACCTGATGGCGGTCTACAGCGCCGTTTCCGAACTCGGCGTGCACCGGGTGGGGCTGGCCGACACGGTGGGGGTCGCCACACCCCGGCAGGTGTACACGCTGGTGCGCGAGGTCCGTAAGGTGATTCACGAGGGCTGCGGCATCGAGTTTCACGGTCACAACGACACCGGCTGCGCGGTCAGCAACGCTTACGAGGCGATCGAGGCGGGCGCGACCCACATCGACACGACCATCCTCGGCATCGGCGAGCGCAACGGCATTACGCCGCTCGGCGGCCTGCTTGCCCGCATGTTCACCTTCGACCCGCAAGGGCTGATCGACAAATACAACCTTGAGCTGCTGCCCGAACTCGACCGCATGATTGCCCGCATGGTGGACCTGCCGGTGCCCTGGAACAACTACCTGACCGGCGAATTCGCCTACAACCACAAGGCGGGGATGCACCTCAAGGCCATCTACCTCAACCCCGGCGCGTATGAGGCGATTCCGCCCGGCGTGTTCGGCGTGGGCCGGCGCATTCAGGCCGCGAGCAAGGTGACCGGCAAGCACGCGATTGCCTACAAGGCCCGCGAACTCGGGCTGCACTACGGTGAGGACGCCCTGCGCCGCGTGACCGATCACATCAAGTCGCTGGCCGAACAGGACGAACTCGACGACGCCCATCTGGAACAGGTGCTGCGCGAGTGGGTCAGCGCCTGAGGTTGCCCCTGAATGCCCCCATCAACAAAGGTGCAAGTTCGTCTTTTACCGGGCAACCCTGTGAGACAATCCGGGAGTGAGCCCGCCGCCCGCCGACCCCGACGCTTTGCTCCGGCCCCCCGAACCGACGAAGCGGCGCAGGGGTCGGGGACGCGGCTGGGAGACTCGGCCTGCCCAGGAGCAGGAGCAACCGGAACAAGCCGCCGTAGAGACGGAAACAGTATCACACCCGCAATTGCCGGCCACGCTGGACACCTTAGATGTCTCGCCTCTCGAAGCGCTGCTCGACCCTGGCCAGGGCCTGCGCTCGCAGGGGGACCGCTGCCTGAGCGGACCGGCGGCGCCCGGCCTGAGCAGCCTGGGTCAGTTGCAACTGATGCAACTGCTCGAAACTCCTGAGCGGCCGGCTTACCGTCTGCCCCCAGACGAGACAGCACCTGCTGAGCCGATGCCAGCCCCTTCCGCCGACTGGGCCCTCCTTCCAGCCAGCCAGCGAGGACGCCACGACGCGCTGCCCGCCCAGAACGCGGCGGAGGACGCCGATTTCGATGATCTGCCGCCCGCTTCTCCCCGGCCCTACGTGCTGGGCACCGCCGACCAGGACACGATAGACGCCTCACTGCAAGCGCTGGCTGAGCACGAGCCGGCATTGCCCGACATCGGCACGTCCTCCCACGTGCGGGTCACGCTCGAACTCGGGCAGGGCGAGGCCACCTTTCTCAACGCCCGCTCGGCGCTGTGGTCATGGCGTCCGCACCGGCAGTCGGGGGTCAAGGTGCACACCCACGGCCCCCCGGTGGTCGGGCGCGACGTGCTGCTGGAGCAGCGGGCCGGGCTGGTGACCGTGCTGCAAGGATGCCGGGTACTGACCTTGCAAGAAAGCGACCACGTCTGGGGCTTTACCCTGGGCAGCCTCGACGGGCAGGTCTATCAACTGTGGGAGCGGCTGCTGATCGAACGTGACGCCGACGACCGGGTGATGCTGCGTATCAGCAGCCACCACGAGGTCGCCTTGCGCGGTTTCGGGCTGGTGAGCGGCCTGCTGCACGGCGTCCGGCGGAGTGCAGTGCAAGGGTACGCTCGCGGCATGAGCGCCCTGGCCGAGTTGTAGCCGTAAATAGGCGGGTCAAACCACCAGCACGCCGCAGTGCTTGGCCTGATCCTGCGGCTCCACGTGAATGGTGACGTTGGCGCCGGCGATGACGCCCTGGACGGCATCTTCCAGTCGGTCACAGATGGTGTGGGCATCGCGCACCGTCATCTCGCTGGGGACCACGAGGTGAAACTCGACGAAGGTGACCTGCCCCGAATGCCGGGTGCGCAGGTCGTGGATTTCCAGCGCGCCAGTCGCCTCCTCGCTGATGACGCGGCGCAACTGCGCGTCGGTGTGGGGGTCCACGCCCGCGTCCATCAGGCCGCCGACGCTGCTGCTGAGCAGGCCCCAGCCGCTCCAGAGGATATTGAGCGCGACCAGCAGCGCAAGCAGCGGGTCAAGGATGTGCCAGCCGGTCAAGCGGGCCAGAACCACTCCAATCAGGACGCCCACGCTCGTCACCACGTCGCTCATCACATGTTTGCCGTCGGCAATCAGCGCTGGGCTGCGGCTCGCCTGCCCGATGCGGAGGAGGACGTTCGCCCACACCAGATTGATGACGCTGGCGCCCATGTTGACGCCCAGCCCCAGCCAGGGCGCGTCCACCGCGCGGGGGTGCGAGAGCTCGGGCACTGCCACCCGCAGGATACTCAGCGCGGCGAGCACGATCAGCACGCCTTCGACCACCGCACTGAGGTATTCGGCCTTGGTATGCCCGTAGGGATGCGAGGCGTCGGCGGGCCGGGCCGCCACCCACAGCGCCAGCAGCGCCCCACCTGCGGACACCACGTTGATGATGCTTTCGAGTGCATCGGAAAACAGCGCTACACTGCCGGTCAGGCGGTAAGCGAGGAACTTTAGCCCCAGCACCAGCAGCGCCACCCCCACCCCGATGGCGGCGACCCGCACGGGAGACGCGGCGGCAGGTGAAGACGGGGCACTCATAAGCGGCAGGCTAACAGGGTTAGGCGCCACGAAAACCGGCACCGCGCCGGGAACAGCCGCCGTTGAAGCTGTTTTTTACTGGGCTGATTGAGGCGCAGTCACGTCCTTGCCGAGCCGCGCCACTTCGGCTTGTAAGGCCTCGACCCGCGAGCGCAACTCCGCCGAGCGCTCGCCCGCGCTGCCCAGTTGCTCGCGCTGCTGCTCGGTGAAGCGGATGTAGGGCTGGGTCGCGTCATTCAGCCGGGCGTCGGCGCGTTCCTGCTCCTGCTCGTACTCGCGGCGGACGATGCGCTCAAGTGTCTCGCGCAGCTCAGCCACCTTCTGCCGCAGTTGCCGGTGCGCCTGGGTGCGTTTGCCGGGGAGCAGCAGCAGGCCGAGGCTGCCCAACGTGAGCCCCGCCAGGATGCCCCCGGTAAAGTCGAAGGCGGTGGCCCCGATCAGAGCGCCGACGCCCGCGCCGAGGCCCACGCCCCCCGCCAGCCCGCCGATCACGCCTTTCATGGCGTCCTCAGCGTCCTGCGAGAACTGCCGGGCGAGCTGATGCTCGGTGGTCGTGGCGAGTTGCTCGCGGGCGCTGCCGCCGATGCCTTCGAGCAGCGCCCCCCGGTCATAGGAAAAGCGCGTGCGGGCCACCTCGCTGCTGGGCTGGCGGCGAATCAGCAGCGCCTGCACGTCCTCCCAGAAATGCAGGTTGGTCTCGACGAAGCGGTCGATCATGGCTCCGAACTGCCGCTCAATGGCCGCCGGCAACTCGGCCACCGCCTCGCGCCGGAACTGCTCTTCGAGGTCGCGCGAGTTCATCAGGCCGCGCAAGTTCCCGAAGCGCAGCTTGTCGTCAATGAATTTGTCGGCCCGCACTTCGAACTCGCTGAGCAGCCGTCCCACCCGCCCGAGCTGCGCGTCGAGTTCACCCCGCATCGTTTCACGGTGCCGCTCGCGCTGCCGCTCCAGATCGTGCAGGATGCCGAGGTCTTCTTGCAGGGTGGCCCGCGCCGCCGCGCTGCGCCGTTCCTCGCCGCCCAGCAGCTCGGCCGCCGTGCCCAGCGGGGAAGCGAGCTTGAGCCGCGCCCGCTCGGTTTCCGAAAGCCGGTCGCGCAGGGCGTCTCGCAGGGCCGCGAAGCCCGCGTCTCCCCCACGCTGCTCGCGCCGGGCACTCACCAGAAAAACCGGCGGATTGAGGCCCAGCACGCCCCGCGCGCCCGTTTCCACGAAGGCGCGGACCTGCTCGGCCTGCTCAGGGGTTTCGAGCAGGTCGGCCTTGTTCACGACCATGATGACGCTGCGGCCCCAGCGAGCGGCGAGGGCCAGGAACTGCCGCTCGGACTCAGTGAAGGGCCGGTCGGCACTCGTCAGAAACAGCACGAGGTCGGCGCGCGGCAAAAAGCCCTCGGTCAGCGCCTGATGCTGCCGGATGATCGCGTTGGTGCCGGGCGTGTCCACCAGCGCTACTCCTTCCAGGCTGGGCAGCGGATGGGTCAGGCGGCTGACGAAAGGATCGCGGGTGGGTTCGAGCTGTCCCGGCGTGTCGCCATGCACGAGCACGTAAATGCGGTCGGTGGTCGGCGTAACGCCCTCCGGCAGCACCTGCGCGCCGAGCAGCGCATTGACGAAGCTGCTCTTGCCGGCATTGAATTCACCGACCACCACCAGCAAAAAAGCCTCGTCGAGCATCCGGGTCGCCGTGCGGGCATGTTCGATCACCTCGGGCGGAGCGCCCTGGCTTTCCAGAAATGCTTGCAGGTCCCCGAGCAGTTCGCGCTCGCGTGACAGGAGATGCTGAACCGGGCTGGACACGAGCATGCGGCAAGTGTAAAGCCTCCGCCGGGGCATAGGCAGAGGCTCAGGCAAGGGCAAAGGCGGTTCAGTTGGCCGCGACTTTGCCGAGGTTCGTGGGATAGATGGTGATGCTGTAGGTGCCGGTAGCGTCGGGCAGTCGGAGGACTTTACCGCCCGTATTGCGGATGGTGGCGAGGTTGAGGGTAACGCCGGTAACGGGATTGGCGCCCGAAGTTACTGTGCCACTCGCCGACTTGAGGTCAAACATGGTGTAGGTATTGGCCGAGGTCGTAAAACCAGTAGTGACGACAGTGGGAGCGATGTAATCGGTCAAGAGGTTGGCATCGCCACCATCTAGTGTCGTGGTCGGGACTGTATCCCCTGAGCTAAAGCCATAGAGCGTCTTACGATACTCGGCCAACACCCAGACCGCGTCGTTGTTCGGCTCATCGCCTGGATTGCTCGCTGTGGGCGCAGTCGTGCCACCAGTTCCACTCACCCACGTTGAGCGTTTCACTGGATAGTACGCAAAAAAACGGTAACAGAATTCCGCGCCGCTGCCGCCGCCCGGCGCCGTCGTGGGGCAAGTCCCCACCGACTTGGGCGGCAGGATGACGGCCAGAATGGGGTCCGTGCCGGTCAACCAGTTGGCGAAGCCACCCCGGGGCGTTCCAGTCACCGGATTTTGTCGGAGGTTCGCCGTGCTGGTCGACGAACTTCCAAGTTGCAACGTCTGCCCTGCTGGATAGATGTACCAGGCTTCCTTGAGCTTGCCGACGATCAACTGCTGAGCATTCAGAACTTCTTGTTGCAATTCGGCGCGGCTGCTGGACTGGGTCGAGACCCGACTGCCCTGGCTGAAGAAAGTCACGAGTGCCGAAAGCACGATGCCCAGGAGCGCCAGAGCCACGAGCAACTCGACGAGGGTAAACCCCTCAGACTTCATTTGCGTTTCTGAGCAGTTCATTATTGCGGCCTCAGAACATCGACAGTAAGCGAAAAATCCTGCGGGCCAACAACCTGGGTGCCGTTTGTTCCCGTCGTCCCCGATTGCACCACAAGCCGTCGCATGGCAGGCACCGACAAAGCTGTGCCACTTCCCACCTGTGCTCCCGTTGCCGCTGTACAGGTTGCCTGGACGTTGACTGTGTTGCTGGGCGGGCCAGCTTTGGTGGGATTGGGGTCAGGCGCCTGCCAGAGGGTCCCGTCCGCTTTGAGGGGCGCGGCACGCGAGTTCAAGTTGATGAACTTGATGCTGTAGCCACTCGGCAACGTGACGCCGGGGGCACAGGCATTGTCATAGTTGCTCTGCGTTTTCCAGGCAGCACGCACATTTTCCAGGACGCCCTGAACCTGCGTGGTGGTGTCGAGTTGCTTTTGCGACTGCCTGTTGAGGCTGAGCGAGCCGGTCAAAGTTGCAGTCAGCACCGCAGTCAGGATGCCCAGAAGTGCAATGGCGACCAGAATTTCGATAATCGTGAAGCCCTGTTCGTAGACTTTCGATTGACCTTTGTCTTGAAAACCCATTCAGGACCCCGCTTTAGCAAGAATGACTTTGCCGGTTACGCCCACGATTCTGATTTCATAATCGCCAATTCCGTTCATGGGGCTCCTGACGGTATAGATGCTCCCTATAGCGCCCAATTCGCCGTACGGTGCCTGATAAGTGATGTTCGTCGTCGTGCCGGTGCCGCAATTCGATTTGCAGATCAGCTGCACATTGTTGGGAATGGTTTTAACGTCCGTGTCGAACCTATAGGTGGTTCCGCCTGTACTCCCCGGCAACACGACAACAATATCTCTGCTGCCCCGCTGCGCCTGCGAGCGCGCCTGGCGTAGATCCACCGCCACCTGAGTCGCCGCTTCCCGCAGCTCGGCAGCCCGAATGCTTCGCACAAGATTCCAGCCGAACAGACCCATCAAAATACCGATGATCGCTATGACAACCAGCAGTTCAATAAGAGTCATCCCCGATTGTCCACGATCTTTCATTGGAAAGAAATCCCTCTGGAAGAAGTCGTCAGCGGCACAATGCTCGACAGGCTATTGGTGGACACAGCCGAGGCCGGCTTTACGTTCCAGCGGGGCGAAACAGGGAAGAACGGGGGGGTCGTGCCTTTGTTGAGGCGGGTGTCGTAGGTGAAGTCACGCCCATAGCCGGTTCCACTTCCGCTGCCGTACGTTCCGAAAGCCCCATACCAGTTCTCGATCAGGCTGCCGATCAGCTTAACGCTGCCGCTCTGAGGCCGTGAATTATAGTTCTCAACCGTCGCCTGACCAGTACTCGCCATAATTGCGGCGTGAACGTTGACGTTTCTGGGCGTCGTCGTCCGCACAATGACGTTGCCGTTCTGGCTGTAGATGCCCAGGACGTTGCCGGGATTGCGGGTGCAGGGCGGGGTGGCCTTTGTTTCGGAGAAGGTACAGGGCGTTTCCGACACGGTCAGGTCAGAAGCGATGCCGATGTCGCCGCTCGCAGCGAGGGTGATCTTGGCAAACGAAGCCAAGGCGGGCGGCGCCTTGTCCAGCGCCCCGGTGGTATCGCCACTGATACGCGCCGGACCGGAAACATTGGTCATGTTCTGCCCGTAGATGACCCCATTGAAATTATCCTGAAAGGTCGTTGCCTGTGCCCACGTGCCGCCTGCCGGTTTTTTCTTCAAAACCATGTCGGGTCCATAGCGGTACTCGTCGGTAATAACGGTGTTAGAAGCAGTGTTCTGACATGTTACAGTCCTGACATAATAATGCGGCTTAGTGTATGTCTTAAGCGAAGTGCCTGTTTCCGGATCGGAACTGGGCCAGTCTACGTAAGTTTGGGTGGGGTAGTACTTAAACCAGCTCCAGTAATCTTGCTGTTGCCAATTTGAAGTCGTGCAGTTCCGGGTCACCTCACGCCGTTTGACGGTGATGTACTGATAGATATCGCCGGAGGCCTCAGCCCACTTGCTGTTGGCATAGCTTGAGAGGGGGGTGCCGCTCCCGTTGGCGGCCTTCAGTTCAACTGAGTCCACTTGACCGCTGAGAGAAAGGCCCGCGCTGTTTGCTGCCGCCATCTGATCGCTGGCATTTTCCGGCAAAGGTTTGTAGTCAGCGGTAAAATTGACTTTGGAATAATTAATTTGCGTGCTGTCGTCTGGCATTTTGACGAAACCAACCGTGCGTGGTGACGCAGCCACCTTATCGGTGATCCACTTGCTCCGCTTAGCGTTGGTATCTTCCGTACTGGGCGGTGTCTGGAGCACATTACCGATATACACCCCGGCTGTTTTGGCACAGTCACCGCTGGCCGGGCGTCCGTCGCGCGGCAGGTCCGTGCAGCCGACACTGCTCACTCGCTCGAGAAACTGGGCGCTCGCGTTGGTATCGAAAAGAAATTTCTCGTTGGTGTGAATAGAGCCGTCAAAGCGTTGGTCAGTGAAGTTCACACTAGGTGCTCCTGCCGGATCGTAATTCGAACTGCTGGGGGGCTGAGAGCGGTGATGATTGGTCATGAGCACGTCTTCGAGCAGGCTGGGCAACTCGATCTGAAACCACCACTCGCCGTCGTTCGCCCGCGATGCCGTCATGACACGTGTAGCGTTCCCGACGATGCCGCGCGCCCGTGCATTCTGAACCCCGAAGAAAAAGCGGTAGACCGTGGGCGACAGCTGTACCACTCGCAGGGCGCGGACCCCCAGACGCCAGTTTGTGGTGCCGATGTCGGTCGTCAGCAGGGTTTTCCACCACGCCTTGACGGTCGCCGGATCGTTGATATCGCTGGGGCGTTCGGTGGCATCTTCGAGGACGTTGTAGGCCTGCGGCGTGACCAGATCAGCGAGAACCGAAAATTGATCAGCGTTGTTGACCGTCGTGTCGACCACGCACTCTTTCGCGTCAGGGTAAAGCTGGTCATCAAGCGTAGAACGCGCAGCCGCGTAAGCACTGGTCGCGGCCCAGGGGTTAGTCACACTCGCTTTGTTGCAAAATTGCTTGGCGTAAGTTTCAAGGTCCGCGACGGTCGTTCCGGGCGGCACCTGCAACTGGGTGATGCTGCCGCCATTGGGGCCGGGAATTTCAGCAGTCAGCAATTTCTGATAGTCCTGAAGCCGGCGCGTGATCATCGCCATCTGCGACTCTGCGACGTACTGCGCCTGCAACGTCGCCGCCTGATCTGCTGTACTTTGCCGACTGCTTAAACTCAGGCGCAGAGTGGCGGCCAGGATTCCAGCCAGCAGGATGAGAGTGAACATGACCACGACGATCATGCTTGCCCCCTGGTTCGCTTCATATCGGCGCATAGAGGCCAATTGTGAAGACAAATGACCGCCACGGGAAGCCCCCGGACAGGGGCCGCTGCCTACAAATTGTCTATTGGGCTGCGGACCTCCTGAGCCTACAATGGCCTCCGTGACCACTACCGCGCCCCTGCGGGGACAACTTCAGGACCTGCAACTTCCCGACCTGCTCGACCTCCTGCACGGCACCCGGCAGACCGGGGTGCTGCGCGTACAGGCGGCGGTCACCGGGCGGCATGTTCTTCCTTTTCAGTTATCGCTGGTGCGTGGCGAGATCGTCAGCGGCGCTGTGCTCGACTGGCTGGGCCTCGACGCGTTGCTGAGTTGCCCGCCGGACCCGCAGGCGGGCGAGTTCGAATTCGTGGTGCGACCCCAGGGCGGCACGCCTCTGCTGCCCTATGCGCAGCTCGTGGCCGAGTGGGCGCGGGTCAGCGACGAATGGCAGCGCATCTGCGCCGTGATCGGCAGCCCTAGCCGCCGCTGGCAGGCGCCCTTGCCGGGGTTTCAGGCCGCCGAGGGCCGCAGCGTGCGCGCCGCCCTGCCCCAGAGCAACCAATCGCTCATTGCCCTCGCAGAAACACTCGCGCAGGCCGTTCTCGGCGGGCAGGCCCGGCCCAGCGGACAATTCGCCTGGTTCGGGCTGCGGCTGGACGTGAACGCGCCGCGCCTGACGGGGCACCCGCTCGCGCAGCTGATCGATGGGCAGCGCGACCTGGGTGAACTTGCCGCCCTCACCTCCACTGGCGCCACGCGGGCTTACCTACTCGCCGAGCTCGAAGCGGGCCTGCGCTTTCCGGGCTGCGGGTGGGTCTGGCGCGACCTGCTCTGGGAAACGGACGTGCTGGGCGAGTCCGACTGAGCCTTTCGCCTGTGGCCCGCTGCTAGACTCGGGCCCGATTTTGATGGTCGCCCTGCCCCCCGCTCTGGCCCAGGCGAGCACCGTTCCCGCGTTCGGGGCGCTGCTGGCCGCCTACGCCTGCGAGCAGACCGGCGCCCACGGCACGCGGGTGTGGGTCGCCAGTGCCGGCGCGCTGCACGAGGTCGCCTGCGAAGGCCGGGGGCTGGCCCTGAGCGACGGCTCGCTGGCACAAAAGGCACTGTCCGGCGGCAGCCGCAAACCGGGGGCATGCTCAGCGCCCTGCCCTTCGGCTGCGGGGTGCTGGAACTCGTCGGCGCGAGTGAGGAGGGACAGGCGCAGTTGCTCGCCCTCGCGCCGCTGCTGGGGCTGGCCCTCGAAGGGGTGCAGGCCCGGGAAGCGCGGCGGGGCCGGGGCCGGATGGCCGAGACGGTCGAAAACCTGGTGCGGCGGCTGGCGGGCAGCCTCGACCTCGGGGTCGTCCTGCGCGGCACGGCGGAAACGGCGGCGCAGGCACTGGGGTTCGAGCGGGCCTTCGTCGGGCTGTTCAGCGAATACAACGAGAGCCAGGCACGCACCGGCGAGATCTTCACCTTTGGCTTCGACGGGCCATTCACCGGCGGCATCGGGGTGGGGCCGATCACCTTCGAGAAACTGGTGCGGCGCGGCGAGACCATCCGTTTCGAGCGGGCGCGCGACGAGCACACGTTGCTGGCCCGCAGCCTCCGCGAACTCAGTCCCGAAGCCGCCGTCATCGCCCCGCTCAGTGCGCGCGGGCACCCGCTGGGGCTGCTGTACGTGGACACCCGGCGCCCCGGCAGCGCCGCGAGCGACGACGACGCGCAACTCGTGCTCGCACTCGCCGAGCAGGCGAGTCTGGCGATTGACAACGCCCGGCTCTACGCCATCGAGACCCGCAAGCGCGAGGCCGCCGAGGCGCTGCGCGAGGCCGGCGCCGTGCTGGCGGGCAGCCTGCACCTGTCCGACACGCTGCTGCGGGTGCTAGAGGGAGCACAGGCCCTCTTTCAGGCCGACGCCGCTGCCGTCTACGAGCAGCAGCCCGACGGACGCACCCTCAACATCACCTCGGCTCTGGGGCTGAGCAGTGAGTACGTGCTGCGGGTGCGCGCCAAAATCGGGGCGGGCGTCACCGGACAGGTCGCCGCCCAGCGCGAGGCCATTGCCGCCCGCGACCTGCCGCGCGAGGGCTGGGGCGGAGGCAGCCGCTACACGCGCGGCCTGCTGGCGCGGGGCGAGTACCCCTACCGGGGCGTGCTGGGGTTGCCGCTGCTCACGCGCGGGGGGCTGTTCGGGGTGCTGACCCTGTACTGGCACGCCGAGTTGCCGCTCGACGCCGACGAACTCGCCCTCGCCAGCGTGTTCGCCGCGCAGGCGAGCTCTGGCCATCGAAAACGCCCGGCTCTACGAAGAAGAACTGCGCCGCGAGCGCGAAGCCGCCGTCCTGCTGGGCGTCGGGCAACTGCTCGGGGAGGACCAGAGCGACCCCGTTCAGAGGCAACAGGCCCTGGCCGAGACTGTGCGGCTGGTGACCCTCGCCCTCGGCGCCGGGCGCGGGCTGCTCGTCCTGGCCAGCGAGGACGGGCCGCCGCGCCGCGCCACCTACAACCTGCACGCCCCCTCTCCCGAAGACCTCGCGCACCTCGCCGGGCAATTGGGCCGGGGGCCGCGCCCTCTGACCCGCCGGGTGTGCCTGCCGACGGCGGGGAGTGCCGTGATCGTGCCCTTGATCGGCGGCGAAGACGGCAGCGAGGTGCTGGGCTTCCTCTACGCCGACGACCCCGGCACCGAATTGCCGGGCGACCGGGTGCTGGGGCTGGCGCGCTCGGTGGCCGACCAACTCGCACTCACGCTGACCCGCGAGCGGCTGCTCACGGCGCTCAGGCGCGAGGAGGCCCGTTACCGCCAGCTCGCCGAGGGTGCCCACGACCTCATTCTGAGTGCGGACGCCGCTGGGAACGTCACCTACGCCAACCCCGCCGCCTGCCGCTTGCTCGAACCGCTGACCGGCCCGCTGACCGGCGCGCCGCTGCTCGCGCTGCCGACGCCCGCCACCCGCGAGGCGCTGCACCTTGCCTGGGACATGGCGCTCGCCCATCCCGCCGGGGGCCGTGCCGAAATCACAGTGGCGGGCTACCGGCTGGAAGTGCGGCTGAGCGCGGTGCAGGGCAGCGGACCGGGCGGTCTGGGGGCCGGAGGCGTGCTGCTGGTGGCGCGTGACCTCTCCGAGTTGCAGACGCTGGCCGACGAAATCGCCCGACGCGGGCAGGCGCTCGAAGCCGCGACCAGCCGTCAGAGCGAGCTGCGCAGTTACCTCGCCCTCTTTACCCAGGCGCAGGAAGAGGAGCGGCGGCGCATCAGCCGTGAGCTGCACGACGACACGGCGCAGGTGTTGATCGCCACCGCCCGGCGCGTCGCCCGGCTCGCCCGCGACCTCGACGGCCCGCAGCGGGAGCGCGCCGACGACATCCGCGCCGACCTCGACACCGCCATCGAAAGTGTGCGGCGCTTCGCCCGCAATCTGCGGCCCTCAGTGCTCGACGACCTCGGGCTGCTGCCGGCGCTGGAATGGCTGGCATCGCAGGCACAGACCGCCGCCCGACTGGAGGTCAGCGGCCCCGAGCGGCGCCTGTCGCCCGCCGCCGAACTCACGGTGTTCCGACTCGCACAGGAAGCCCTGAGCAACGTGGACAAACACGCCCACGCCGCGAGTGCCGCACTCCGCATCACCTTCGGCGAGAGCGGCGTCAGCCTGCGGGTCAGCGACGACGGCCAGGGCTTTACCCCAGAGCAGGCCGAAGCGCGGGCCCAGGCCGGGCACCTCGGTCTGCTCGGTCTGCGCGAGAGGGTGGCGCTTGCCGGCGGGCAGCTCACGGTGGACAGCGCGCCGGGCCGGGGCACGACGCTGGTGTTCGAGCTGCCGGGCTGAGCCTCAATTCCCTTTTTTTCCCGCCTTGCCGTGCCGCGCCAGAAACGCCTCGCGAGTCATCCAGGCCATCTTCGGCAGCCCCTCGCTGGGCGGGCGGGCGGTGCCGTAGCGAGCCGCAGCAGCCGGAAGCCCAGGCCATACCAGCGGGCTTGCAGGGGCGGCAGCTCAACCAGGGTAAAGCCCGCCTTTTCCATTGGCCCGAAAAAAAGCGACACGCCGAAAATGACCTGCGCGTCGGCCAGTTCGGGACGGGTTTGCAGGGCGTGGGCCACGTCGGCCCAGCTGCGGGCGTAGGCGCGGTAGGCGGTCAGCGGACTGCGGGCGGCGAGCCCCACGACGCGGGGCGAATGCAGGTGCAGCTCGGCGGTAGGCGTATCTCGCGGGACTGGCAGCGGCGGCGGCGCATGGTCGAGCGGGGCGATTCGCATCACCCCGTCCGCCCGCCCGGTGAGGTCAATGACGTGGCTCTGCGCGGTAAAGCGGTCCTCGACCAGCCGCAGATAAACGTGCTGGGCAAGGTCGGCGGGGGTCGCTTCCCGCAATCCCGGCAGCTCGCGCACCGGCAGCAGGCGGTAGCCGCGCGCGCGCCAATCTCTTGCCTGGGCCGGCAGAGCGGCGGGGGTAACTTCTACTGTGCCGCCCGGTTCGGAGGCGCCCAGCGCGGGGGGCAGCGGGTGAACCCCCCAGGCCGCGAGTTCCCGCAGCGCCGCGCCGGACTGGGCTGCCGGAGGTAGCCGCCACGCCGTGACCCGCTGCCCGGCGACGGCCTGCAACAATGCCACGTCGCGCACCGGCCCGTCGCCCGCGATTTCGTGTCCGGCACGGGTCGCGGCCCACAGCAACTCCGACGCCTCAGTCGCGAGCAAGGGTGGACACAGCAGGGTGACGCGGAGGCCCGCTTCTGCCAGCAGGTCGAGGGCGCGTCCCAGTTCAGCGGCGCCCTGCACCGGCACCGTCACGCCGAGCGCCGGGTGGCCTGGATGCCCACCGCGCAGCGCTCCGAACGCGCCCGCGCGCAGCAGCGGCGACCAGAGGGCCCCGGCATGGGCGGGCCTCCCGTGCAGTGGCTCATGCTCATGCGGCGGCCCGGCAAAACGGCTCATGGCCCCGACTCTAAAGCACCCCGGCGGGCCCCGCCGCCGTCTCATGTTCTTTCGGCGTATGCTCCTGGGCAGATGCTTCAGGTTTCCTCTTTCCGGGTCCGGGGCAAGGCGTTATGAACCCTCTGAGAATCGGCCTGTTTACCGACACTTTTCTCCCCGACCAGAACGGCATCGTGACCAGCGTCTGTTTGCTGAGCGACGAACTGCGCGCCCTGGGGCATCAGGTGGACGTGGTCGCCCCGCGCTTTCCGGAGCATCTCGACCGCCGCCCCGACGTGCGCCGGGTGGCGAGCGTGCGCTACCCGCTGCTGCCGACCTACCGCCTCGCCTGGCCGGGCCGGCGGTCATTCGAGCAGCGCTACGACCTGATTCACACCCATACGCCGCTCACCCTGGGCCTCGCCGGAGCGCGGCTGGCGCGCAAGTGGGGGGTGCCGCACGTGGCGACCTATCACACCCACCTGGAGGCTTACACCCACTACGTGCCGGGCATGACGCAGCTCAACCGCGCGGTGCATTTCATGCCCAAAGTCGTCGGGCGGCTCTACGGCGAGGCCGACGCCGTGATTACGCCCACCGCCGGCACGCTCGACACGCTGCGGCAGGCGGGCATCACCGACGCGGTGGTCATTCCGACCAGCATCGACCCGGCGGTGCTCGAAGCCGCGCCGCCCATCGCCAGCCCCTGGCCGCCCGGCACGCGCCGGCTGCTGACGGTGGGGCGCCTCGCCCGCGAAAAGCGCTTCGACCTCGTGCTCGACACGCTCGCGGATCTGCCCGGTGCCCACCTGGTCATTCTGGGAGAAGGCCCGGAACGCACCCACCTCGAAGACCATGCCCAGCGGCTCGGCGTCGCGGAGCACGTCACCTTCGTGGGCGTGCGGCCCTGGACCGAAATCGGGGCGTACTACCGCCTCGCCGAGCTGTTCGTCTTCGCCTCCGACACCGAAACCCAGGGCTTAGTGCTGCAAGAAGCGCAGTTGATGGGCGTGCCGGTGGTCGCGGTGGGCGCGCGCGGCACCCTGACCGGCGTGCAAAGCGGCTACAGCGGGTATCTGACGGCGCCCGGCGACGTGCCCGAACTCGTGCGCCGCGCCCGCGAGCTGCTGGAATCGCCCGAGCAGTACGCCCGCTTTTCCCGCCAGGCCCGCGAGTTCGGAGGCCGCACCACGCCCGCCGGAGTGGCGCGGCAGGTGCTGGCGGTGTATGCCCGCACGCTGGGCCTGCCGCCAGAGTCGCCGGATGACCCCAGGGCGGACGGACTCAGTGCTCCGGCGGAGGCAGCCGGTCGTCCCCGAAATAACCCCGTGTATGGCCGGTGAGGTTGCGCAGATGTTGAATCAGGAAAGGTCCCACCCCCCGGTCCAGACGCCGGGCACTCGTTTCGACCAGGGCACGCGGCACGTAGCCGATCTCGCCCAGCCGGGCCAGGTTCTGCCCCAGAATCACGTCCTCGTAGGCCTCGACCTCGGGGTAGCCCCCGGCGAGCAGCGCCGCCTGCGCGTAGGCCGCCAGCCAGCCGGGGGCCGGCAGCGAGTCGGCGTCGGTGGTCGCCACCCAACTGCTGCGCGCCGTGTCCAACCCCAGTTGCCGGGCGCGGGCCACGCCGCCCTCGGGGCAACTCAGCACCTGGGCGCCCCACGAGCGCGCGATCTGGGCGGTCTGGTCGCGGCTGGCGTTGTCCACCACGATCACCTCGGCGGGCGCCAGGGTCTGACGCTCCAGTGCCCTGAGGGTTCCCGGCAGATACGCCGCTTCATTGCGGGCGGGAATGATGACCGAAAACTCTGGCACCGGCCCAGGGTAGCAGGCCACAAGGTGAGCAGCGTCACACAGGCCTGGACACCGGGGGGCCGCGCATGACCGGGGCCGCTGGCCTGCGGGCGCGGGTGCCGCTGCGTCCCGGCACGTTGCGGCGGGTGCTTGCCGGGGTCTTGCTGCTCTCCTGCGCCGAGTTCGTGCGCAGTGGGCTGTATGCCGGGTATCTGCCGCAGGCGGCGAGCAAGTTGCTGGGCCTGCCCAAGGCCGACGCGGTGGTGTTCGGCGCCTCGGCCTTTACCGCGCACTTCATTGCCGACACCGCCATGCGCGGCCCAGCGGGCGCGGCGCTGCTGCGCTTCGGGCTGCGTCCGGTGGTGCTCGCGGGCGCGGCGCTGAGTCTGCTCGCCCTGGTTCTGATGAGCGTGACCCACACCGGCTGGGTGCTGCTGCTCGCCGCCGCGCTGCACGGCATCGGGTTCAGTCCGCTGTGGCCCGCCGTGATGAGCTTGACCACCGACTCGGCCCAGCCCACCCACCAGGGCCGGGTGCTGACCGCCGTGTCCATGAGCGTGATGCCATTTGTCGGCCTGAGCGTGCTGACCCTGGGCGCCCTGGCCGACGCCCCGCGCAGCGCCGTGTTCGGGCTGTGCTTGGGGCTGCTCACCGCGTCGCTGCTGCTGAGCCTGCTGCTGCCTCAGCGGCTGCGGACGGCGCCCGCCCCGACCCAGAATCCGGCGGCCCCGACCGACCGGCGCCAGGGGGTCAAGGTGGCGGCGCAGGCCCTGGCGCCCCTGATTCCGGCGGCCTTTTTGCAGACCCTGACGATGACGCTGCTCGGGCCGCTGATGTTCACGCTCTACAAGGAGCTGGGGCTCACCTACTGGGGCCTGGTGGCGCTGCTGGGGCTGGGCGGCGCGGTGGCCTTCGGTTCGATGCCTCTGACCGGCAAGCTCGCCGACCAGGGCCGCGCCCGCCTGACGGTCACGCTGGGGTTTGCCAGTCTCGCGCTGGCGCTCGGCGGCATCGCGCTGCGGCCCGCCGTCTGGGCGCTGTATCCGCTTGCCATGCTGGCGGGGCTGGGCTACGCCTTTATCGCGCCGGGCTGGGCCGCCCTGGTCGCGCAGCGCCTGCCCGAAGCGCAGCGCCCCGCCGCCTGGGGCACCCTGATGACGGTGGAAAACCTGGGCACCTCGCTGGGGCCGCTGCTCGGCGGCTTCGCCTACCGCACGCTGGGGGTGCCCGGCCCCTTCATAGCGGGCTCCGGCCTCGCGCTGCTCGCCACCCTCGGCTACGTGCTGTTCCGGCGCGCGTTCGATACGCCGGCAGGCGGCCCGCTCGACCCGGAAGTCGCCAGCGCCCCGCCGTCCGAGACCCCACAGCTGTGAAGCGCCGGGCGCTGCTCGGGGCCCTCGGCGCGGGCCTGCTCGCCGTCACCCTCGCCGACCTGCTGGGCCGCGCCGCCGGGTTTAGGGCCCTGGGCGCCGGGACCGCCGCCGACCGGGTGGCGCTCACCTTCGACGATGGCCCTTCAGAGCGCACGCCGGAGCTGCTGGCGGTGCTGGCGCGGCATGATGCGCAGGCGACTTTTTTCGTGCTGGAGTCGCACGCCCGCGCTCTGCCCGCCGAGCTGCGGGCGCTGCGGGGCGCCGGACACCAGCTCGAGTCGCATGGCCGCTGGCACCGGCACGCGCTGCTGCTCGCGCCCTGGCAGGAGTGGGAGCAGGTGCGCTGGCACCCCGGCGGCGGGACGCTCTACCGCCCCCCCTACGGCGGACACAGCCCGCTGACCCGGCTGCTCGCGCGCCTCGCCGGACATGAGATTGCCCTGTGGGACACCGAGGGCCGCGACTGGACGGACGCGCCCGCCGCCGACCTCGCCGCGCAGACCCTCGCCCGTGTGCGCCCCGGCAGCGTCGTCCTGCTGCACGACGGCCCGGCAGTCACGCCCGAACTGCTCGACCTGCTCCTACGCGGCCTGCATGAGCGCAGCCTGCGGGCGGTGAGACTCGACGAGCTGCCCCCGCAGCGCATCGGCTGGCGAGCGGGGCTGGGGCGACTGCGGCAAAGTTACGGGGGCTGACAGGCGGGCGTTATTCCACCGGCGGGTGAACTTCGAGCGGCTCGGGTGCCGCTGGCGTCACCGTGCGCGAGCTGCCGCTGCCCGACTGGGGCTGGGCGGACGCCGAGCACGAGCAGCTCATCACCTTCCTCAACATGTACCCGCAGGGCCGCGAACGCCTGCAAAACGCCGCGCGAGCCGAAGCTGAACTGGCCGCGCGCCTGGGAGAGCCGCTCACCACCGCCGACGTGTTCGGCGGCCCCCTGCTGAGCGCCGCCCGCGAGTACCATGCCGCCACTGCCGCCGCGCTCGACGAAGGCCCCGGCACCCGCTGGCACGCCCGGCGACTGGACGAACTGGCCGCGCTCGCCGCTGAGCTGTCCGGCGTCCTGCTCGCTCCGCTCGACGACCTGCCGGGGCTGCTCGACCGACTGCCGGGGGCCGCACTGCTGGAAGTGCTCGGCTTCGTTCCCGGCGAGGCGAGCCGTGTCCGCGCCCTGGCCGACCGCGCCTGGCAACTGCACGAGGAAGACGACCCCGCCGCCCTGCTCGCCGCGCTGGAGCGCGAAACCGGCGACCGGGTGACGCCCCGCGCCGAACTCGACGCGGCGACGGCGAACCTCTATTTCGCTTCCGGCGAGCTGGAAGCGGCTCGCGGCTGGCTTGAACGCGCCGCCCACGCGCTGCCACCCGAGCACCCGCGTTCGCTGGCGGGGCTGGTCCTCGCCCGACTGGGGCAGGTGCGCGACGCCCTGGGCGAACGCGACCTCGCCCGACGCACCTATCAGGCGGTGCTGGCGCTGAATTTTGCCCCGGCAGTGGCCCGAGAGGTGGCGGCGGCAGGGCTGAAAACGCCCTTCGTGCTCGACCTCGCCGCCCCCGACCCTTCCTGACAAAACTGGACAACCGGGACACCTGCGCTTTCACTTTGCGTAAATCCGAGTAAACTGCTCGGGTATGAACGAGTATGCGTTGGATGAGCTGCGGCCCGGAGAGGCGGGACATATCGTTTCCCTGGACCGGAATCATCCGCTGCGGCGGCGGCTGCTGGAACTGGGGTTCGTGCGCGGGGCGAAGGTGGTGGTGGTGCGCCGCGCCCCGCTCGGCGACCCGATAGAGCTGCGGGTGGGCAGCACCGACCTCGCGCTGCGCCGCGCCGACTTGCACGGCATCCGGGTGCGGCAATGACGGCCCTCACGCCGGGGCTGCCGCTCCCTGAAGCCCCCCTCACCGCCCCGCGTCTGCCCGACGAGGACGCCTGCCGCCGCACCCTGGCCCGGCTGCGCGAGGTGAGTGAGCCGCGCGTGGTCGTGGTCGGCAACCCCAACACCGGCAAGACGACCCTCATCAACGCCGTCGCCGGGACCAACCTCAAGGTCGGCAACTGGGCCGGGGTCACGGTGGAAAAGCGCGAAGCGCGGCTGCGGGTCGGCGGGCGCGACGTGCAACTGCTCGACCTGCCCGGCGCCTACTCGCTCAGCCCCCACACCCCCGAAGAACTCGTGACCCGCACCGCCCTGCTCGACGAGGCGCCCGACGTGATTCTGAACGTGCTCGACGCGGGCAATCTGGAACGCAACCTCTACCTCACCCTGCAACTGCTCGACTTTCAGGTGCCGGTGGCGGTGGCGCTCAACCTGATTGACGAGGCGCGGGAAAAAGGCATGGAAGTGGACGCCGCCGCGCTCTCGCGGGCGCTGGGCGTGCCGGTCACCGAAACGGTCGCCAACCGGGGCCGGGGCACCGACCGGGTGCTGACGCAGGCACTCGACGGCGCCACGCTGGGCATCGGCGTGCGCTACCCGCAGCCCATCGAGGCCGCCGTGACCGACCTCACCCGCCGCATGAGCGAGCAGGCCACGCTGCCGCCGCACGCCTGGCGCTACATCGCCCTGGCCCTGCTCGAAGGCGACCCCAGCGTGCGCGGACGCCTGAGCGCCACCGGACACCTCGACCTCATCGAACGCGCTGACGGGCACCTCAAAGCCCTCGACGCGCAGGGGATAGACGCCCTCATCGACATTGCCGAGGCCCGCTACGCCCGCGCTGGCGACCTCGCCCGGCTGGCGGTGCCGCAGGTGCAGGCGCGGCGCACCCTGTCGGAAAAACTCGACCGGCTGACCCTGCACCCGGTGCTCGGCGTGCCGCTGTTTCTGGCGCTCGTGCTGCTCGTCTTCCGGCTGACCTTCAGCGTGGCCGCGCCCTTCGTGGACCTCATCGGCGGGCCGCTGCAAGAAACCGTGGCGGGATGGGCCGCCGCCGCGCTCGCGTGGTTCCCGCTGGGGCGTGACATCGTGGTGGGCGCCATCATTCCGGGGGTCGGCACGGTGCTGAGCTTCCTGCCCACCCTGCTCGTCCTTTACCTCGCCATGAGCTTTCTGGAAGACAGCGGCTACATGGCCCGCGCCGCCTTCCTGATGGACCGGGCGATGCGCTCGCTGGGGCTCGACGGGCGCGCCTTTATTCCGCTGATTCTGGGCTTCGGGTGCAACGTGCCCGCCGTGAGTGCCACCCGCACGCTCGAGCGCCGCAGCGACCGGATCGTGGTCAGCATGATTTTGCCCTTCATGAGCTGCTCGGCCCGCCTGCCGGTGTACGTGATTTTTGCCGCCGCGCTCTTTCCGCGTAGTGGGAGCTGGGTGGTCTGGGGCATGTACGTGCTGGGGATGCTGGTCGCCTTCGCCTTCGCCTGGGTGCTGAGAAAGACCTCGTACCCGTCGGAGGGCGGCGGGGTGCTGCTCGAGCTGCCGCCCTACCGCTTCCCTGCCTGGAAGGTGCTGTGGAAACACGCCTGGCGCCGCACCGCGAGCTTTGCCCGCCGCGCCCGGACCACGGTGCTCGCGACGGTGGCGGGGGTGTGGTTCCTGCTGGCGCTGCCCGCCGTGAGCGGCGGACACTTCGCCACCGTGCCGCCGCAAGACAGCGTATTCGGCAAGGTCGCGCAGGCGGCCTCGCCCATCTTCGCGCCGCTGGGCTTCGGCGACTGGCAGGCGACCGGAGCGCTGGTGCCGGGCTTTATCGCCAAGGAAGTCGTCGTGGGCACGCTAGGGCAGATTTACCTGGGTGAACAGGCTGCCGCGCCCGCCCCAGTGGGTCTGCTCACTGGCCTGGAAAACGCCGCCCTCGCCACCTGGGACGCGGTCAAAGCGAGCGTGAGTGCCCTTCCCACCGTGCTCGCACTGCCCAGCTTCGGCACCGACACCACGGCGGACCAGAAGTCGCCGCTGGCCGCCGCGCTCTCACGGGCCTTTACCCCCGCGTCGGGGCTGTCCTACCTGGTGTTCGTGCTGCTCTACACCCCCTGCATCGTGACGGTGGGCGCCATCGCGCAGGAACACGGGCGCCGGGTCGCGTGGCTGACCGTCGCCTATCAGCTCATCATCGCCTGGGTGACGGCGTTCATCGTGTACCAGATTGCGCGGGGGCTGTTGTGATGTGGCCCTGGTCACGACGGGCGTCGGACGAAGCGCCAGCCACTGCACCAGCTCCTCACCTCGCTACGGTGCTGCAAACCATCGCCCACGAGCCGCGCACGCCGGCGGAACTCGCCCGGACCCTCGGCAGCACGCCCGCCGCGCTCGAGGGAATGCTCCAGACCCTTTTCGCGGGCGGCTACGTGCAGGAAGCCGCCCAGGGCGCCGGGGCGTGCGCCTGCGGTCCCTGCTCGCTCAAGAGCCTGTGCCGCAACGCCGACAGCGGTGAGACGCCGCCCCTGCACCTGCTGCGGCTGACCCCGCGCGGCGAGGCGTATCTGGCGAGACTGGCTGCACGCTGAACCAAGAAAAGAGTGCCTGCTGAACTGGCGAAATGAGCCACTCGGCAGGCCCTTTTTGTGCTCGTGCCCGACTCAGCCCAGCTCCTCCGCCTCGCGCACCACGTCCATCACCCGGGCGCGAATCTGGCGTTCTTCGCGCAGGTACCGCCCGGCGCTCATCTGCACGCCGATGCTGGCGACCACGCTGCCGCCGTGGTGGTAGGGCACGGCCAGGGTGCACTGCCCCGGAATCCATTCCTCGATGGAGTAGGCGTAGCCCAGCCGCCGCACCCGCGCCACTTCGGTCTTCCACTCGTCGGGCGTGGTGATGCTGCTCTGGGTGCAGTGGGCGAACGTGCGGGGGGTCATGCCCGCGTACACGTAGAGCAGCTTGCCGCTCGCCGTCGCGGTGGCGGGCAGGTACACGTCGAGCGGCAGGTCGATGTCGGCGTCGGGGTGACGCTCGCGGATGGCGGCGACCACGTCTTCGCCCTCCAGCACGCACAGGAAGGCCACCGCTCGCACGTCGAGTGCGAGCCGGGTCAGCAGGGCGCGGGCGTCCTGAAACCAGGGCAGCGACGAGGTGAGTTGCGCGCCCATCTCGGCGATGTGCCACGACAGCCGGTATTTGCCGTGCGGCGTGCGGCGCAAAAATCCTGCCTCGGTCAGCCCGGCGAGGTAGGCGTGGGCGGTGGCACGCGGAACCCCCAGATGGGCCGACAGCGCCCGCACGCCCCATTCGGGCTGCTCGGCACTGAACGCACCCAGGATGTTCGACGCCTTTTGAAGGGAAAGCACCTGTCCAGCTTAAGCGGACGGCTGCGGGCCTGTCTACGCCCCGCGCCGCCTCTGCCTTCCCTGGGGGCCGCCTCCCCCAAGAAGCGCTCAAATCCGGCTCGCCCAGTCTCAGGCGCCCCTCTGTTAGCTTGACCGCATGCGAATGGGCCTGCGCCTCGGTGTGTTGCTGCTGTTTTTGATTCTGCTGGGGGTGCTGGCGGTGCTCAACCGCAATTTTTTGACCTATCCCCACACCCTGTATCTGGGCTTCGCCACCTACCGGAACATGCCGATGGGGCTGCTGCTGCTGCTGCTGATGCTGATTCCCATGCTGGTCTTTTACTTCTGGGCGGGCCTGACCCGGCTGCGGGCCGAGGCCGACACCGCCCGGCTGCTGCGCGACATGGAAAGCCTGCGCGCCAGCCTCGACGCGCAGGAAGGCAGCCGCTTCGCGCAGCTCCAGAGCTATCTCGACGGGCGGCTCAACACCATCGAGCAGCAGGCGCTTGGTCCCGGCCACAGCGCCAGCCAGGCCGAACTGAGCGCACTGCGCCAGCGGGTGGACAGTCTGCAAGACGACCTCGGCCTGCAACTTGCGCAGATGGACG
This sequence comes from Deinococcus radiodurans R1 = ATCC 13939 = DSM 20539, assembly GCF_000008565.1. Taxonomy (GTDB): domain Bacteria; phylum Deinococcota; class Deinococci; order Deinococcales; family Deinococcaceae; genus Deinococcus; species Deinococcus radiodurans. Next base: position 1,223,979 of record NC_001263.1, on the reverse strand, counting down.
ACTACCTCAAGCGCCGCTTGGGGTAAGGGGCCGACCGCCCTACCCCAGCCGTTGAACCGCGTCCCAAATCGCCCGGACGCTTGCACCTGGTCCAATGCGGCGCGGCGGCGGCTGTCTAGAATGCAGGGCATATGGCATTGGACCGTTTTTTCCGCAGGCGCCGCCCCCAGCAGCAGGCGGGCACCGACCTGCCGGACCTCTGGACGCAGTGCCCGGCCTGCAAAGAGGGGCTGTACAACCGCGAACTCGAACAGGAAGCCTACGTCTGCCCCCGCTGCGGCCATCACTTTCGCCTCAGCGCCGAGCGCCGGGTGGAGGTGCTCGCCGACCCCGGCAGCTTCCGGCAGCTTTCGGGGCAGGTGCATCCGGTGGACCCGCTGCACTTCACCGACACGGAGCCTTACCCCGAGCGCCTGCGCCGCGCCCAGGCCAAAACCGGGCGCCCTGACGCCATCCTGACCGGCACGGCGACCCTGCACGGCCTGCCGGTCACGCTCGCGGTGATGGACTTCGCCTTCTCGGGCGGCAGCATGGGCAGCGTGGTGGGCGAGGAAATTGCCCGCGCCGCCGAGTACGCCGCAGAGAGCCGCACCCCGCTACTGCTCGTCGCGGCGAGCGGCGGCGCCCGAATGCAGGAAAGCGCGCTCTCGCTGATGCAGATGGCGAAAACGACGGTGGCGCTCGAGGCCCTCAGCGGACGCGGCGTGCCGTATCTTAGCTTGCTGACCGACCCCACCACCGGGGGCGTGACGGCCAGTTTCGCCACCATCGCCGACGTGATCATCGCCGAGCCGGGTGCCCTGATCGGGTTCGCCGGGCCGCGCGTGATTCAGCAGACCATTCGCCAGAATCTGCCCGAAGGCTTTCAGCGCGCCGAATTTCTGCTCGAACACGGCATGGTGGACAACGTGGTGGACCGCCGCGAGCAGCGCCGCCACCTCGCCGGGCTGCTCGGCGTGCTGACCCGGCAGGAGGCGCGGCTGTGACCTCGACACCTGCTGACGCCCTGCGCGAACTCGAAGCCCGGGTGCGCGACCTCGAAGCGACTGCCGAACGCACCGGCCAAAACCTTGATGCCGCGCTCGCCCCACTGCGGACGCAACTCGAGACGCTGCGCCGCGAACATGCCGCCGGCCTCTCACGCTGGGACCGGGTGCAGCTCGCCCGCACGCCGGGGCGCCCCACCGCGCTCGACTACGTGGACCGGCTGTGCAGCGACTGGACCGAGCTGCACGGTGACCGCCGCTTCGGGGACGACCCGGCGCTCATCGGCGGCCCCGCCCGCTGGCAGGGGCGGCCCGTCATGCTACTGCTCCAGCAAAAAGGCCGCGACACCAAGACCAAAATCAAGCGCCGCTTCGGCAGTGCCAACCCCGAAGGCTACCGCAAAGCGATTCGGCTGATGGACCTCGCCGACCGCTTCGGCTTGCCGGTGGTCTCCCTCATCGACACCCAGGGCGCCTACCCCGGCCTGGAAGCCGAGGAGCGCGGCCAGGGCTGGGCGATTGCCGAGAGCATCCAGCGCATGGTGCGCCTGCGGGTCCCCGCCGTGTGCGCCGTGATCGGCGAAGGCGGCTCGGGCGGCGCCCTGGCGATTGGCGTGGGCAACCGGGTGCTGATTCAGGAAAATGCCTGGTACTCGGTCATTTCCCCCGAGGGCGCCGCCAGCATCCTCTGGCGCGACGCGGCACAGGCTCCCCTCGCCGCTGAGGCCCTGCGCGTTACCGCCGCCGACCTACTGGATATGGGCATCGTGGAAGAGGTCGTGCCCGAGCCGCCCGGTGGAGCCCACCTGGACATGGACGCCGCTGCCGAAGCCCTGGGCAGCGTGATCAGCCGCCATCTGGATGACCTGTCGGCCCTGACGCCTGACGACCTGCTCGCCCAGCGGGCCGCCCGTTTCCGCTCGTTGGGGGCTTTCGAGGAACGCTAAACCCCACTCTGACTCACTCGCTCGCGCCTTCAAACTGGGGCGCGAGCGAGTTGGTTTGCCGCTGACTTTTCTCCGCACTATCCCTTACGCCGGAAAGGGTTCCAGCCCCGGCGGGCCGGGCGGACACGTTCCGGTTGTGCGGGCGTCTCAGCGGGGCCCTGCGGCCCAGTCACGCGGGGGGCCGCCGTATGTCGCCCGGCCTGCTGACTGGCAAGCGGCACCTCCTCAGCCGGAAGGTCTTCCTCCTGTGGCGTCTCCCCCAGGGCTTCGAGCAGGGCGCGGCGCAGAGCGTCGGCGGTGGGGCGCTCGTGGGGCCGCTTGGCGAAGGTGCGGTCGAGCAGGCGGGACAGCGCACGCGGCAGCTCGGGCCGCAGCGAGGCGAGCGGCGCGGGAAAGCGCGAGAGGTGCGCCACCATCAATTCCTCGTAGCTGTTGCCGCTGAAGGGCCGGGCACCCGTCAGCAGTTCCCACGCCATCACGCCCAGGCTGTACACGTCGCTGGCGCTGCTGGTGGATTCGCCGTGGTAGACCTCGGGGGCCATGTAGTAGGGGCTGCCGCTGGTCTTGGACCCCTGGGCGACGAAATACGCGCTTCCCAGGTCGCCGAGCGCCGCGCGGCCCCCACTCACGTAGACGTTTTGCGGCTTCACGTCCTGATGGACAGCGCCGAGCCGGTGCAGGTAGGCGAGCGCGGCGGCGATGTCCGCCAGAATCCGCAGCGCTTCCTCATTTGGCAGCGGCTGACCGCGCAGGCGGTTGCTCAGCGGCCCGTCGGGATAATAAAAGAGCGCCAGAAAGGCCCCCGGTCCGAAGGGCGTGCCCGCAAACCCGCGCACCACATGCGGGTGCCGAAACTGCAAGGTCAGCCGCACCTCGTTGCCGAAGCGCTCGGCGGCGTCGTGCTGGCGCAGGGTGGCGGGAAGTGGCAATTTGATCGCCACCTCGCGGCCATCCGGGCCCGTCGCCAGGCGCACGTCCGACGTGTTGCCGCGCCCGATGGACCGCGACAGGGCATAGTTTTTGAGGGTCAGGGGCGGCTGGCTCACACGTTCACTTGTTCTCCTGACGCCTAGTTTATCCAGGTTGGCCTCACCAAATTCTATCGAGAATCCCATAAATGGCCCCCTCACCTTCCACCGACTGGGGCCGGCACCCGCTCAGGGACAGCGCAGCGAGCGGCGGAACGTCCTGAAATGTGGGGTATGCTGGGCGAGCTATGAGCAACTCTTCCTCTTCTTCCTCCGGCGGGGGCACGGGCCGCATCCTGCTCTGGATCGCTCTTGCGCTGACGGTGCTGCTGCTCGGCTGGGTGACGGCCACGGCGGTGCGCGCCAACCCGTTTTACAGTGACCGTGACGCCTACGGCGTGAGCAAGTATCACTTCATCGAACAGTGCCGCGAGCGGCTGCATGCTCCCAATGACCTGCCGCTGATGCTCGGCCCCGGTCAGACCCAGTCGCTGCTCACGGCGGTCAAAGGAACCGGCGAAATGCACGACAACGAAACGTTGCAGGTCGTGACCAACGCCACTCCCTCGCAAATCGACCAGGCCGTGCGGCCCAACCAGAACGGCCAGCTGCAACTGCAAGTGCCGGTGATGATTGAGTTCAAGGACACTGCCGGGGCCGTGCGCCCGCTGGTGCCGGTGAACATGCAGTGCACCTACGACAAGAGCAAGATCGGCAACGACCGTGTGCAGGTCGTGCTGACCCCGGGCGGCTGAGCGAGCACCCACCCAAAAGAGCCGCCGGCATCCCCGATTCAGGAGGTGCCGGCGGCTTCATTGTTATCGCTCTCTCAGCGGCGCCAGGGAAAACGCGCGGTGACGGCGGGCCGGGACGCTGCCGCCTCGCGGGCCGGGGGGGGCACCACTTTTTCCAGTTCGAAGAGGGCCGCACTCAGCCACTCGGGCAACCCGCTCCATCAACTGTGAGCGCGGCACCCAGATGGCCGATTTGAAGCCGAGCGGCTGCGGGTTGAGGATGCCCGAGCAGTAATCGGTGCCGAAAATCAGGTTCAGGCGGGGGATGGCCTGCCCGTCTGGACCGGGCGTCCGCAGGGTATGGCTGCCGACCAGCCAGAACTCGCTGACCGAGATGCTGAGTTGCGAAAGCAAAAGCCGCCGCAACGCGGTTTCGACCACGCCCAGGCCGCTGTGCTGGATATCGACCAGGGCACCCGGCAGGCTCTGGGGGCCGCCCGGCAGCAGCAGTTGATACGGGCGCACCAGCAACACGTCGTCCTGGTGGCGCACCAGCGCGAAGGTGCCCACCTGATAACTCGGGAATGCAGATTCGGGTTCAGAATTCATCTCGCTCACTCCAGGTGCAGCCGGGAAAGGACCGCACAGCCGGCCCAGCCCCACTGACAACACCCTGTAAAGAGTATCAAGTCCGTTCCAGGGGCGGGTGCAGATGGCGGGCGCCGAGGTCCCGCGCCAGGCCAGAGAGCGGCGCGTCATGGGCCGGGTTGGTCCAGGCAGGCGACTGCACCAGCAGCAGTGCCTTTACGTCCTGGGGTTCGGGCCAGCCGTCGTCGGGGGCCACCTGCCGGCGCAGTGTGACCCGCCCATGCAGCTCAGGCGCCAGCCGGGGCCCGAATTCGCCCCAGGTGCGCTCCAGATCGTGGCCCTCGGCGACGGGCAGGTCGGCGTGCCACCAGGGGTAGAGGCAGACATACTGCCGAATCAGTCCCGCTGCCAGCCCCAGGCCGGCCCAGTTGCCGGGGCGCAGCCGGGCCGGGTCGCCGCTGAAACTCGTCAGGTCGTGGTGCGAATCCACGTTGAGCACGTCCTCGCCGGGAAATTGCTGCAACCAGTCCCAGGCGTCGGCGTGACTGAGGGTGATGAACGCGGGCACGCCCACGTAGCGCCGCAGCTCTTCCCAGCCCTTGTACAGCGGAAAATCGGTGTCGAGCGCGGCCCAGCTCTCGCCCCCACGCCGCTGCGCCCGCTCTCGCCAGGCGTCCAGCCGGTCGGCGGGGCAGTCGGGCGTGCCCCAGATCGGCGCGTCGAAGACCAGTTCGCGGGGGCCGGAAAAGGCGTCCCAGTCCACACTCAGCAGCATCAGCTCGTCGGCGGGTCGGTGCGCTGGCACTGTTCTAGGGTCTGCAAGACCTCCGCCGCGTGGCCCAGCGGGTTAACGCGTTTCCAGTGAAAGGCGAGGCGGCCCGCCGGGTCGATCAGAAAAGTCTGACGCGCCGTCATCCCCAGCAGTTTGCCTACGCCGCCGAGCACTCCATAAGCCTCGGCCACCGCGCGGTCCCCGTCGGGCAAGAGCGGGAACGACAGACCGCAGCGGTCACGAAAGCGGGCCTGCTGCGCCTCGGTGTCGGTGCTCACGCCGATAACCTCGGCGCCCAGGCGCTCGAATTCAGGCAGAGCTTCCTCAAAGCGCTGAGCTTCTACCGAGCAGCCCGGCGTCCCGGCGCGCGGGTAAAAGTACAGCACAACCCAGCGGCCTCGTAGCTCCGCGAGGTCGATCAGGCGGCCATCGTCGCTGCGGGCACGAAAAGGGGGGGCAGGCTGGCCGACGCGGGGGGTCATGCCCCGAGTGTAACGGCCCCGTCCTGCCCGTCGCGCCAGCGCCGCAGCGTGTCCAGCACCGCCTGAGCGTGCCAGGCAGGGTCCACCTGCGGCCAGTGGTGAACGACGCGGCCCCGCTCGTCGAGCAGGTAGGTTTGCCGGCCCGCCCGGCCCACCAGCCCCCAGGGCGACCGGCGCGCGCCGTACAGGCGGCTGACCTCGCGCCCAGCGTCCGAGAGCAGTGGAAACGTCAGACCCTGGGCATGGCGAAAGCGCGCCAGTTGCGCCCGCGAGTCGGTGCTGATGCCCAGCACCCGCGCTCCCGCTGCCGCGAACTCGCCGAGCAGCACCTCGAAAGCCATCGCCTCCAGCGCACAGTCGCGCGAATGAGCGAGTGGATAAAAGTACAGCACCGCCGCCTGACCGCGCAGGTCCGGCAGCCCCCACCAGCGGCCATCGTCGCCGGGCAATTTGAACGCGGGCGCAGGGTATCCGGGCAAAAGGGTCATGGCCCGAGCGTAGGCAAATGTGTCTGACAACACTCTGGCACAGTGTCGAGAAAATGCGGTCTTTATCTGTGAGCCTTTTCCACCTCCTGAGACGCAGCGTTACAGTGGCGGTCATGAGCGAATCGGCCCCGAACCATACGAGCGCACGCCGACTAACGCAGCCGCTGGAGCCTTTCGTCGGGCGTCAGGTGCTCGTCGGCGTCTCGGGGGGAGCCGATTCGGTGGGGCTGTTGCGGGCGCTGCTGGCGGTGGGGGCGCTGCCCGCCGTCGCCCACCTTGACCACGCTCTGCGCCCTGAGTCCGTCGACGACGCGGCCTGGGTGAGCGACCTGTGCGCCCGGTTGGGCGTACCGTGCGAGGTCACGCGGATTGACGTGGGCGCGGTGGCGGCGCGGAGAAACTGGAATCTGGAARACGCGGCACGGCGGCTACGCTACGACGTGCTGAGTCGGGCGGCGAAACACTCCGGCGCCGAGGTCATCCTGACCGCCCACACCCGGCGCGACCAAGCCGAAACGGTTTTAATGGAACTGCTGCGCGGCGAGGGGCGCATACGCGGCATCCCGCCGCAGCGGGGACGGGTGCGACGGCCCTGGCTGAACGTGGGGCGGGCTGAAATCGAAACCTACCTGCGCGGCCTCGGTCAGGACTGGCGCGAGGACGCCAGCAACGCCGACCCGCGCTTTACCCGCGCCTGGCTGCGCCGTGAGGTGATGCCGGTGCTGCTCACCCGCTTTCCCGCCGCTGAAACAGCGCTGGCCCAGGTGGCGGAATTGGGTGCAGAGGACGACGCAGCCTTGCAGGCGCTTGCCGCCCGGCTGACGCCGCACACGCCGCTGGACCGGCAACCGCCCGCCGTGCTGCGGCGCTGGCTGGCCGCCGAGTTGCGCTCAGGCGGGCTGGACTTCACCGCTGAGCAACTGCGCGACCTTGCCGGAGCGCTCAACGCAGGGCAGACGCGGCACCTAACCCTGCCCACTGGTCGGGATGTGACGGTCACGGGGGGGCACCTATACACGGCGCCGTGCGACTGGCCGGAACCCGATTTTCCCCTGCCCCCCGACTGGACCCGGCGCACCCGGCAGGCCGGCGACCGCATCCGGCTCGCGGGCGGCACGCGCAAGCTCAGCGACGTGCTGACCGACGCGCATCTTCCCCGCGCTGAGCGGGATCGTGTGCCCCTGCTCACCGACGAGCACGGCGCGGTGCAGTGGGTGGGAGTGCAACCTCCGCTGTGGGCGGTGGGCGCCCGCGAATCTCTCGGTCTGCCTGCCGACCCGCTGCACGCGGCGATGGGCGAGGCCCTGGCCCTGGCCCAGCAAGCCGCCGAGCGGCAGGAAGTCCCGGTGGGCGCGGTGGTGCTGAATGCCGACGGCGAAATAGTTGGGCGAGGCCGCAACACCTCACGCGAGGACGGCGATATGACCTGCCACGCTGAACTCGCGGCGCTGCGGGAAGCGGCGGCTGGCCTCGGCACGCCGTACCTGAGTGACTGCACGTTGGTGGTCACGCTGGAACCTTGCCCGATGTGCCTCGGCGCGGCGCTCGAAGCACGAATCGGGCACATCGTCTACGGCGCGGCCAACCCGAAGGCTGGGGCGCTCGGCGGCGTCAGCGACCTGCTTGCCGACCACTGGGGCTGGCGGCCTACGGTGCAAGGTGGTGTGCGGGCCGGCGAGGCGGCGCGGCTGCTGCGGGAAGTGTTCGGAGAAGTGCGCCGCCGCTCAGCCGACACTCCTCAGACGCCGAATGCCGAAACTCCCGCCCCGCGCAGCAGCCGCAGCACCAGCGCGAGCGGAAAGCCGACGATGTTGGAGTAGTCACCCTCGACTCGCTCAATCAGAGCCATCCCGACGCCCTGAATACCGTAGCCGCCGGCCTTGTCCAGCCCCTCGCCGCTGCGGGCGTAGAACGTCACTTCGGCCTCGGTCAATGCGCGGAAGGTCACGTCGGTGCGCTCCACGCCGCTCTGCTCGCCTGCCGGGGAGATGACGCACACGCCGGTGTAGACCTGCTGCGTTTTGCCCGACTGCTGGCGCAGAAAAGCGGCGTTCTCGGCCTCGTCGGCGGGTTTGGCGAGCAGCGTTCCCCCCAGCGCGACCACCGTGTCGGCGGCGATGACCACCGCGTCCGGATGCTGCGCGGCGACGGCGCGGGCCTTGAGCTGCCCGAGTTCGAGCGCGAGGCGAGCGGGGTCGGTTTCCTGGCTGTCTTCCGCCTCACCGCTGACGACGACCTCGAACGGCACGCCAAGGTTGCCGAGCAGTTCACGGCGGCGCGGGCTGCCCGACGCGAGGATGACGCGGGGGGCCGTTTCAGCGGGCATCAGTAGCCGGCTCCGTTTTCGCCGCCCGACACCAGACCCACGCCGCCCGAGGTGCCCAGCCGGGTCGCGCCCGCCTCGATCATGGCTTGCGCGTCGGCAGGAGTGCGGACGCCGCCCGCCGCCTTGAGTCCGGCGCGGCCCCCGATCACTTCCGCCATCAGGCGCACGTCGTCCACGGTGGCGCCGCCGGTGCCGAAGCCTGTGCTCGTCTTCACGAAGTCGGCGCCGCCCTGTACGGCGACCTCAGTCGCCAAGCGCTTTTGCTCGTCGGTCAGGTAGCAGGTTTCGATAATCACCTTGAGCACCTGCTCGGGCACCGCGCGGCGCACTGCCCGCACGTCGGCTTCCACCGCGTCCCAGTCGCCGGCAAGCGCCGAGCCGATGTGGATGACCATATCGATTTCGTCGGCGCCCGTTTCGGCGCTCAGGCGGGCTTCCAGAGCTTTCTGCTCGGAGCTGATGGCGCCGAGGGGAAAGCCGCAGACGGTGGCGACCTTCACGTCGCTGCCTTCGAGCCAGGCGCGGGCGTGGGGAATAAAGACCGGGTTGATGCACACCGCGTAGAACGAGTGCTCGCGGGCTTCCTCACACAGCGTGCGGATGTCGGCGAGCGTGGCGGTGGCCTTAAGCAGCGTGTGGTCGATGTAGGAGGCGAGTGACATAGGGAGGAGTGTAGCGGAGGCGCCAGCGGGGGCTGAGGAGGGTCTTCCCCATTGAACTTCCTATTTCACATTTCGTATAAATTTGAATGAAAAGACAGTCTATTTGTTCGGCTCCTTGCTGTGGCGTTTTGCCAACATTTCCTTAGTGGCGTTCACCGCGCTCAGGGCCGCCGGAACGCCCGCGTAAATGGCGACCTGATGCAGCACGTCGCTCAGGTCGCGTTCGCTGACTCCCGTGTTGGCGGTGGCGCGCAGGTGCCCGGCGAGTTCCTTTTCACGGCCCAGCGCGGCGAGGATGCCGATGGTGACCATGTGGCGCTCGCGGTCGGTCAGCCCGCCCCGGCCCCAGACGGCGCCCCAGGCGTATTCGGTCATGAAGCGCTGGAAGTCGGCCCCGAAGGCGTCTTCCCCACCCGCGAAGGCGCGGTCCACGAATTCGGCACCCATCACGGCGCGGCGCTTTTCCAGGCCCTGTTCAAACATTTCCTGCGGCGGCATTTTCTGTGACATGCGGCGAGCGTAGACCGTCCCGCTTTCTGGGCCCGCGCACAGTTCTAGACTCTGCCTATGCGAATCATGGCCGTCTTTGCCCATCCTGACGACGAAATCGGGTGCATCGGAACCCTCGCCAAACACGCCCGGCGCGGCGACGAGGTGCTGCTGGTGTGGACCACGCTCGGCGAACTCGCCAGTCAGTTCGGGGACACCGAGCACGAGGAAGTGCGGCGCATTCGGCGCGAGCACGGCGCGTGGGTGGCCGACAAAATCGGCGCGAAATACCACTTCTTCGACATGGGCGACAGCCGTATGACCGGCGGGCGGGACGAGGCGCTGCAACTCGCCCGGCTCTACGCGACCTTCCGGCCTCACGCGGTCATCACCTGGAGCGACGACCATCCCCACCCCGACCACCGCATGACGGCCAAAATCGCCTTTGACGCGGTGACGCTCGCCCGCATTCCCAAGATTCTGAACGAGGCGGGGACGAGCGCGGCGGCCCTCTCCCCCGCGCCGGACCTCGGCGGAGACGCGGCCCCCGAAAGCGGCGAGGACATCAGGCGGCTGGCAGCTTGGCGCGACCCGATACGCTTCTACCAGTACTACGCGCCGGCCAGCCCCTACCCCGAGGTGTTCGTTGACACGACCGACACAGTGGACGTGGCCGCCGAAGTGATGGCTTTTTATCAGGCGTTCTACAAGTGGCCGTGGACCCCCGAGCAGTTCCGCGCCGCCCGGACGCAGGTGGGCCGGTTGTGTGGGGCGGGCGACGCCGAGCGCTTTACGCTGCGGGCCAGTCACCTGAAGGCGCGCGAGTACCTCGACTGACAGAAGATGGGACTGGCAGCGGACGGGGGCCGGCAGCGCATGAGGGCGCCGGCGCTCAGTTCTCACCTTGAAGTCCTATGTTCGGAACCGCTATGTCTGCTTCCCGCCGCTCACTGTTGCCGCTCGTGGCCCTGCTGGGACTGGGCACCGCCGGACTCGGTGGCCCTGGCAATCAGGCGCTGGCGTCGGCAGAGTCCCCGGCGGCTCTGGCGACACGGGTGGCGGCCCTGCTCCCCGCCGCTGAGCAGACCGCTCAACTGGTCAACCGGGGCGCGCGCATTGCCACAGTGAACCTGCAACAGCGCGTGACCTCGGTGGGCGGCAGTCCAGCGGCGCTGCGGATGGTGCTCGCCTCGGCGGCGCGGGGGCAGGTGCCGAGCTACGACGCGCGGCTGGGCATCACCCGGGAAGAGTTTGGGCGCTACCTCGCCTTTCAGCCGGTGCTGGTGCCGAGCGGCAAGAGTCTGAAACTGCCGCTGCTGCGCACGCCCCAGCGCCTGACCTTTCCCGAGCAGCCCGGCGTGCCGGCCCTCTTGCGCGGCCTGAGCTTCGACCTACGCAGCGGCGAGGTGGAGGTGCCCGAGGGCTTTACCTTCAAGCCGGTGCGGGTGCCGGCCAGCACCGCCAGCGACCGCAGCATCGACCTGCGCGGCGGCGTGCAGTGGAACCTGCACGGGTACGACCCCATCAGCCAGAACGGGATCCACGGCCAGCTCAGCCTGCACCAGCTCGGCAGCAATCAGGTGCTGCTCACCTACCACCGCACCAACATGCTGCGCGGCGTGCCCGGCGAGGAAGCCGAGATTCTGCTGACGTATTTCCGTTGAGCTGTTCGCAGTAGCCCGGGCCTCCTACAGGTCCGGGTCTTCTGTCGAGCTGGGCAGCGGATCGGCCTGCGCCGCCAGGACCACCAAAGCGTCGGACACCCGCAAAGGCAGCTCCGGCGCCGCAGGGAAAAGCGCAGTGAGTACGTCCTGTGGGGCCGGGTGTAGCCGTTCCAGTGCCCGCCCCGCCTCGCGCCAGATGCCGGAGCGGAAGGGATGCAGCGACGGGTCGGCAAGCGCCTGCCGCAGCCCGAGCAGGGCTTCGGTGGCCTGCTTTGAAGCTTCGGCAAGCCCTACCCGGATTTCCACACCCAGGAGCTGAGCGCTGAGCGCCGGGTCGGCTTCCTGCGGGCCGGGCAGTCCCAGCCGCACCCGGCGCAGCAGGGCGTGGGCGCGGCCCAGTTCACCGAGTGCCTGACCGGGTTCGCCCGCCCGCACGAACGCTTCAGCGCGCAGCGCCCGCGCCTGGGCCTCGGCGTAGGGATGGTCGGTCATGTCGAGGGCGCGGCCCAGGTCGGCCAGGGCCTGCTGGGGGTCAGGCTGCGCCAGTGCGAGTGACAGGTGCATATCGAAGGCAAGGAGTTGCTCGCGGTCACTCTGACCCACCGGTGCCCGCAACAGCTCGGCGAGCAGGGCGCGGGCGTGAACGAGGTCGGGGGTGTCGAACTCGGGGCCACCGAAAGGCTGGAGGTACGGCACGCCGCGCCCCCGCGTCAGGTAGGCGAGGGCCACCCGGTAGTGGGTGCGGCGAACACGGTAGGTCACCTCGGCGCGGCGGCCCCCCTCGCCGCGCAGCAGGGTAAGGGCCTGGGCCGCCTGCGCCAGCGCGTCGTCGGGGCGGCCCAGCGCGAGCAGCACCGGCACCTGTTCGGAAATCAAACGCGCCTGCAGCACCGCGTCTGCCGAGCGGCGCAGGTCGGTGGGCAGCAGCGCGAGCGCTTGCCCGAACAGCCGCAGGGCGTCCTCCGCGTACCCTAGGCGGCGCCGGGCGGTGGCGGCCCGCGCGAGCACCCGCGCCTGCTCCTCGGGGTTGGCGCCAGCCGCTTTTAGGCGCCGGGCCGCATCGCTCAGGGCGGCGTAAGCGGTGACGGGCTGCCCCAGCCGCAGCCGCAGGTCGCCTTCCTGATAACGGGCGCGTGTCGAGAGCAGCGGGCTGCTGCCCGGCACCGCGCCGAGGTGGTCGAGCGCTTCTTCCCAGCGGCCCGCGTCTTTGGCGACCAGCCCGCGCCACAGCCGCGCCCGGGGGCCGGACTGCGCGGTGCGCGGGTCACTCACCGCCTCCGTCGCGCCGGCCATGTCGCCCCGCCAGCGTGCGAGCGCCGCCTGCACCAGCAGCCCGTCGGACTGCGCGGCCAGGCGCCAGTCGTCTCCCCAGCTGCCAGGCTGCACGGAGAGGTGCTCAAGCTCCGCTTTTTCCAACTGGGTCTGCGCCGTTTCGAAGTTGCCGGCGTCGAGGCTGCTCTCGGCCAGTTTGACCCTGGCCCAGGCGTGCGCGGCGCCCTCGGCTTCCAGCAGCACGAACAGCGCGTCGCGGGCGGCGGGCGCGTGGTACTCGCCCCGGCTGGCGTAGTGGGTGACGACGGCCCGTGCCAGCCCTTCGCGCTCCGGCGAACTCGCTCCTGCCCGGATGCGCCGCCACAGCGCCGGCAGGTAACGGGCGTCATCGGGCCGGGCACGGACATGGCGCTCCAGCATGCTCCACTCGCCGAGCGCGGCCAGCGCTGCCAGCCGGTAGGGCACCACCTCGGGACTGAGGTCGCGGCTCTGGGTGGCCTGCACAAACTGTTCAGTTGCCGCCTCCACCTCGGCTTCCGGCAGCAGCGGCAGCGCCAGCCACAGCAAAGGTCGGGGACGCCAGCCGGTGACTTTTTCGCCCGTGTCCTCTCCCACCGCTTGTCCCGCCTCCGGCTGACCTTCCCCCTCCAGCGGCCCGGTCACCGCGTCGAGCAGGCTGCGGGCGTGCAGCGGCAGCGCCGTGACCTGTCCGCCCAGGGCCAGGGCGAGCGCCTCGGCAGGCAGCACGGGCGGGTCACCGAGCGGGACAGACGAAGCGGTGTCACGGGTGCCAGTGGGCGGGACGGCCAGCACCGCTGCCGCGCAGGCCAGGCGGCGCACGTCGTGGTCAGCGAGCAGCCGCGCCGCGTTGCCGCCAGCTCCGGCAAGCAGCGTCAAGCGGTCGAGGTTGCGCCCCGTTTCCCGCGCCAGGCTGTCGGCCACCGGGCGCGACACACCCAGCCGGGCCATCAGATAAGCCCGCGCTTCGGTGAGGGTGGGAGGCTGCAACTCGATGATTTCTCCGGCGCCCGGCGGCCAGCCCGCGGCGTCTTCGAGGGCAAAGAGCACGCTGACCCCAGCAGGAATGTGCCGGCGCAGCACCTCGGCGGCCCAGGCGGCGGCGGTCGCGGGAGTACCGTCGGGGAGGCGGGGCGGATCGTTGCCGAAATGCAGGTTTTCGGTCACGCGCACCAGCAGGGCGCTGCCCACCGGCAGGCGCTCGGGCGGCAGCACCGTCCGCAGGGCGTCGAGCTGCCGCGCGGCGAGCGAGGCGAAGGAGCGGTCACGCAGCGGCGGCCCCCCTGCCAGCGCCAGCAGGTCTCCGCTGAGGTTGAGGCGCTCGACCCGCGCTCCGGCCTGTTGCAGCGCCGCCGCGAGGTGGTCGAGCAGCACCGTCTTGCCCGCCCCGGCGCGGCCCGTAACCACCAGCCGGGGGGTCCGGCCCGCCCGCACGCCGGCCAGAAACTGTTTGTAGACCCGTTTTTTGCTGCGGCCCAGCAGTTCCAGTTCGGGCGGCAGCGGCGCCGGTTCCTGCTCGGGCGCCCCCAGGTCGAGCCGCAGCCCCGCCTCCTGCGCCAGCTCGCGCAGCAGCTCGGCAAGCAGGCGCTTGTCGGCGGCGGTGCCCACGTCGCGGTACACGATGTTGCGCAGGGCCGCCGGATTGCCGCCGCGAGCCCCCAGTTCGGCTTCCAGCCAGCGCAGGCTGCCGCGCTGCACCCCACCCGCCCCACTGCCCGGCGGGAGCGCGGCACGAATCTCGGCGAGCGCCGCTTTCCAGTCCACCCCCCCAGCGTAGAGCGTGAGGCGGCCCGCTGTCACCGCCGGCCCAGCCCACGTTCTTCAGCGCCCCGTCAAGCCCGACCTGAGCGCAATTTTGCACTGCGTCCAGAACTGCACCGGGTGCAGAACAGTCCGGCAAGCGCGCCCCCAACGGGGGGATCAGATACGCGTCACCTTTTTGTGTATACTCAGTTCAGTTTTCCCAAACGACCAAACCGACCACCTCCGTTCCGTTCGGCCTTCCGGCTTTCGGTATCGGCCCCGCCACCTTAATTCTGGCCTGGCCCCTTTGCCGGGCACCCTTCTGGAGGAAGTTTCAATGCGTAACCCTGTTCTGACCGTGACCCCCCTGGCCCTGACCCTCATCCTGAGCGCTGCCGGCGCCCAGTCGCTGCAAGCCGCGCAGTCGCTCTACGACCAGGGCAAGTGGCAGGAAGCCGCCACCGCCGCCGCCGCGCTCAAGACCAGCGACGGGTACGCCCTCGCCGCCGAAGCGACCACCAACGGCGCCGGTCTGGTGGCCGACAGCCAGAAAAAGGCCCTGTTCGCCAAGGCGCAGGACTACGCCAAGCAGGCCATCGCCGCCGACAAGAACAACCCCGAAGCCTACTTCGAGCTCGCCCGCGCTCAGGGCCGCCTCGCGCAGTTCAGCGGGATTCTTCAGAGCCTCGGTATGGCGAAGGACATGAAGCAGAACCTCGATACCGCCATCAAGCTCAAGCCCAACATGGCGTCGGCTTACGTGGCCCTGGGCCTGTGGAACGCCAACCTTGATTCCAAGGGCGCCATTGCCCGCAGCGCCACTGGTGCGAGCAAAGCCCAGGTCGTTCCTAACTTCGAGAAGGCCATCGCCCTCGAAGCGAACACTCCCATTCACCGCGTCGAGTACGCCAACGCGCTGCTGCTCCAGGGCAACAAGGCCGGCGCCAGGGCCCAGCTGGAAAAGGCCGCCGGCATGGGCGCCGACAATTTCTGGGAAAAGCGCGACGTGGCGACGGCCCAGGCCATGCTCGCCAAGCTGAAGTAACAAGAAGGAAAGCGCTTCCCGCACCCCCGCACACAGGCTGCCCCTCACCGGGCAGTTTTTTTGGCTGGCGCGGAGGCGGGAGAAATGAATCAAGGTCCTCTCAAGGCAGGGTCGACCCGCGCCTTACGAGCGGGTGAGAGGCTGGGGCCATGACCAAGGCCAAAGACCTCACCGGCAAGAAAATCGCCATCCTCGCCGCCGACGGCGTGGAAGAAATCGAACTGACCAGCCCCCGCGCGGCCATCGAAGCGGCGGGCGGCACCACTGAACTCATTAGCCTCGAGCCCGGCGAAATCCAGTCCATGAAGGGCGACATCGAACCGCAGGAGAAGTACCGGGTCGACCACGTCGTGTCCGAAGTGCAGGTCAGCGACTACGACGGCCTGCTGCTTCCCGGCGGCACGGTCAACCCCGACAAGCTGCGGCTCGAAGAAGGCGCCATGAAGTTCGTGCGCGACATGTACGACGCGGGCAAACCCATCGCCGCCATCTGCCACGGCCCCTGGAGCCTCTCGGAAACCGGCATCGCCCAGGGGCTGAAAATGACCTCGTGGCCGAGCCTGAAGCGCGAGCTGACGCTGGCCGGCGCGCAGTGGGTGGACGAGGAGTGCGTGACCGACAAGGGCGTGGTGACAAGCCGCAAGCCCGACGACCTGCCCGCCTTCAATAAGAAGATCGTCGAGGAGTTTGCTGAGGGCGACCACAGCAGCCGTCGCAAGTAAGACTTGACTTACCGCAGGAAGAAGGCCGGGGCCTGACGCTCTGGCCTTCATTTTGTGTCTGTTCTTTGTCCATTGTTCGCACCCTAAAGCACTCTCAAGAAGCGCGGCGCGAAACGTGGCTTTGGCTGACCGCACCTTGACCTCATCTGCTAGAATCTCTGTTTGGGTATCCCGCCCATCTTCCGAACTCTGGAATCGCGGCGGGTTTTTTTGTGCCAATTCAGGCTCATAAGGGCTGATGGCTGAAGGCTAAGGGCCGAAAGCTAAAAGCTCCGTACCGAGGGAGCAACTATGGAATACAGAAACATCGCCATCATCGCGCACGTCGACCACGGCAAGACCACGCTGGTCGACGGCCTGCTCAAGCAGACGCTGGAACTCAAGCACGGGGAAGAAATCGCCGAACGCGCGATGGACTCCAACGACCTCGAGCGCGAGCGCGGCATCACCATTCTGGCGAAGAACACGGCCGTGGAATACAACGGGGTCAAGATCAACATCGTGGACACCCCCGGCCACGCCGACTTCGGGGGCGAAGTGGAGCGCGTGCTGGGCATGGTCGACGGCGCCCTGGTGCTCGTCGACGCTGCTGAAGGCCCGATGCCGCAGACCCGCTTCGTGCTGAAAAAGGCCATCGAGCTCGGGCTCAAGCCCATCGTGGTCGTCAACAAGATCGACCGCAACGACGCCCGCCCCGAAGAGGTCGTCAACCTGACCTTCGACCTGATGGCCGAACTCGGCGCCAACGACGACCAGCTCGACTTCCCGGTGCTGTACGCCATCGCCCGTGAAGGCAAGGCGTTCAAGGACCTCGAACAGCCCCGCGACGACTTCAAGGAACTGTTCGACATGGTGCTCGAGCACATTCCCGCGCCGAAGGTGGACCTCGACTCGCCCTTCCAGATGCTGGTCACCAACCTCGACTACTCCGAGTACCTCGGCCGCATCGTGCTGGGGCGCGTGGCGCGCGGCACCGTCAAGAAGGGCGAGTTTGTGCAGCTGATGCACAAAGACGGCACCATGACCAAGTCCCGTGTGGTGCAGCCCTTTACGCACCTCGGCCTCAAGCGCATTGAGGTGGACGAAGTGGGCGCCGGGGACATCGTGGCGCTCGCCGGGATCGAAGACGCGCAGATCGGGGAAACCATCGCCGACCTCGCCGAACCCGAAGCGCTGCCGATCATCACGGTGGACGAGCCGACCGTCAGCATGACCTTCCAGCCCAACACCAGCCCCTTCGCCGGCAAGGAAGGCAAGTACGTCACCTCGCGTCACCTCAACGACCGCCTGAAGCGCGAAGTGATGACCAACGTGTCGCTCAAGGTCGAAGAAGTGCGCCCCGACGAGTTCGTGGTGTCGGGCCGTGGCGAGCTGCACCTGAGTATCCTGCTCGAAACCATGCGCCGTGAAGGCTACGAAGTGCAGGTCGGCAGCCCCCGCGTGATCATCCGCGAGATCGACGGCGAGAAGCACGAGCCGATCGAGCACCTCGTGATCGACGTGCCCGAGCAGCACGCCAGCACCGTGATCGGTGTGCTCGGCGCCCGCAAAGGCCAGATGGTGAACATGGAACCGCAGGGCAGCCGCGTGCGCGTGGAGTTCAAGATTCCCGCCCGCGCCCTGTTCGGCTTCCGCACCCAGTTTCTGAGCATGACCCAGGGCGAGGGCATCATGAGCCACATCTTCGACGGCTACGCGCCCTGGGCCGGCGAACTCAAGACCCGCCAGAACGGCTCGCTCGTCAGCATGGAAGACGGCACCTCGTTCGCGTACTCGATCTGGAAGCTGCAAGACCGTGGCAACTTCTTCATCGACGCCGGGCAGGAAGTGTACGTGGGCATGATCGTGGGTGAAAACGCCCGCGAGCAGGACATGAACGTCAACGTCTGCAAGAACAAGAAGCTGACGAACGTGCGCTCCTCGGGCGCCGATGAAGCCCTCACCCTGATTCCGCCCAAGCGCCTGTCGCTGGAAGACGCGCTGGAATACATCGCCGACGACGAACTGGTCGAGCTGACCCCCCAGAGCATCCGCCTGCGCAAGAAAGTGCTCAACCCCAGCTTCCGCAAGTAAGCCCACTCCTCAGTAGGTGACAACTTCAGTTTGCCCTCGTCCCAGACGGCAAAAACCAACAGTCGGCCCCATCAAGCTTGATGGGGCCGACTGTTCGCGGTTTCCTGAGAGTGTGAAATCAACAGAGGGGAGCTGCCCAGCAGGCTACCGCACTCACCGGGCACTTCAAAACGCATGCCAGTCACCTCCGCATCGATACACTCCAGCGCCTCATTGACGTCCTCCTGGCGATGATTGCCGCGAGGAGCGTCAATCATCACGACCTGAGTGCCCATATGCCGGGGATGAGTACCCCGCAGGGCAAGAAGAGACGAGCAGACCGCACCTTCCGGGATGAGCAGCTGGACATGGGCTTTTTCATCGCTCTGCTTGTCGTCCATCTTCCACCGGGGAAGGTTTTGCTAAGTCTGGACCGCACCAATTGGGAGCACGGGGAAACGCCCATCAACTTTCTGGTGCTTGGAGCCGTGGTTCACGGCTTCACCCTGCCGCTCATCTGGGTGCCTCTCGACCAGTCTGGGAACAGTCACACCTACGCTCGAATGTGGCTGGTGTTGAAGCTCCTTCGGGCCTTGCCAGCGAAACGCTGGCTGGGCCTGGTGGCCGATCGGGAGTTCATCGGCGCGGAATGGTTCCGCTTTCTTCGTCGTCAGGGCATCAAGAGGGCAATTCGTATCCGACAGACCGACATGCTAGACGACATGAAGGGGAAAGAGTGGTTTGAGCACGTCCAGCACGGTCATTTTCACGAGATTGGCGAAAAGGTGTTCGTGTTCGGGGAGTTGATGCGGGTGGTCGCAACGAGGTCACCTGTGGGTGACCTCGTCATCATCGCCACAGATTTCAGTGCTCGGAAGACCTGGAGGCTCTACAAACAGCGCTGGTCGATTGAGTGCACCTTCAGCAGTTTCAAAAAGCGAGGCTTTGACTTAGAGCGAACCGGAATGACGGAAAGGAGCCGTCTACAGCGACTCTTCGGACTGGTGACATTGGCTTGGATGTTCTGTTTGCGCCTGGGGGTCTGGCTGAGCCAGACCTGGCCCATCCCCGTTCTGAAGCATGGTCGGAGAGCGGTCAGTCTGGTGCGGCACGGTGCTCAGCATCTCGTGGATGCCCTACGGTGGAAACCCCAACAGTTCATGGCGGTCCTAGAGGTGTTAATACAGCCTTTTTGCCCGCCAGGAGCGGCTGAAAGTGAAGTTGTCACCTACTGAGAGCCCACTCATACCCGAATGGCCGGAACGTGTACGCGTCCGGCCATTTTGCTGTCTTTGCGGAACTTTCAGGCGCTCAGGGCCGTACTACGGCTATGGGCGCCATCTTTCAACTGCTGGCCGTGTTCGCACTGGTCTTCTTCGCACGGACGGTGTTCGGGGAAAGGGGCCGGGACCCACGGGCGCTGGGGCTGGCGGCGCTGGGCATCACCGTCACGACCTTATTCACCGGCTGGCCGGTTCACGCCGCCGCCGGGATGCTGCTGGGGTTGCTGTTTTCGCGCGCCCTCAGCTCGGGCCGCTCGCCGTGGCCGATGCTGTGGGCGCTGGCCTGCGCGATGATTTTCGCGGTCAGCGGCGCCGACTGGGTGGTCGTGCCGGCGATGGTGGCGGCGGGACTGTGGCTGTTCATGGGCAATGGTCTGGCGGCGCTCTCGACGTTGGTGGGAAATGGGCCGGTCCCCGAGCCGGTGCCCCTGCCGGAGCAAGCCGGCGGCCTGCCCATGTCGGAGACGGCGCCGCCGATGGAAGCCATGGCAGAGCAGAGGTCCGGCCCCGTGCGGCAGCAGCCGGACCGGGCGGCAGCGGCCCGTCCGGTCCCCGACGTCCTGACTTCCCTCCTGACCCAGCCCCGCGTGCCCGAGCAGGCGCGTGCCCAGCTCGCCGAACTCGACCACGTCACCGCTGAGGCGCTTGCGGCGCTGGAACGGCAGGGGGAGCGGGGCGGCGCGGCAATCTACGAACTGCGTGCCTTGCGGCAGGAATATGCGCCGCAGGTGGTGCAGGCGTATCTGAACCTGCCGCCCACCCTGGCAGACACCGCTGTCGTCGAAGATGGCAAGACGGGGCGTGACCTGCTGAGCGAACAGCTCGACCTGCTGCTCGGCGCGGCCTATGAACAGTTGCGGCACTCGGCGTAGGTGGGCAGCCAGGAGTTGCGGACCAATGGCCGCTTTCTGCGTGAGAAGTTCGGGCCCCAGACGAAAGACCTGGAAGTGTAGTCGGGCGCTGGCCTCATACGTACTGCCTTCAATTCCCTGGAACCCGGAAAAACGCTGGATTTTAGTCCATTTCTCGCAGCACGTATTTTTTGCCACTCGCTCCGCTCTGCTTTGCAGCTTTACAAGTCGGGTTTCATCGCTCAGTTTGAGCGACTTGGCTGCAATTCGTCTCAGCCCTCGCGCCGCAGCTTTTTGCCGGGGGCGCTTTCGGCGCGGGTGCCGAGGTGAATCACGGCGTACTGGCCGGTGAGGTGGGCTTCCTCGGCCCGAGCGGCAGCGTGGAGCTCGGGCGTGACCGGCAGGTGCACCTCGTAGACGGCGGCGTCATAGGCGCTCTTGACCACGGCGCGCAGCAGGCCCCGGCGCATGTCCTCGTCCTGCGCGTCGTCGAGCACCAGCGCCCGCACGAACACGGCGGGGCGGTCCCCCTGCCACACGCTCTGGGCCAGCACGTAGCCGCGCACATGGTCGTCCTGACCTTCAGCGACAAAGGAGTGCCCGCTGCGTTCGTAGTGGCGCAGGGCGGCGAGGCTGCTGCTCAGGCGGGCTTCCTGTTCACGTTCGGGCAGGACGTCGTACTCCGGCGCGGTGCGGCGCTGCTCGGCGAGGTCGAGGGCCTGCATCACTTCAAAATCGGGTTGAGAGAACTGGCGATAACGAAACAGCGTCATGGGTCTGAGGGTAGCGCGCCGGGTCAGGGCGAGGTCGGCAAAAACTTCCAGGTCGTGCCCTGAAGCGGGGTCACGTATCCCTGGATGTTCAGTTCACTGGACTGCACAGGTAATTCGCTGCGCACGACGACAGTGTTCCAGCCGCGCTTAAAGCGGTAATCGAGCGTGACCTGAGCCGTCTTGTCGCTCGCCTTACTTCCCACCGTGCAGTTCAGGGTGCCCTGCACGATGGCGGGCCGGTCCGCGTAGGCCAGCAGTTTGAGGGTTATCACCAGGCCCGAGTCGTTTCCCAGTGCCGTCGGCTGCGGCGACAACTCACCGATGCGCTGCTGGCCGGCGCTGTAGAACCCACCGTCCACGACGAGGAGCTGGGCCGCCGGGTCACTCAGCACGGGGCGCCCCTGGCAAAACAGCGGCATACCCGAGTGCCACAGCGTGGCGGGAACACCCGAAGACGCCCCGGTAGGCGGCGACTCCGGCAGCGTGAGTGAGTAGCTGCCGTCAGCCTGCACGTCCATCGTCATCACTGGCAACTGTTGTTTGCCGGTGTCGCTGGTGAGGGTGGCTGTCCCGGCACGAGGAGGAAACAGCACGGCGCCCTGGACCACGGTGGCAGTCGGCTGGCTGGGGAAGTCGCTGCCGTTCGGGCCGCGCTCTAGCCCTCCGCACGCCGTCAGCGGGGCCAGCAGTCCCAGAAGCAGCAGAGAGCGGGGTCGCATACTGAGAATTATTTCACAGAATGGAACGCCTGACCTCAACCTGTTTCTATGTCAGGGAGCTGCTCTCAGCGGTCAGGTTTCATAGGTTCGCGCCACACTCGTCAGGACGCTGCGGTACTCGCCGGGCGTAATCAGGCCCAGCGCGAGGGCATGTCCGGCGGCGCTCAGGCTGTCGGAGGCGAGGACCAGATCGGCGCCGGCCTTGCGGATTTCCTCGCGCAGTCTGAGCACCCCCTCGTCACGCTCCGCCCCGGTCACATCGCGAATGTAAACGGCCAGCACCCGGCCCGGAAAGCGGCGCACCACCTCGGCGTAGATTTCCGGGTCCTTTTCGCCACTGTCGCCCACCAGCACGAAGTTGAGGTTGGGGTAGCGGTGGAAGATCCGCTCGATCACGCCATGCTTGTAGCCGCCGTGCCCGCCGAGCAGGTCCATGCCCCAGTTGCGTAAAAACAGCGGACCGAGCGGAATCCGGCGGTAGTCCAGAAACTGCCACAGCAGATCGAAAAAGTTCCAGGGACTGCTTGACACATAGAAAATCGGGTTGCGGGCCTCGCCCTCGCGGGTCAGGGCCCGGTAGAGCGCTCCCACGCCGGGAAAGGGAGAACGGGTGCGGGCGTTGCCGGTCAGGCTGGTCATCAACATGCGCGGCAGGCTGGTCACGTCCGACTGAATCACGGTGTCGTCGAGGTCGCTGATGATGCCGAAACGGGCCTTGCCCACCACCTGCACGCGGGCGCGGGCGGCGTCTTCCTGGCGGTCTTCCATCTGCAAGCGGACCTCGTGCCAGCCAGCGGCGATGGGCCTGGGAAAGGTGAAGTGCAGGGTGAAATAGCCGTCGCTGTCGCTCACCGCGCTCACGGTCTGGTCGCTCAGGGTACCCGCCACGCGCACACCTCCCACCTCACGCGAGAACAGGCGGCGCACAATGTTGTGAAAGTTGCGCCAGCGCGGGTCGCCCTTGCGGGCAGGAGCCAGGGCGCGCGGCAGCAGCACTCGGCCCGTCAGCTCGACCTCGCGGGGCGTGCCCCAGCCCACATAAGGCTGCAACAGCAGTTTGCCGCGCAGTCGCCGGGGCTGGATATAGCCGCTGAACGCCCGGTCGGCGGCCACGACCCCCCGCTCCAGCACCGGCAGCAGGGACTTGAACGCAGTCTTGGCAATCTCAGCCGGAATCACGCTGCTCAGTCTAAAATTCCCGCCCCCTCCCCGGCACCGCCGAGGCGCCGCGCTTTCTTAACTTCCCGGCGTTTCCTCCGCCCACCGCTGCACGAAAGCCCGCGCTTCCTGCGGCGTCCCCACCTCGCCCAGCGCCCGCGCTTCGGCCAACGCCCGCAGCACTTCACCCACGCGGGGACCGGGGGTCAGGCCCAGCAGCGCCATCACCTCTTTCCCACTCAGCAGCGGCGGCGGGGCGGCAGGCTGCTCCTCGAGGGCGGCCAGCACGCGCTCCATCGCCAGCATGTAGGCGAAGCGCCCCAGCTCGCTCGAACTCGGCCCCCGCGCCGCCTCGCGGTCGGCCAGCATCAGGCTGAGCAGGTCGGGCAACAGCTCGCGGCGGCGGTGCACGAAGCGCCGGGCCTGCGCGTCGTCGGCAGGCAGTTGGACCATATGGGCTTTGACGAGGGCAGCGGCCCGCTTCACGTCGGCACCGGGGAGTTTGAGGCGCGTCAGAATCTGCGTCGTCAGCTCGGCCCCTACCCGGTCATGGCCGTGAAAACTACGGCGGCCCGTGTCCGGGTCACGGGCGAAGGTGCGCGGCTTGCCCACGTCGTGCAGCAGGGTCGCCCAGCGCAGCAGCAGGTCGGCGTCGGGGCGGCGCGTCAACAGTTGGTGCAGCGCCTCCACGCCGTGCTCGAACACGTCCAGATGGTGAAATCCACCCTGGGTGAGCCCCTGACCCTCGCGCAATTCGGGCAGGGTGAGGTCGAGCAGCCCCAGCGCCTCCAGCGTCAGGATGCCCCGCGCCGCGTCGGGCGAACGCAGCAGGGCGTGCAGCTCGTCGCGCACCCGCTCCCAGGCGGGGAAAGGCAGGCGGCCCGCCTTCAGGTCCGCCGCCACCTGCCTCACCGCCTGCTCGGTCTGCGGCTCCAGCGTGAAGCTGAGGGTGGTTACGAAACGGGCCGCCCGCCATGCCCGCAGGGGATCGGCGCGCAGGTTGTCTTCCGAGACCATTCGCAGCACGCGGCGTTTCAGGTCTTGCTGCCCGCCCAACGGGTCCACCAAGCGCCTCCCCTCCCGCAGCGCAATGGCATTGACGGTGAAATCGCGTCGGCGCAAGTCGTCTTCCAAGTTGGGCGGCAGCGGCACGAAGTCGTGCTGCACCTCGCCCGCCGTCACCCGCCAGTAGCCGCGCTCCTCGTCGAGTGGGAAGGCCGCGCCGCCCACCAGCGCCGCCAGCGCGCGGGCGCCCGCCGCCGGGTCGGGGTGCGCCCAGTCATAGTCGGCAGACCGCACGCCGCGCAGCCAGTCCCGCACCGCGCCGCCGACCAGGGCAGCGCCTGGAGGAAACGGCGGCAGGGGCGGACGGCGACGAAACATGAGGTCATGCTAGAGCAGGGACCGGCAAGGCAAATGCGCCGGATGGCCTGCTTGAGCTGCATACCGTCTGGCCCTGCCCCCGGCGGCAGAAGCGTGCAGCACGGCATTGCCAGAGTCAGCCGCATAGATTTGACAAAACCCGAATACCGCCTTATTCTATTTCTATCACCGTCCGAGAAGGGCGGATTTTTTGGTATGGCCTTTTGAGTCCCGACACCTACAGGGTCAGACCAGACGATTCAGCACAGAAGTCAGTGCCCGCGCGACCAACGGCAGCAGGAACATGCTGAAGAGTGCCAGATAGCCCAGCCCTGGAATGCTCAGCGCGAGGACCAGCGCCAGGGCATACATCAAGGCGGCTGCGAACGAGGTTGCCAGCTGGGGCGCCTGCAAGCGGGGCCGCGCGCCGCTGATGACCGGATCGCGGGCGACTTGCCACGCCATCAGGTTCATCATCAGGCTGCAAAACAGCAGGGTTCCTATGTAGAGCGCGAGCTGAGTCGGGTCCGTCTGGCCCAGTCCAATGACGGCTGTAGACACCGGCAAAAAGACGATGCCCAGCATCCAGACGGCATTGATGCTTTGCAGCGGCGTCGTCAGATGCTGGACATGATCGAAAATTCGGTGGTGAAGCGCCCAGAAGGACCAGATAAGCGCGAAGTTCATGCCGAACCAGATGACCGAATCGGAGTTTTCCGTGAGCCATTGCCCCGCCGTCAGGTGGTGGGTCCGGGCGTCCGACACACTTTCGAGCAGCGGCAAAATCAGCAGTGTCTGGACGATGGCCACCACCGCGTCGGTGTAGGCGGTCAGGCGTTCCGGGCCAGGGTGCTGCTCCGCATCCATGCGCCGAGTGTAGCTGGCCCGTGAGCGCACTTCCGCGCCCTGCTTACACCATCACGGGTTCGGTATATTCGCCGTAGACGGCCTTGAGCGTGTCCATCTGCTCGCCCAGGGTGCAGTAGGCGTGGGCGCATTCGAGGAAAGCGGGCATGGAGTTGGCGCCCGTCACGGCGGTGTCGCGCAGGGCTTCCAAGGCTTTCTCAGCGCGCTGCGGGTCGCGTTCGCGCCGCACCTGGGCGAGTCGGCTCGCCTGCAACTCTTCGACTTTGGGATCGATAATCTGGATGGGCACTTCCACCGCGTCCTGCACGTACTCGTTGACGCCCACGATGATGCGGTCCTTGGTCTCGACCTCGCGTTGGTAGCGGTAGGCGGCCTCGGCCATTTCGAGCTGGAAAAAGCCGTTGTCGATGCCCGCTTCCACGCCGCCCATCATGCGAATCTGCTCGATGTAGCCCATCGCGGCGGCTTCGATGTCGTTCGTCAGCTTCTCGACGTAGTAGCTGCCCGCCAACGGATCGACCACGCCCGCCACGCCGGTTTCGTAGGCGATGATCTGCTGGGTGCGCAGGGCAATCGCGGCACTTTCCTCGGTGGGCAGGGCCAGCGCCTCGTCAAACGCGTCGGTGTGGAGGCTCTGCGTCCCGCCCAGCACGGCGGCGAGCGCCTGAATCGCCACACGGGCGATGTTGTTCAGCGGCTGCTGCGCGGGCAGTGACACCCCGGCGGTCTGCGAGTGGGTGCGCAGCATCCAGCTCTTGGGGTTTTTCGCGCCGTAACGGTCACGCATCTGCCGCGCCCAGATGCGGCGGGCGGCGCGCAGCTTGGCGATTTCCTCAAAAAAGTCGTTGTGAATGTCCCAGAAAAACGAGATGCGCGGCGCGAACTCGTCGATGTCCAGCCCGCGTTCCAGCGCCTTTTCGACGTAGTGGAAGCCGTCGGCGAGCGTAAAGGCGAGTTCCTGCACGCCGGTCGCCCCCGCCTCGCGGATGTGGTAGCCCGACACCGAGATGAAGTTCCACTTGGGCAGCATTTTCGGGCCCCACTCGAAAGTGTCGATGACCAGTTTCACGCTTGGCGCGGGCGGGTAGATGAACTCTTTTTGCGCGATGAATTCCTTGAGAATGTCGTTCTGGATGGTGCCGCCGACTTTCCCGAGGTCCTTGCCCTGCTTCTGCGCGTTGGCGATGTACATGGCCCAGACCGCGTTGGCAGGGCTGTTGATGGTCATGGACGTGGTGACCGCCGTGGGGTCGATGCCCTGGAACAGAATCTCCATGTCGGCCAGCGAGGACACCGCCACACCGCACTTGCCGACCTCCCCCTTGCTGAAGGGGTGGTCGGAGTCGTAGCCCATCAGGGTGGGCAGGTCGAAGGCGGTGGAGAGGCCCGTCTGCCCTGCCTTCAGCAGCGAATGAAAGCGCTCGTTGGTCTGCTCGGCGCTGYCGAAGCCCGCGAACATGCGCATGGTCCACAGCTTGCCGCGGTAGACGCTGCTCTGCACGCCGCGCGTATATGGAAACTCGCCGGGGTAGCCGAGGTCGCGCTCGGCGTCCCAGTCTGTCAGGTCGTCTGCCGTATAGATCGGCTCGGGGTCCATGTCGGACAGGTTCTTGAAGTTGTACTTGCGCTCGGGGAACTTCTGGGTGGCGGGCTGGTAGACGCTTTGCATCCACTCGTTTTTCGTCTTCATGGGCATGGGGTACACCTCTAGGGGCGAGCAGCAAAACAAACGCTTGTTTGGTTGCCCCTAGAGTAGCAGAAAAGGGGTTTTACTCGCTGAGGAACAGTGAGAAGAGGCAGGAAGACACCCCCGCCTCTCCTTAAAGGCCACGTCAGCCAGAACTCGTCATCATGAGGGCCGCATGACAAAACACCGCTGGTCTCCCGTCTCCTCGCCGCCGTCGCGCAAGCCGGAAAACGTGCAGGTCATCAACCTTTTGCCCGTCGCGGCGGGCATCATTGCCATTCTGCTGGCACTGAGTTTTTTCGGGCAGGTGGGCGCGGCGCTGCTCGCCATTACCCTCGCGCTCATCCTCGCCACGGCGCTCAATCCGGTGGCCCGTTGGCTGGAACGCTGGATGCCGCGCCCCGCCGCTGGCGCCCTGACCGTGCTGCTGGTGGTCCTAGCGCTGGTGCTATTGGGGCTGGTCGCCGTGCCGCCGCTGGTTTCGCAGGGCAGCAAACTGACGAGCAGCCTGCCGACGAGCATCCCGGAGCTCGAAGCGCAGATCAACGCCCTCATCGACAGGTACCCGGCCATCAATTCGGTGCTGACCGAAGCGTCGGTCCACCGCCTGATTCAGCAGGCTGGGTCGTTCGCGGCCAACGCGGCCAAGGGGCTGCCCAACATCGTCTCCACCTTCGTGGGCGGCGTGTTCATGGGCCTGGTTATGCTGGTGATGGTGGTGTTCGTGCTCAGCAACCCGGTGCCGCTGGTCAACGGCGTGCTGGGAGCGGTGCCGCCACGCCACCGTCTGCCCGCCGCCCGCGCCCTGGCGCAGATTCTCAAGCAGCTCGGCGGGTGGGGCCGCGCCACCGTGCTCGTCATGCTGGTCACCGGAAGTTGCACCGCGCTCGGGCTGATGCTGCTCAAGGTAGACAACTGGCTGATTTTCGGCATCCTGGCCGCACTCGGTGAGCTGGTGCCCAACATCGGCCCCATCGTGGCGACCATTCCGTCGGTTCTGTTTGCCGCTGCCGACGACCCACAAAAGGGCCTGTACGTCGCCCTTTTCGTGCTGGTGTTTCAGCAGGTGTCGGGCTTCGTGCTGGGGCCGTTTCTGCTCGGCGGCGCGGGCAAATTGCACCCGCTGTCGGTCACGGTGGGCGTGTTGCTGTTCGGCAGCGTCTTCGGCATCGTGGGCGCCTTCCTGACGGTGCCCTTTCTGATCATCATCAAGGCGATCTACCAGGAGTTCTACCTGCAAGACGCCCCCGACATCCCCGACGCGGTGGCGATGGCGCTGATCAGCGGCAAGGTGGAGGAGCAGCTCGATCGCGAAGAAGAGCAGCGCGAGGCGATTGACGGTCAGTTGCAGGCCGCCCGCGACGAGGAGTTGCAGCGTCAACTGGAAGAAGGCGACCTCGACCTCGCCGCCGTGCTGGAGCACCCGGAAAGTGAGCCTGGCAATGAAACGACAGTCGAGCACAGTCAGACGGTGATTTCCCCGACGGCGCAGAATCCCGAGCAGAAATAAACCCGCACAAGAGAGGCGCCGCAAAGTCAATTGACTTTGCGGCGCCTTCCCTTGTGCCCTTACTTCAGCAGGTCCTGCTCCTCCATCTCCCGGCGCAGGTCCTCGCGGGCCTGGGCGCGGGCCTGCTCGACCAACGTGCTGCGGATGTTGCGGGCGGCGCGGACGGTAAAGAGCATGACCAGCCCGGCGAAAAGCAGGGTGAAGTACAGGTACACGCTCGGCACCTCCACCCCGAAAGCACCCATGACCAGCGAGGAGCCCACCAGCAGCAGGAAAGCCGTCGCCAGCAGCTTGACCGGCAGGTGCTCGTCCATGAAGCGGCTGATGGCGCCACTCGCCGCGATCATGACGAGCATGGACAGCACCACCGCCGTCGCCATCACCGGAAAGCTGCCGCTCATACCGACTGCCGTGATCACGCTGTCGAGGCTGAACACCAGATCAATCAGCGGAATCTGAATCAGCGCCGAGGCGAGTGAGATCGGCTGGTTGCTGGCGGGGTCGGTGCCGAGTGGGTCGGCGGCCATGGTGCTCAGCTCGCGCACGCTCTTGAACATCAGAAAAAGGCCCCCGGCAAGCAACACCAGGTCGCGGATGCTCAGGCCGTGGCCAAACAGCGTCAGCACCGGCTGCGTCAGGTGCGTCAGCCAGGTCACGCTGGCAAGCAGGGCCAAACGGGTAATCACCGCCAGCCCCAGCCCCAGCGTGCGCCCCAATGCCTGCTGCTGCCGGGGCAAGCGGGAAGCGAGCAGGGTGATGAAGATGATGTTGTCGATCCCGAGCACCAGCTCCAGCAGCGTCAGGCTCAGCACGCCCACCAGGGCTTCAGGGGTACTCAGGGCAGACAGGAAATCGAACATCGGACCCGCAGTGTAAGCCGCGCCCTGACTGCAATTGAGTGCATAAGACCGGGCGAATGCCGGTACGGCCTTAAGAAAAACCTCGCCCAGTCGCAACGGCAACAGCTTCAATCGCGCTTAGAGCATTTGACAAAAAGATGGCACAGCTTTTTGGCGAGCGGAGCGAGTACAAAACATGGAGCAGGACGGAGAATGGAGCGGGTGGCGGTGCTGTTCCGACGCACGCGTAATTCGGAGAACTGCTCTAGATCAAAGGTCCAAAGCTGAAGCTGACGAGGAACGTCACCTTCCTGACGGTGGGCTGAATCACTATTAATGTTCCAGCCTGTTTCGCTCATGGCCCGTCACCTTTGCCCGCTTAGTCTTTTCTCCGGAGGACGACATGAAAAAGTTTCTGATGATTCCGGTGGCCCTGCTGGCCAGCACTGCTTTCGCCGCCCCTAAAATTAGCGCCCAGAGCATTATCGTGAACCCCACTCAACCTGACCTGAGCGTCAGCGTGCGCGTGGACAAGGACACCACCGGCAGCGCCAACCCCGTGTACCTCGACGGTGAGCCGATCCGCATCAGCACCAGCGTCAACCGCGACGCCTACGTGTACCTGTTCAACCTCGACAGCACCGGCGAAGTGACCCAGATTCTGCCCAACCGCCTGAGCAACAGCGGCGGCAACTTCGTCAAGGCGAACACCACCGTGACTTTCCCCTCGCAGGGCGACAACTTCGTGTTCAACGTGGGTGGCCCTGTGGGCCTGAACAAGGTGCTCGCGCTCGCCAGCCTTGAGCCGCTGAACCTCGACCAGATCACCTCGTTCAAGACCACCCAGGACCAGTTCGCCACCGCCGCCACCCGCGGCCAGGACCAGCTTGCCCAGGCCCTGAGCATCGTGGTCAATCCCATTCCCCAGAACAGCTGGGTGAGTGACACCGCGTTCTTCAGCGTGGCGTCCCGCGCTCCCGTGACCACCGGCAGCCTGTTCGTGGGCACCAACGTTCCCGGCAGCACCGTGATCATCAACGGTCGCACCCTGGGCGCCGCCAACACCACCTACAGCGGCATCGCCCCCGGCAGCTACCCCGTGCGCGTCAAGGCCCCCGGCTTTGCCGACTACACCACGACCATCACCGTGCGTGCCAACACCACCACCAACCTGAACGTGGAGTTCAACCGCACCAACACCCCCGTGCCCACCCCGGCGCCCGTGGTGAACACCAACAACTACAGCTTCGTTCTGCGCAGCAGCGTGAGCGGCGCCCGTGTGTTCGTGGACGGCGTGGAAGCCGGCACCATCCAGAACGGCAGCCTGGCCCTCAACGTGACTCGTGGCGGCCACGAAGTCGTGATCATCGCCCCCGGCTACCGCACCTTCATCAACACCTACAACGTGACCCAGAACGCCCAGGTCAACATCACCCCCGTTCGCTGAGCCCCGCTGAACGTCAAAACCCCCTCCCCGTCGTGGGAGGGGATTTTTGTGGTCTGGGAAGGTCAGCCCGGCCCCTGCTCCAGCAGGTCGTGCAGCACCCGCGCCGTCATGCCCCAGATGTCGAGGCCGCGCCAGGGATAGCGGTAGAGCGGCACCTCGGTTCCGTCGGGCAGAGTGCGGCGCTCGCGCACCAGCGGCACGGCCCGCAGTTCGGCCAGGGTCGGGGTGATGATCTGCGCCACCTCTGGCGTGACCCGCAATGTGTCGAGCGCTTCAGGGGCGATGCGGCCCAGGACCGGCGTCACGTGAAAGCCCACCGGCGTGAACACGTCATCGAGTTCACCGAGCAGGGTCACGGCGGCGGGGTCAAGGGCGACTTCTTCCTGAGCTTCGCGCAGGGCGGCCTGGGTGGGCGTCTCCCCCGCGTCGAGGCTGCCGCCCGGAAAGGCAATCTGGCCCTTGTGGGTCGGCAACTCACTTGAGCGCACCGTAAGCAGGACGCGGGGGTCGGCCTCGCGGGTCAGCGCGACAAGCACGGCGGCCCGGCGGTAGTGCGGCAGTTCGAGCGCGGTGCGAGTGCGCCCCGAGAGCCACAGCGCCCAGGGATCGGCCTGAATATCGTCGAGGGGGTCGTGGGGCGCTGTCATGCCGTCTCGTCCGGCAGCGTGGCGAGCGTCTGGGCGGTGTGCGCCCGCAGAGCAATCTCGGGGTCCACGCCCAGGCTTCTGGCCCAGGCGACGGCGGCGGCAAGGACCTCAGCCACACCGCTTTCGCTGTCGGGGGCAGCATTTAGAGCGGCGGTAAGCTCGGCGCGGCCTGTCTTGGCCCTGCCGGCGAGCTTCTGCGTCTTGGCCTCGCGTGCCAGTGCCCCCAGCGCGGCGGGCACCCGGTCGGCGGCGCTGCGGGGTTGACCGCCCCGTTCGGCGGCCTTGATCGCCTGCCAGTTGCTCACGACTTCCTCGCTGCCGCTCACCTGCGTTTTCCCGAAGACGTGGGGATGACGGCGAATCAGCTTTTCTACAATGCCGCGCTCGACTTCGGGATAGGAGAAAGTACCTTCTCCCTCGGCAATCACCGAATGAAAGGCGACTTGCAGCAGCACGTCCCCAAGTTCGTCGGCGAGGGCTTGCGGGCCCTGGGCCACGGCGTCGGCAGCCTCGGCGGCTTCTTCGAGCAGGTAAGGGCGCAGCGATTCGTGGGTCTGTTCCTGGTCCCAGGGGCAGCCCCCTGGCCCACGCAGACGGCGCATGACGGTCAGCAGTTCTTGCATGGGGCGAGTCTAGGCCAGTTGTTCTTGCGACTTTATGGCTTTTCTTCCCGCTCGGTTAGGTCTGTCTAAGTCGCGAAACTTACGCCGTTTTAGCTCTCCTCGTCCAGCAGCAGTTCCACGAACACCATGTCCAGCCAGCGGCCAAACTTGCGCCCCACCTGATGAAAATGGGCCACCTGACGAAAGCCCAGCCGCTCGTGAAAGGCGATGCTGCCGGCATTGTCGGCGTCCACGCTGCCGAGCATGACGTGGAGGTGCTGGGCCCGGGCCTCCGCAATCAGCCGCTCCATCAGCGCCAGCCCCAGACCGGCGCCGCGTTGACCGTCGCGGATATAGACACTGTGCTCGACGGTGCCGTTGTAGCCGGGCTTTTCGCGGAAGGTGCCGTAACTGGCAAAGCCCAGCACCGTGCCGCCCTCCCCCTGCGCCACGAACACCGGGAACCCGGCCCGCTGCCGCGCCGCGAACCACTCCTCCCGGCTTTGCAGGGTCGCGGGTTCGAGGTCATAACTGGCCGTCGTGTTCAGCACGGCGTCGTTGTAGATCTCCAGAATGCCGGGCAGGTCGGCGGGCGTGGCCAGGCGAATGACAGCGGGGCGAATGACAGAGGTCATGCTTCAGAGGAAAGCACGCGGAGGCGGCAGCGACCAGAGGCGGACTGGGCAGCCCCGGCCCTTCCAGCGGGATTCCCAAGCCGGCTTGAGTCAACGGCCACCCGCGCCCCGGCCTTTTCCCGCAGGCTGAGGCCATGTCGAAAACCCTGAAAGACCTGGCCCGCGACATGCGCGGCATTGACCTGTGCCTGTTCGCCACTCACACCGCCTACGGACACATCGCGCAGCGGCCCATGAGCAACAACGGCGAGGTCGAGTACGACGGCAATTCGTACTTTTTCACCTGGAAGGACTCGCGCACCGTACACGACATCGAAAAGGACGCCAAAGTGAGCCTCGGCTTTCAGGGCAAAGGTGGGCTGTTCGTGGCTGTCGAGGGCCACGCCACCGTCACCGAGCACCGCCCCACCATGCAGCCGCACTGGACGCCTGACCTAGACCAGTGGTTCGAGCAGGGGCTGGAAACGCCGGGCATCTGCATGATTCGGGTGGAAGCGACGCGCATCGCTTACTGGCAAAAAGGCGATGAGGGCGAGATCAAACCTTAAAACGGAGAAAAAACGCCTCCGCACCTGTTACGGCGCGGAGGCGTTCGCGTTTCAAGTTTCAGAATTGCAAAGCGTACTTCGTGCCGTTCTCGCCCGTGCATTCGCCGAAGCCGCGCTCGCGGGCGTCCACGGTGAGGGTGCAGGTCAGGGTGCGGACCCGGGCGCCGTTCGTGCGGGCGATCAGGTTGCCGCTGTAGCTGACCTCCGCAGGACGCGGGCTGTCGAGGCGGGTGTCCCAGCCGAGCGCCGCCTGGCCGCTGTCCCCGGGGCGGGTGCTACCGCCGACGCCCACGCTCAGGCCCCAGCCGGCGGGCAAAGCCGTGGCGGGGCGGCCCACGATCTGCGTGCGGCCCTTGTAGGTTTGCCCGCCGATTTCGATGGTCACGTTGTCGGGCGCGAAGGGGTCGGCGACTATAGGGCGCAGGGTGCCGCGCACGATGGACACGGTGCCTTCCTCACCGGTGCTGCCACTCACGATGCGCCCGAGTTGGGGCCCCGTCACCGCCGGAGCGCAGGAGGCGAGCAGGCCCACGGCGGCCAAAGACAGCAGCGCAGAAGGTGTTCTCATGGCGTCAGTGTAGAGAAGGAAGACTGACGGCAGATGAGGCATCCCGGTTCACCCGGACAAACTTCAACCACCATTCCTGCGGCACCGGGCGGCTGAGGGTGTCCGACTGCCAGACGCGCTCGAAGGTGGCGTCCTGCTCGGCAACGGCCTGCGGGTCGTCGGTGACGAGGGCGGCCTCGTTCAGCCCCAGCGGGCCCCAGGCGCTGAAGTGGAAATTCATGCTGCCGACCAGCGCCAGTTCGTGGTCGAAAGTGACGGTCTTGTCGTGCATGGTGTAGGTGACGTAGCGGGCCTCGAAGAGGTGTTCCAGCCCGCGCCGCCGCGCCTCGGCCCGCAGCAACGCCACGCCGGCGCGGTTGCCAGGTCGCTCGATGCCGGCGCTGTTGGGCATCAGCAGCACGCGCACGTGCACGCCGCGTTCCATAGCACTGAGGAGTGCCCGCAAGTAGACCGGGAAGCCGGGGCTGTCAGCGCCGCAGCCGTCTGGACCTGCCTGGGCTCCCCAGCAGGCCGGCTCGGGGCTGAAGTCCACCTGCATCAGCTCGATGCTGCGCTGCGCCGCGCCGATCAGGGCGAGGTGCGCCCGGTCCCCCTGGTCGTCGCCGGGGCGGCGGTAGAGCAGGTAGGCCCGCGCTTGCCCCGCCGGAAGTGCCAACCGCGCGGCAAGCGGGTGACTCGGCGGCTCGGCCTGGCCCAGGGAGCAGCGGTCAAACACCTCCACTGGCAAGACCTCCGGCGGGCAATGAAGCTGCTGCGAGTGCCGCCACAGGTCATCGAACGCCGCTACGCCCGCCTGCGCCACCGGCCCGCGCAGGTGCAGGCCCGTGTCGTGCTGCGAGTTGCCGCCTTCCGCGCGGGGCAGCTGGGTCCAGCTCATGTTGTAGCTGCCCACCGTCAGGTCCTGGCCGTCAATCACGTGCAGTTTGACGTGGCTGTGCGGGAAGTACGGATAGTTCAGAATGCTGACGCGCCAGCCGAGCGCCGGGTCGTCCAGCGGCACCCCACGCAGCCGCAGATCACGGGCGAGCGAGAGCGCCTGCGTGGCCCCGTCCACCGTGCGGACGAGGTCGGGATAGCCACCGAGCGAAAAGCGCACCGCCATGCCCTGGGGGTAGGCCGCCGGGTCAGCTTTGACGCGGGCATACAGGTCAGCCACACCCGCGACCACCGTGCTGCCGGGCAGACCCAGGCCAAAGTCCCACTGCATATTGGCGACGAGCACCTCGCTGTGGGCGGCGCGAATCTGCGCGGCGAGGTCGTCGAAGGCGTCGTGGGTGAGGCCTGGCCCACGCGGCGTGCGCGGCAAATCGACAAAGGCGTTGGCGCAGCTCAGGTCGGTCCCGGTGCCGCCCGCCGCCGTGGCCTCCCACACCGCCCGTTGCAGCCGACTCTGCGGCGCGGCGCACGGCGGAGCGAACAGGGGCCGTGCCGGGAGAACAGGCCCCAGACCGAAGGGAAAGCCGCGTGGCCCCTGTGCCTGAGACCGTCCGTTGCCCAGCACCGCCAGGGCAGTGAGAACCACGGTGCCCCAGCGCCGCCGACCCCGCAGCCGCGAGGGTCGCCGGGCGCGCAGGGCAGGCCGCCTTTTCATCAACGGGCAGCATAGCCAGCCTGTCTGATTCAACTCTGTGGGGCAGGCAGGAGTCGGCAAGCCTAAAACGCCAGAAGCTTCAGCTCTAAAGCCAAAGTAAACCTCAGAACGGCAATCAGTTCAGGCGCTCGGCGCGGCCCCCCACCCACACGGCCTCGCCGGGCGCCGAGAACTGAGCGGTGAGCAGCGCCGGTCGCCCCGGCTGACACTGCGCGGCCCGGAGGACGTTGCTGTCTTGGGGCCACAGCCCGCGCTCGCCGAGCACTGCCACGAGGTTGGCCGCCATGTTGCTGCTCGCGGCGTCTTCCAGAAAGCCCCGCAGTGGCCCGAAGGCGCGGAAACTCACGTCGGCGCGGCGTTGCGGCCCTTCGGCAGGCGCGGCAAGCGTGTAGAGCACCAGCCCGCTGCTGCCCGTCGCCTCTCCACTCGCCGTGATGGGCGCGGCGGCGGGCACATAGTCCATCAGGGCCGCGAGGTCCGGCACCTCCGCGACCAGGTTGGGGCGTCCGGTACTCGCCAGATGGGCCGTAGCGAGAGGCAGGCCCAGCCGCCCGGCAATGTCATCCAGTTCCAGCGAACACGGTGAAACCTGCGGTGTGCCCTGCGCGAGCAACCACTCGCCGCCGCACAGTTGCGCGGGCGTGCTGCTCTCCCCCGCCTGCACCTCGGCAAAGTCCGCGAGCTGGCCCTGAGATTGCAACCAACTCAGCGCCGCCACGCTCGCCGAGTCGCTTTCGCCCTTTTCGCGCTGTGGGGTGAAGGTCCGCAGCCGCACGCCTTCCAGGCCAGCCGACTCGACGAACACGCTCAGCGGCGTGTCCGCCTGCGCCGCCCGCGCTTGCAGGTCGCCCGCCGCGTCCGCGAAGACGCTGACCTCCTTGCCGCCGTCCACCCCACGCGGCGCGAAGACCCGGTAGCGCACGGGCGGCGTTCCAGCGGCGTCCCCGGTCACGAGGCGGCGGGCTCGCCAGCCAGCTCGGCCTCGACCACGATTTCGCTGTTGAGGCTGGCCGCCACCGAGCAGTATTTTTCGTGGCTGAGGTGCGCGGCCTTGCTCAGCGCCTCGGCGGTCACACCCTCGCCCGCCGCGATGTGGCGCACGGTGATGCGGGTGTAGCGCTTGGGGTCGGTGTCGGCGCGCTCGCCCTCGACCTCAATGCGGTAGCTCGCCAGCGGCGTGCGGCGCTTTTTCATGATCTCCACCACATCGTAGGCGGTGCAGGTCGCCAGGGCGCCGAGCAGCGCTTCCATCGGCGAAACGCCCACCTTGACGGGGCTGTTGTCGATCAAAAGCTGGTGCCCGCTCTCGCTGACGCCGAGGTAGCGCTGTTCACCGAGCCAGGTCACGTTCAGTGTTTTTTTTGTGCTCATGCCGCGAGCATACGCGCCCGCTGCCCGCCCCGGCGCCGGGCACGTCTGAACCGCACGCGTCCCAGCCCCGACTCTTCAGAAGACCTCAAAGACAGCGCTCCCAGCTCGGGCGTAGGCTGCGCGCGCGGAGGTTTCCCATGGCTGAACTCAGCGAGAAAAAGCGCGACGACCTGTCCGACCACGACTTCGCCTACATCGACGCGCACGGTGGCCGTCACCTGCCCATCCACGACGAAGAGCACGTCCGCAACGCTGCTGCCCGCTTCGACCAGACCCATTTCACCAGCGACAAAGACCGCGCCGGAGCCGCCAGCAAAATCAAGGCAGCGGCCAAGCGCCACGGCGTCGACCTTGACCCTGACGACGCGGTGATGAAGGCCAAGTAAAACTTGCAGTCAAAACAGTTGAGACGGAGCCCACTTCATTGAGCGGGCTCCGTCTTTTTTTCTCTAGACAGACTAGGACGAGTCAGAACTTAGGCGAAATCCTCGTCCCCCTCGTCGTCAGGCAGTGGCAAACGCACGCGGAAGGTGGCGCCGCCGCCAGGGGTGTCGAGCACGTCGATGGCCCCGGCGTGGGCGGTGACCACCTGCTGCGCGATGGTGAGGCCCAGACCGGCTGAACCGGCTTCCTTGCCCCGGTAGAACTTGTCGAAAATGCGCGGCTTGATGTCGTCGGGAACGCCAGGGCCATGGTCCACGACCAGCACTTCGGCCTCACCGGGACGCAAGTTGAGGACGAGCTGCACCTTGTCGGGGCCGCCGCTCACGCGAATGCCGTTGCTGACGAGGTTGGCAAAGACCTGGGTCAGGCGCCCGGGGTCGCCCACGATTTCGCAGTCGGCCGCGTCGGCCTCCACGCCGTAGTCGCGTCCGACCTGCCGCAGCACGTTGCCGAGATTGACGAAGTGCATCTCGATGCTCTGGACGAGTTCACCGCGTGAGAGTTGCAGCAGGTCGTTGACGAGCCGGGTCATGTTCTCGGCGACGCGCTGCGCGTCTTGCAGCACCTGCGAGCCGCCCGCCTCACGCTCGGCGCGGCGCAGGTAGCCGAGCAGGGCGGTCAGCGGCGTCCGCAGTTCGTGGCTGGTTTCGGCCAGGAAGGTCTTTTGCAGGTTGAGCGCTTCTTCGAGTTGCCGCGCCTGCACCTCCAACCGCTGGTTCTGGCGCTCGGTGGTGCCGCGCAGCCGCTCGACTTCCTCCAGGCGCAATTGCAGGCTGGCGTTCAGGGCGCGCACCTCCTGCTCGGCCCGCTCGCGCGAGAGCCGGGCGTCGGCCTCGGCCAGCGCGCGGTTCACAGCGGGGGCCAGCCGTTCGAGGCGCGCCTTGAGGATGTAATCGGTCACGCCCTGGCGCAGCGTGTCCACCGCCACTTCCTCGCCCATCGCCCCGGTCACGATGATGAAGGGCAGGTTGGGTTCGAGCTGGTGCGCGGCATGAAAGGCGCTCAGGCCGTCGTAGCCCGGCAGCGCGAAGTCGCTCAGGACGATGTGCGGCGGCGACTCGCGCAGGGCGGTCAGGAAGCCTTCCTCGTCCTCGACCCGCTGAATGGTAAGGTCACGGCCCAGGTCGCCTTCAAGCGCCATGCTGACGAGCTCGTGGTCGAGTTCGCTGTCTTCCAGATGCAAAATCCGCAGGGCACCGCCGTGCCGGGCGCTGGCGCCGCGCCCAGGTCCGCTGCGGGCAGGTTCGCCGCTGAGACCGGCAGGCTCACGATTCCTGCTCCTGGCGCAGCGGCAGCACGACGGTGAAGGTCGCGCCCTCGCCGGGAACCGAGGAACCGCTGACCTGACCGCCGTGACGGGTCACGATGCGGCGCACGTTGGCGAGGCCGATGCCGATGCCGTCGAATTCTTCGGCACGATGTAAACGTTGAAACACGCCGAACAGTTTATCGGTGTATTTGGGATCGAAGCCCACGCCGTTGTCGGTCACGGTGATGCGCGCCGCGCCGCCGTCCTCGCTCGCGGCCACCGTGACCTGCGCAACCTCGCGGGTGCGGCTGTATTTCAGGGCGTTGGAGAGCAGGTTCTGGAAGACGAGTTCGAGCAGCGCCGGGTCGCCGGGCACCTGCGGCAGCGGACGCAGCGTGAGCCGCACCTCGCGGCCCTGGCGGTCGGGTTCGAGGTTTTGCCACACCCGCTCCACCAGTTCGGTGAGGTCCACCGGCACCAGCCGCAGCGGCTGGCGGCCCATGCGCGAGAACTCCAACAGCGAGTCGATCAGGCCGCTCATGCGCCCGGCGGCGTCGGTAATCACGCCGAGGTAGCGCTGGCTCTTGGGGCTCAGGGCCTCGGCGCTGTCTTTGCGCAGCAGGTCGCCAAAACCCACGATGTGCCGCAGCGGCGTGCGCAGGTCGTGGCTG
The DNA here is from genome assembly GCF_000008565.1 of Deinococcus radiodurans R1 = ATCC 13939 = DSM 20539. Lineage (GTDB taxonomy): Bacteria > Deinococcota > Deinococci > Deinococcales > Deinococcaceae > Deinococcus > Deinococcus radiodurans. The sequence continues at coordinate 1,185,199 of NC_001263.1, read as the reverse complement.
ACCGAGTAACTGAACGCTTCGAGTTCGCGGTTGGCTTCTTCGAGTTCGAGGGTGCGGCGCTGCACCCGCTCTTCGAGTGATTGGTTGAGCTGCCTCAGCTCGTGCTGGGCATCGGTGGCCTGTTCACGCAGCGTGTCGTTTTCCAGCGCGGTGGTCAGGCGCGAGGCGATTTCGAAAATGAGTTCGTGGTCACGGTCATGCAGCGGGTGCCGGTGCGCCAGCCCCAGTACGCCGTGGACCGTGCCGTCCATGCCGACGAGCGGCTGCAACACGCCGCCCGACACCTCGACCGCGTGCAGCAGCGGGTGGGTCAGCACGTATTCGGGTTCGCGCGTTTGGGCCACCCGCTGGGCGAGCACGCGGACCGTCTGCACGATGTGCGGCAGCCGCCAGTCGGGGTTGCTTGCGCAGGAGGCGAGTTCGGTGAGTTCCACTCCGTCTGGCGACGGCTCCTCGCCCGGACGTGCCAGCGTCCAGATCGTGCCCGCTTCCATCAGCCGCGACATGACGAGTTCAAGGACCGCCTCGTAGCGTTCGCGGCGCTGCGCCAGCGGGTCACCGGCACGGACCACCAGCGCCTCGGTCACGTCGGCGAGCAGTCGGGCGGCGTTCTCGGCGTACACGCTGTCGTCCACGTCGGTGGTGGTGCCGACCCATTCGAGAACTTCGCCCTGGCTCCCGCGAATCGGCAAGCCACGCGTCACGAAGGTGCGGTACTCGCCCAGCTCGTTGCGCAGGCGGTGCTCGGCCTCGAAGGGTCGCCCGCTGCTGATGGCCTGGGCCCAGCGCAGGCGGTAGTCCTCGCGGTCGTCGGGGTGCAGCGCGGCGATCAGGTCGGTGCCGGCCTGCGGCCCCACGTACTCTTCCCAGCGGCGGTTGAAATAGGTGGCCTGCCCCTGCGGATCGGCGAGCCACACGATCTGCGGCATCCCCTCGACCACGCCCCGGTAGCGCGCCTCGTTCGTCTGGGCGTCGCGCTCGGCGAGCAGGCGGTCATGAATATCGGTGGCACTCGCCACCCACTCGCGGGCCTGTCCGTCTTCGTCCAGCAGCGGCGCCACCCTCACCTCGAACCAGCGCCGCTCCTCGCCGTCGGGGCCGACCCGAATCTGCACCGTGCTACGGGCCGTGCTGAGGTGGATATAAGCCTCATGCCACATCAGGTCGTAGGCGGGCACGTCCGCCGGGTCGAGTCGGCTGCGAACACCCAGCTCACCGAGCTGCTCGCGGTGCTGGGTGTTGACGTAGGTGATTTCGCCCTGCGGACCGCTCACCCACAGCATGTGCGGAATGGTGTCGAGAATCGCCCGCGAGCGCCGCTCCTCGTCGCGCAGGGCTTGATCGGCAGCGACCCGCTCGGACACGTCGCGCACCACTTCGAGGTGGCCGAGCAGCCGGTTTTGCGGGCCGAGCACCTCGTTGCGCTGCGCTTCGCCGTAAAAGCGGGAGCCGTCGCTGCGCTGATAGGGCGTGGTGATGGACTGAAAGCTGGCGCGGTCGTCCAGGCGGCGGTCCACATGCAGCATGGTCAGGGGGTGGCCCACCAGCTCGTTGGCCGGCGTGCGGAACTGCTCGGCCATGGCGCGGTTGACCAGCCGCACCCGGCCCTGGTCGTCGGTGAAGGCCGCCGCGTCCTGCATCGCGTGAAAAATCGCCTCGAATTCGGCGCGGGCCTGCTGCTGCCGGCGTTCGAGTTCGCTGAGTTCACGGTTGGCGGCCTCGGCACTTTCGCGGGCGACGACCTGTGCGCGGCTGATGAGAAACGCGCCCCCCGACGCCACCAGCCCCAGCAGCGCGAGCAGCGGCGAGAGCCAGTTGAGCGGCTCGCTGGCGAAGGTCGCAGGCGGCGCGTAGGACACCTGCCAGGTCTGCCCGGCGAGTTGCAGCGGCGGCTGCGCGACCAGCCCCGGAGCTGCCGGACTCAGCCCCTCCTCCCCCAGCAGCGGGCGCCCGGCAAGCAGGATGCGCGAGGTGGGCCGGTCATGACCATAGCTCTCGTCGAGCGACTGCACGAACTCTGCCGAGCGAATCGCCAGGTACACGAACCCGAGCAACTGGCCCTGCCCCGGCTGGGCGGCGCTCCCGTCGGCGGCCCGCCACACCGGCATGAACAGCAAAAAGCCGCTCTGGGGCGTGCCGTTGACCCCGCCCTGCACGAGATGCAGCGGGTAGGTGGCGTGCATTTCGCTGCTCAGGCGCCCGGAATCCATCGCGGCGCGGCGCAGCGGCTCGGAGTACATGTCGAACCCCAGCGCCCGCAGGTTCACGGCATTCGGCGGCGCGATGAACTGAATCGGGGCGCGGTAGGGCTGCTTCGTCTGCAACGGAAAAATCGCGATGCCGCCATCAGGGACGTCGGGGCGCAGGGGCGAGAGGCTGCTCGGCGAGAGGCGCGGCGGGGTCAGGCGCGTTTCACTCCAGCGCACGAAGCCCAGCGCCTGCACGTCTGAGTAGCGCTCACCGAGGTCGAGCCCGGCGCTGAAAGACCGGAAGCGCGACGGCGTCGGCGGGTCCGCCTGCGACAGCCAGAAGGCGCGGGTGGCGACGAGCAGCTTGCCGAAGTCGTTGATGCGCCCCCGCAGCGCCGAGGTGTGCGCGGTGATCTCACGGGCAAAGCGGGCCTGCTGCTGCTCGTGCGTGAGCCGGGACACCAGACCCGCCGCCGTGAGCGACGACAGCAGAATCACGCCCAGAATCAGGACCGGCAGCCAGTGCGCCCAGGGCAGAAAGTGCGCTCGCAAACGCGCCCGGCTCTCCTGGCGACGGTTGAACCCGCTCACCGTGTGGCCTCAGTACGGGCGGCGTCGCCTGCGCCACGCCCTGTAGCCGGAGCTTCCAGCGCGGCCAGAAAGACCGAAACCGGCACGTCTACCCCGGTCCAGGCGGTAAACGCCAGCCGGGCCTGCTGCGCCAGCATCCCCAGGCCGTTTTCAGCAGGCAGCCCGGCGGCCTCGGCGTCGCGCATCAATCGGGTTCGGCGCGGCTTGTACACCATGTCGTACACCCCGGCGTGGGCCGGCAGCTGTCCGAAGTCGAAGCCGGGAAGCGGCGTTTCTTCGGGGTTGTCCAGCCCGGCGCTGCTGCTGTTGATGACGAGGCCGACCTGCCCCCACGGCACCTCACCGGGCCCGGCAGCGCGGACCTCTCCTCCACCCTGCCACCCCGCAGCGAGCGCCCGCGCCCGCGCCGGGGTGCGGTTGACCACCCAGACCTCGCGGCCCAGAATCACCGCCCCGGCGTACACCGCCGCCCGCGCCGCGCCGCCGGCCCCGAGAACGACCACCCGGTCTGCGGCGCCCAGCCGCCCAGTCAGCCCGCTGCCTGCGAGGGCCTGCAACAGCCCCGGCGCGTCGGTGTTGTCACCATAAAGTTGCCCAGCGCGGTGAATCACGGTGTTCACGGCCCCGATGGCGCGGGCCGCGTCCGACAGCCCGTCGAGCAGCGGCAGCGCGGCTTCCTTGTGCGGCAGGCTGAGGTTGGCGCCGAGTACGTCCGGCGCCCGCAGCCGGGCCATCGCCGTCGGCAACTCGGGAGCGGGCACCCGCTCGGCGTCGTAGGTGCCGTTCAGTCCCGCCCAGGCGAACGCGGCGCGGTGCATCCGGGGCGAGAGCGAGTGCGCCGCCGGGTCAGCGAACAAAAAAGCGCGGCGGGGACCGGAGCCGCTCCGGGCAGGGACAGAGGCGGACGGGTCGGGGGCGGACACATTCACAGTCACAGTGTAGGGGCCGGGCGCCCGGAGCGGCCCGCGCACGAAACGGCGGGAGCCCAAAGCCTTCCCTAATCTGGCCTCATCCTTTCATGAGAGCCGCAGCGTAGGCTCCTGACATGTTTGAACGCGATGAACATCACTTTCCGGTTAAGCGTCTGTTGCTGCTCGGTGCCCTCGTCGGGGCCGGCGCCTACTACCTGAGCCGCGAGCAAAACCGCAAGGCGCTCGACGCCAAGCTGGCCGAACTTGGCCTGAAAGACGCCGCGCAGGACGTGGGCAGCAGCGTGACCAAGGGCTGGGAAAAGACCAAGGACGCCGCTCAGAACGCCGGAAGTGTCATCGCCGACAAAGCGCAGGACGTGGCGGGCGAAGTGAAGAGCGCCGTGGCGGGCGCGACCGCCGAAATCAAGGACGCGGGCAAGGAAGTGGCCGACACCGCCAAGGACGCCGGTCAGAACGTGGGCCAGAACGTCAAGCGCGAAGCTGCCGACCTCGCTGACCAGGCGAAGGACAAAGCCCAGGACGTGAAGGCTGATGTCAGCAAGGCTGCCGACCAGGCCAAAGACAAAGCTCAGGATGTCGCCCAGAACGTGCAAGCCGGGGCCCAGCAGGCCGCCGCCAACGTCAAGGACAAGGTTCAGGATGTGAAGGCTGACGCCAGCAAGGCCGCTGACCAGGCCAAGGACAAAGCTCAGGACGTCGCCCAGAATGTGAAGCAAGGCGCCCAGCAGGCCGCCTCCGACGCCAAGGACAAGGTTCAGGACGTCAAGGCCGACGCCAGTCGGGCCGCCGATCAGGCCAAAGACAAAGCCCAGGACGTCGCTCAGAACGTGAAGCAAAGCGCTCAGGACGCCAAGACCGACGTGGACGCCAAGGCCAAGAGCTGGGCTTTCGACCTGCGCACCGACGCCGAAGCGGGCAAGCAGGGCGGCCAGACCGGCAGCACCACGAACAATGCTGGTACGGCGGGCAACACCGGCATGACGGGCAACACCAACACCCGCAAGAACTGAGTTCAGCGCGGTCCAGAAAGCGGTCCTTCCAGAGGAGGGGCCGCTTTTTTTGGTTTTCTTTGGTTGCTCGGCTTCCTGAACGAACGGGCCGGACGCCCTATGCTTGGCAGTTGAGCGGCCTGTTGCTGTTCGGCAGCTGCCCGCCGCTTCTTCTCACGAGGTACCTTCATGACCCTGACTCCCCAAGAACTCCAAACTTACCTTGCGGCGCTCGTGCGCCAGAATCTTCAGATCGCCACCATGATCTGGGGCCCGCCCGGCGTGGGCAAAAGCAGCGTGGTGGCGCAGGTGGCGCGGCAACACGACCTCGACTTCGTAGACGTGCGGCTCTCGCAGCTCGCCCCCACCGACCTGCGCGGCCTGCCGGTGCCCGAAGCCGACGCTCAGGGCAGTGGCGTGAGCCGCTGGTATCCGCCCGAATTCTTGCCGCGTGCGGGCGCGGGCATCCTCTTTCTGGACGAGGTGAATATGGCGCCGCCCACCATGCAGGGGATGGCGCAGCAACTCATCCTCGACCGCCGGGTGGGCAGCTACGAACTGCCGGACGGCTGGTTCGTGTGGGCCGCCGGCAACCGCAAGGAAGACCGCGCCAGCGTGTTCGACATGCCCGCGCCGCTCGCCAACCGTTTCCTGCACCTCACCGTGCGGCCCGACTTCGACTCGTGGCGCTCGTATGCGCTGGCAAAAGGTCTGCACGAGCATGTCATCGCCTTCCTGACCTTCCGCCCGGAGTTGCTGTGGCGCCTCGACCCGCAGCAGCCCGCCTGGCCCAGCCCGCGCTCGTGGGAGATGGCCGCGCAACTGCACCGCGCCGGGCTCGACGCTTCTTCGGCCATTGGGGAAGCAGCGGGAGCCGAGTTTGCGGCGTTCGTGCGGCTGTTCGAGCAACTCCCCGACCTCGGTACGGTCCTGAGCGGCGCGGGCGCGGGGCTCAAGCTGCCCGACGAGCCGAGCGTGCGTTATGCCGCCGTGGTGGGGCTCGCCGCCCGCGCTGCCGATGCGGAAGAAGCCTATCGGGCGTTTACCTGGCTGGCCGACAGCGCCGGGCCGGAGTGGCTGCAACTCTACGTCGCCACGCTGGTGAGCAAGTTCCAGGCCCTCGGGCAACTCGGCGAGCTTGCCGGGCTGCTGGGCCGTGACCCCCGGCTGGCGGAACTCGTGCAGGGGGCCCTGAGTCTGGCCGAGGGCTGAGCCCGTGGACCGCGTGGTCAGCTGGTTAGCCGGGTTCTCGCCCCAGAGCCTGCACTGGATGGGCCTCGGCCTGCTGGTGTTCGACTGGCTGCTGCCCTGGCCGGTCATGCTGGCCATGTCACGGGCCGAAACGAGACCTCAGCTGAACCGGTGGGTCTGGTCCTGCATCACGCTTGCATTTATAGCCGGGGGCGTGGGTGCTGTCGGTCTCTTGATGTCACCCGTCGACTCAGCCGCAGGCTATCTGGGCTGGTTCGGCTCAGAGATTTTGAGCGGTCTTCTGGTGGGCGTTGCTGCGGGTCTGATGCTCCTGTCGTTTCTGGGCGTGCCCCTGATGGCCGTGATCTGGCTGGCGTTCTGTTTGATTATGGCTTTCGGCCTGGTGGGCGGGCGGCTCACCGACCTCGCCCATCCCATCAAAACCACCGCCCACGTCGAGTCTTACCTTGACTCCGATGACAAACCGGAACTGGCCCTGAAGGAGTCGGAGGTTCTGAAAGTCCCCAGCGACCGACTCTGGCTGCTGCTGGTGGAAAAGGGGATCACCGACACGCCGCCCAAACAGACGCTGCGTCGTCCCCTGGCCGTGGACGTGGTGATGGCGCCGGACAGCGAATTTATCTTCCTGGCCGACGAATACGACGCCACCCCCCGCGCCCGACGCTGGATGAGTGTGCAACTGATCGGCTGGGCGCTGTTGGTGCTCAGCTCCTTGTTGTCGGGGATGCTGGTGCTGCTCGCTCCCCTTTTTCCCGTCGCGCTCCCTGCTCCGGAGGAAATCTCATGACCGATCCCGTTCGGGTGACCCCCGAGTTCCAACGTCTCGTCTCCGGCTCGCGGCTGCGATTGCGCGGCAAGTCGGCGTTTTTTGCCACGCTATTGCTCTATGCCGAGATCGTTCCCTCACGAGAAGTGATGGCCGCCGGCACCGACGGCGAGCGCGTTTACCTCAACCCCGAAGTCGCTGCCAGCCTGCCGCCGGACGTGCTCGACGGCCTGCTGCTGCACGAGGTGCTGCACGCCGCGCTCTCGCATGTGGAGCGGCGCGGCCCGCGTGAAAAGAAGCGCTGGAACCGCGCCGCCGACCTCATCGTCAACGGCATGGTGGACGCCGCTGGGCTGCCCACCCCGCCCAACTCGCGCCGCGACGAGCATCTGGAACGGCTGAGCGTGGAAGAGGTCTACACCTCGCTCGAAGGCGAAGCAGACGGCGAGGGCGACGAGGAAGGCGACGACCTGCTCGACGCTCCGCCGAGCGACGCCCCCGGCAAGCAGGGCAAACCGGGCCGGCAGGTGGCCCGCGAGTGGCAGCAAGCTCTGGCCCAGGCCCGCAGCGTGGAGGCCATGAGCGGCGGCCAGGGCCACGACCCGCTCGGCATGCACCGCGAACTCCAGCGCCTCGCCCCGGCGCGGCTCGACTGGCGGGCGCAACTGTGGCGCTTTCTGGCGCGCACGCCGGTAGATTTCGGCGGCTTCGACCGGCGCTTCGTGGGACGCGGCCTCTATCTGGAAGCCTTGGACGACGAGACACTCACAGCGCTGATTGCGGTGGACACGTCCGGCAGCGTGGACGACGACGCGGTGCGCGCGCTGGTGGGCGAAGTGCAGGGCGTGCTCGGCGCGTACCCACACGTCCGGGCGACCCTCTACTACGCCGACACCGAAGCCTACGGCCCCTGGGACCTGCGCCCCGGCGACGAGATTCCCCCGCCCCAGGGCGGCGGGGGCACCGACTTCCGGCCCATCTTCGAGCTGCTGGAGCAACACGAACCCGACGTGCTGATTTACCTCACCGACGGCTACGGCGACTTTCCCGAGCAAGCCCCAGCCACGCCGACGCTGTGGGTCGTGCCGCCCGGCGGGCTGGAAGACGAGGGCTTCCCGTTCGGGGACGTGCTGCGACTGGAAGAGAACGGAGCATGAACCGCTTTCCTACAGAGCGCCCAGCCGACTTCGTGGACGACCTGAAGGTGCCCGCCGCGCCGGACGCCCTCTTTTTTATCGTCCGGGAGGGAAAACTTCTGCTCAGTGACGCTGGCGAATTGCCAAGCGGCCATAGCCTCGCCGGTCAGGCGGTCATTGCACTGGGTCGCCTGGGTGAGCGGCCAGTGTTTGCCTTGCCATTGACGGGGGAAGCGCCTGCCGGAGCGCAGCTGGTCGGCCTGCGTCAGTGCTTCGGCGTGCTGCCGGACGGGCTGTTCGGGCTGGCGGGGCTGGCCGTGCAACTGGTGGACTTTCAGCGCAGCCACCAGTTTTGCGGCGCGTGCGGCACCCCTATGCGGCCCGGTGAGGGTGACCGTGCCCGGCGCTGTCCGAGCTGTGGCCTGAGGGTCTATCCCAGAGTCGCGCCCGCCATCATCGTCCTGATTTCGCGCGGGACAGGGCCGGACACCGAGTTTTTGCTGCTGCGTGGTCCCAGGCAAGCGCCTGACGTCTTTACCACGCTGGCGGGCTTCGTCGAACCATCCGAAACGCTGGAAGCGGCCGTGCACCGTGAAGTCGGAGAAGAAGTCGGCGTGAAGGTCCGGCAGGTGCAGTACCGCTTCAGCCAGCCCTGGCCTTTTCCGCACTCGCTGATGCTGGCCTTTACCGCCGAATACGCGGGCGGCGACATCGTGCCGCAGCCCGGTGAGGTCGAGGAAGCGCAGTGGTTTACCGTCAGCGACCTTCCCCAGCTGCCGCCCACCTTCACGGCCAGCCGCCGACTGCTAGACGACGCCCTGGCGACCCTCAGGCTTTCTGGCGACTTTGCAACAACTTAAGCGCCACCGGAATAAAGCTCAGAACCAGCACCACGGCCACGATCAGCAGGATGTAGCGGTCGAGGTGCGGCACCCGCTGCCCCACGAAGTACGCCAGGGCCGGCAGCCCCGCACCCCACAGCAGGGCGCCCAGCACGCTGTACCACGCGAAAGAAGTGAAGTTCATATTGCTGACCCCCGCCAGGGTGGGCACTACTGCACGCACAAAGGGGATGAAGCGGGCGAGCAACACCGATTTCGGCCCTTCGCGGGCAAAGAATTCCTCGGCCTGGACGCGGTATTCGGGTTTAAAGAAGCGCGAGTTCTGGCGGTTGAAGATGGCCGGGCCAAAGCGCTGGCCGAGCAGGTACCCGACCAAGCTGCCCAGAATGCTGCCCGCGATGACCGACAGGATGACCCAGACCAGATCGAGCTGCACGTTGCTGTTGCGGCTCGCCGCCACGATGCCCGCCGTGATCAGCAGGCTGTCGCCCGGCAACGCGGCCCCCACCAGCAGGCCCGTTTCGGCGAACACGACCAGAAAGAGGCCGAGGTAAGAAAAGCCCAGAATGACTTGAATCCAGTGCTCCATTGGGCGCAGCTTATCCGAACGGAGCTGACAACTTACTGCGCCCGGCGCGTCGCCTTGTTCCCGGCCACATCGAGCACGGTGATGTCGGCGTAGATGCCGCTCGTTTCGGCGTAGAACTCGACCTTTTGCCCTGGCGTGATGTTGAGCCGGTTGCCGTCAATCAGAATCTGCGCCACGCGGGTGTTGTCGGTGGCGACGCCCGACACCCGGATCAGGTTGCCGACGCGGTTGAACGACTTGACCTGAATCTGCGGCGGGGTCGTGTCCACCACCACGGTCACGGTTTCCTTGCTGGTGTGCCCGGCGGCGTCGCGCGCCGTGATGGTGTACTCCGCCTTGCCGTTTTTCGCGTCGGGCTGAAACTTGAAGTTGGCGATCTTGTGGCTGCCCTCGATGGTCACGGGCTGGTCGTTCACCTTGATCTGCGTCACGCCCACGTCGTCCAGCACGTAGCCATGCACGGCGGCCTGGGCATTCTGGGACACCGTGCCGCCGTCGGACCCGCTGACGACGATGCGGGGCGTGAAGTTGTCGGCGGTGCGGGCGCAGCCGCTGAGCAGCGCGGCGCCCAGCAGGCCGGGCAGCACAGCCGGGCGAAAGGAGGCGGCGGAGAACATGACGGGCAGTATAAACGCCGGCCCCCAGACGGCCCCAGCGCGGGCATGTGCCGGCGGCCTGCAAGCGTAAAAACATTGACCAAACGCAAAAGAATCTCTCCTACAGCGGCGCACATCGGAGAGCTGTTCTAGACTCTGGGCATGGGATTCATCCTCAGACTGCTGCTCAACGCACTGGCCCTGTACCTGCTCACCCAGGTCTACAACGGGGTGTCGTTCGCGCCCGGCGCCGACGTGGTCAGTGTCGTGGTCGCCGCGCTGGTGATGGGGATCGTCAACGCGCTGATCCGGCCCGTGCTGCTGCTGCTCTCGCTGCCGATCAACCTGCTGACGCTGGGGCTGTTTACCCTCGTCATCAACGGCATAGTCCTATGGCTGGTCGCGCAGGTCACCGTCCTGAACGTGTCGGGCTTCGGCGCGGCCATCGTGGGGGCCATCGTGCTGACGGTCATTTCGTGGCTGCTCGACGCGCTGGTGTCGGCCCTGGGCCTGGATGGGCGCCGCCGTGTCTGATGAGGTCAGCGACACCGAACACCGTCCCCAGATTCTGAGCACGCCGCAGGAAGTGCAGACGGCACTCGCAAGTCGGGGCCGGGTCGGGCTGGTGCCGACAATGGGCTTTCTCCACGAAGGGCACGCCACGCTGATTCGCCGTGCCCGTGCCGAGTGCGACGTGGTGGTGGTCAGCATCTTCGTCAACCCTATGCAGTTTGGGCCGACGGAGGACCTCGCCACCTACCCGCGCGACCTGGACCGTGACCTCGCGTTGGCGGGCGCAGCGGGGGCCGATTTCGTTTTCCATCCCGAGGCGGCAGCAATGTACCCGGCAGGCTTCAGCACCCGCGTCGAGGTCAGCGGGGTCAGCGAACCGCTCGACGGGGCGGCGCGGCCCGGACACTTTGCCGGGGTGGCGACGGTGGTGCTCAAGCTGCTGAATATCGTGCAGCCTGAGCGCGCGTACTTCGGCGAGAAGGACTGGCAGCAACTCGCGGTGGTGCGCCGCCTCGTCGCCGACCTCAACCTGCGCTCCGAAATCGTGGGCGTGCCGACGGTGCGCGCCGACGAGGAAGCGGCGCACGCGGGCCTCGCGCTGAGCAGCCGCAACAGCTACCTCTCGCCTGAGCAGCAACGGCGGGCCACCGTGCTGTCGCGTGCGCTGCGGGCGGTGCAGGCGGCCTACGCGGGCGGCGAGCGCGACACGGGGCGGCTGCGGCAAGCCGGGCTGGACGTGCTGGCGAGCGAGCCGGAGCTGGCGCTCGATTACCTGGTGGTGGTGGGGCCGGACCTGCGTGATGTGCCCCAGCTGAGCGACGATCCCCTGAACCGAGTGCTGATCGCGGGGCGGCTCTTCGGCGTGCGGCTGATCGACAACATGCCGCTGAGCACCGCGCCGGTGCCTGCGCCCGCATGACGCTGGACGACCTGCTGCGCGAACTCGCGGGCCGCCGCGCCTCCGACATCCACCTGCAAGCGGGCAGTCCGCCGCTGGGCCGGGTGGATGGCCGCTTGCTGCCCTTTGGCACGCAACCACTGACGCCGGAGCATACCCAGGCGCTCGCACGGGCGGTGCTGACCCCTGAGCAGTTTGAGGAATTCGAGTACCAGCAGGAACTGGACGTGGCCTACAGCGTGCCGGGTCTGGGCCGCTTCCGCTGCAACGTGTTCCGGCAGCGCGGTGCGGTGGGCCTGGTGCTGCGGGTGGTGGGCGAAACCATTCCGGGCTTCGAGGCACTCGGACTACCGCGCGAAGTCATGGAGCAGTTCGCGGCGCTGCCCCGTGGCCTGGTGCTGATTACCGGGCCGACCGGCAGTGGCAAGACCACCACCGTCGCCAGCCTCATCGACTACCTCAACCGGCACTTCGCCTATCACATTCTGACCATCGAAGACCCCATCGAGGTGCTGCACCGCAACAACCGCAGTCTGGTGGTACAGCGCGAGGTGGGGCGCGACACTCGCAGTTTCGCGGCGGCGCTGCGGCACGCGCTGCGTCAAGACCCCGACGTGATCGTGATCGGCGAGATTCGGGACCGCGAAACGGTGGAGGCCGCGCTGCTGGCGGCGCAGACCGGGCATCTGGTCATCAGCACGCTGCACACCCAGGACGCGGTGCGGACGGTAGGGCGCATCGCCGAATTTTTCGCCCCCCACGAGCGCGATCAGGTGCGGCTGCAACTCGCCGAGTGCCTGGGCGGCATCCTCAGCCAGCGGCTGCTGCCCCGCGCCGACGGGGTGGGCCGGGCACTGGCGACCGAGGTGCTCGTCAGCACGCCCCTGGTGCAGGAATATGTCAAGGACGAGGCGCGCACGCCGCTGCTCAAGGACGTGCTGCTCGAAGACAATCTGCGGGGGATGCACACCTTCGACGAGCACCTGGCCGCGCTCTACCGTGCCGAGCTGATCACCCTCGACGCGGCGCTCGCGGCGGCCACCAGCCCGCACGAACTGCGGCTGCTGCTGACCCAGACCGGGCGACTCTAGCCCCTCCGGCGCGCTGAGGGGGCAGGGCTGCTCTATACTGCTTCGGTTATGACCAGAGAACCCGTCCGCATGACCCGCCAGGGCAAGGAAAGGCTCGAAGAGCAGTTGCAGTACCTCAAGACCACCCGCCGCGAGCAGATCAGCGAGTACATGGGCAAGGCCATTGAGGACGGCGACCTGCGCGAGAGCGCCGCCTATGACGAGGCCCGGATGCAGCAGAGCGAAAACGAAGCCAAGATCGCCGAGATCGAAGCGCAGCTCGAACGGGCCCAGATCATGAAAGACGAAGAAATCGACACCAGTGCCGTGGGTGTGGGCGCCCGCGTGATCGTCGAAGACGCCCAGAACAAGCAGCGCACCCTGGAAATCGTCGGCAGCTTCGAGGTGGACGTGCTCAAGGGCAAAATCAGCGACGCCAGCCCGATGGGTCAGGCCCTGCTGGGCAAACGCCCCGGCGAAAGCGCCGTGTGGCCGGGACCGAAGGGCAATGTGAGCCTCAAGGTCATCAGCGTCGAGTATCCCTGAAGACTGAGCTTTGAGAAGGCCCCTACCGATTAGGAAGGGCTTTTTGTGAAACGAGAAAGTCCGGACGCAGGTTTTTCACCTGTGCCCGGACCTTTACTCGCTCTATTCCTTTAGCTACCCCGGTAAGTGCTGTAGGACCAGGGCGTCATGACGAGCGGCACATGGTAGTGCCCACTGGTGTCACCGACGGTGAAGCGCAGCGTGACCACATCGAGAAAAGGCGGGTCGGCAGCGGCGACGAAGCCCTTGAAATAGTCCGCGACGTGGAAGGTCAGCTCATAAGTGCCCTGTTTGAGCGAGCCGCGCTCAATGAGGGGCGCGTCGGTGCGGCCATCGCTGTTGGTGACCGCCTCAGTGACGGGCGTGCGGGTGTCGCCGGTCACGCGGCACAGCTGCACCCGCACGCCCGCTGCCGGTTTGCCGCGCGCGGTGTCGAGGACGTGGGTGGTCAGCCCCGGGTGTCCGCTCACTCGGCGCGCTCCACCCAGGCTTCCATCAGGCCGTAGGGCTCGGGGTCCACGTGCAGAATCTCGTTGTTGTTCTCCAGCCCGAAGCGCCCCAGGTTGTACACCAGATGGTGCTTGTTCGGCATCTGAAACCAGATGCGCGAAATCTCCGGGCACACACTCAACACCGCTTCTCCCATCAGGTACAGCGTCCGTTGCAGACTTGGGGAATAGTGATCGGTGAAGGTGTGCTGAATCTGCCTGTACACCCGCTCCCACACCGCGTCGTAATCACAGCTCTCCACCGCGTATTCCCATTTCGCCGTCACGAAGGTCGCCATCACCCGGTCATGGGTTTCGGGCAGCGTGGTGAAGCGCTCGTCGAGCAGGTAGTTTTCCCAGCCGCTCTCGGTGGTCTTGAGGACATACAGCTCTTCGATGCCCGAAGTCACCGTAAAACGCCGACCATCCTGGGTTTCGACGCGGGCGGTGCGTTTGGGCATCTGCCGGACGAAGGCGTGGTCATGGCCCTGGGGCTGCGCGGGGGTCTGGACCCGTTCCCAGAGATGCTCGGTGAACTCGGCGAACCCCCCGGTGACGCGGGGACCGACCTTCACGAAGTGGGTGAGAAGTTCTTTGCCGAACTCCTCGATGCTGCTCTCGAAGCCTTCCTTGGCGAGTCCATAGACGGTGTTGCGGACGGTATCGGTGGCGACGAGGTCGGTGTTGTCGCCCTCGGAGTGGGCAGCACCGAAATCGCCATACATGGCGACGCGGACCTTGGCTTCGCGTAGCTCGTGGCGGGGCGTGCCGCGCTTGATCTTCATGAGCTGCACTTCGGCCTTGCCATAGTTGTTCTCGCCGAGCCGCACTTTGACTTTCGGCTGCGTGCCCGGTTGCTGGGTTCCCGTCATCATGTCCTCCCGTGTCCCGACGAAGACACGACCCGGTGCCGCCGCCAGATACTTAGATGTCTACCTACTGAGGGCCGCAGTGTAGCACTGTTGCTCGTGTTAGGGTGTCAGCCCGCATGGACAACGACACGGCAGCCCTTCTGGAGCGGATTCGGAGCGACTGGGCGAGGCTCAATCACGGTCAGGGACCAGACTCGGACGGTCTGACCCCCAGCGCCGGGCCGATGCTGACCCTGCTGCTGCTCGAGCGGCTGCACGCGGCTCTGGGGCGTGAAATCGAGCGGACCTACGCCGCTTCGGGGCTGAACGCGGCGGGCTGGGACCTGCTGCTCACGCTTTACCGCTCGGCGCCGCCCGAGGGCCTGCGGCCCACCGAACTCAGCGCCCTGGCCGCCATTTCCGGGCCTTCGACGAGCAACCGGATCGTGCGGCTGCTCGAAAAGGGCCTGATCGAGCGCCGCGAGGACGAACGTGACCGCCGCTCGGCGAGTATTCGCCTGACGCCGCAGGGCCGCGCCCTGGTCACGCACCTGCTGCCCGCACATCTGGCGACCACGCAGCGGGTGCTTGCTCCGCTGTCGGCGCAGGAGCAGCGCACCCTGGAGGAGCTGGCGGGGCGAATGCTGGCGGGGCTGGAGCAGGGGGTATAATTTTAATCCGATTCCCGAACATCCGGAAAGGCGCCGGATGCCCGTCCATCTCCTTAAAACCGTATTTTTTCCATGCGCTCCGCGCAAAATTTCGCCCGGACATGTCCGGGACTCAATTTGAAACCGTATCAGCCCCCTACGGAATCCGTATCAGGCGCCCGTCCATTCTCTTCTCCTGTCGCCCCTCCTGCACGAGGTCGAGGATACGCAGCCGTGCGATGCGCCCGATTTCGTGCAGTGCCGCCGCCTGCTCCTCCTCCTGGGTATGCGTCAGGCGCCGCCGCGCTCCCTCGAAGATGGTGTCTTTGGTGTTCTCGCGCACGCACACCACATACGGCAGGCCGAACCTCTCGTGGTACGCCGCATTGAGACGCTGAAACTCGGCGTATTCCTCCGGCGAAAGGCGGTCAAGGCCTGCCGAGGTCTGCTCGCTGGCGCTCTCGGCAGTCAGTTCGCCCGCCAGCGCCGCTTTCCCGGCGAGGTCGGGGTGGGCGCGAATCAGTTGCACCTGGGCGCCCGGCTCGTCGGCGGCCACCGCGCGGGCAAAGGCGGCGGCGACCTCCTCGACATCGGCAAAGGGGCGCCCGGCGGCGGCGCGGCGGGCATAGTGCGGCGAGTGTTCGAGCACCCCGGCGAAGTGCTCGGTGAAAGCGTCGTCGCTCAGGGCGTTGAGCTGTTCGAGGGTCAGGGGAGTGCGGGTCATCGCCGGTCATCTTGGCATGAGAGCGGAGGCGGTGATTTGCCTGGGAATCGATTTGCCGGGGAATCAGCGGCGCCTCCCGCTTGGCCCAGCAACGACGGTCCGGCACCAGGACCTGCCCCTCTTTGCCACCGGCGTCGCCGCCAACATTCCCATAAGCCAATATTCCCATAGGATGGACGCCATGATCGCGCGCGGACAGGGCGACCTCGACCACAGCGGCGTGGCGCCGTTCTACGCCGAGCTGTCTGGACTGGAGTAGGAACAATGGACCCGCGTGCTCTGCTGGAACAGGCGTACCGGGCGGCGCTCGACTCGGCCAGCCCGGCGCGGCTGCTCGCTCCGCACCTGAGCGGCCCGCCTCCCGCCTTTATCCTGGCGTTCGGCAAAGCGAGCCTGCCGATGGCGCGGGCAGCGCTCGCCGCCTACCCCGGCGTGCCGACCCTGGTGGTGCCGCCTGCCGGAACCGCCGACCTCAGCGCGCCGCCGGAAGCCGTGGTCATGCCCGGTTCGCACCCGGTGCCCGACGAGCGCAGCSCCGCCGCCGCCGAGGAAGCTTTGCGGCAGCTGGGGGCACTGCGCCCTGACCAGGAAGCACTCATTCTGGTCTCGGGCGGCGGGAGCGCGCTGCTGGCCGCGCCGGATGGCGTGACGCTGGCAGAGAAACAGGCCCTGACGCGCGAGCTGCTGCGGGCGGGGGCCGACATCGGGGAAATCAATACCGTGCGGCGTCACCTCTCACGGGTCAAAGGTGGGCGGCTGGCGCAGGCCACCCCGGCGCGGGTGCGGGCGCTGCTGCTCTCAGACGTGGTGGGCGACGACCCCAGCGTGATTGCCAGTGGGCCGACGGTACCCGACCCGACGACCTTCGCCGACGCGCTAGCAGTACTGGAGAAGTACAGCATCGCGGCGCCCGCCGTTCGCGCCCATTTTCAGTCGGGGGCGCCCGACACGCCGGACACGCTGCCGCACGTCACCAACGAGATCATCGGCAGCAACCGGCTGCTGCTGGAAGCGGCGCAAAAGTTTCTGGAAGGCCAGGGCGTGCGGGCGGTCATCCTGGGCGACACCTTTGAGGGAGAAGCGCGCGAACTCGCCCGTCTTCACGCCTCGCTGGTGCGGAGCGTGCAGCAGTATGGCTCTCCCCTGCCGCCCCCGCTGGTGCTGCTCTCGGGCGGCGAGGCAACGGTCAGCTGCGCGGCGACGGCGCAGGCGGGCGCAACCAGGAATTCGCGCTGGCGCTCGCCCTCGCACTGGGAGAAGACGGCGTGTACGCGCTCTCGGCGGGGTCGGACGGGATAGATGGCAGCAGCGACGCGGCGGGCGCGTTCCTGACGCCGGACACGCTGGGCCGGGCGCGGGCGGCGGGCCTCAGTCCGCGCGAGTTTCTGGAGCGCAACGACTCCGGCACCTTCTTCGCCCACCTCGGCGACGCGTTGGTGACGGGACCGAGCGGGCACAACCTCAACGACTTCCGGGCGCTGCTGGTCGGGGCGTAACCGGCTGGTTTAAGCGGGCATACTGAGCCTGTTCGACCCAGCGCAAAGTTTCACCACATGAACTTCATTGTTGTAGGCTGAAAATCAGTGGATGCCTTTCTCCCTTCCTCTGCCAGGAGTTTATTCATGTCCAGACCCAGCCTCCCCACGGACATTCCAAGTGCTCGTCTGCCGCGCCGCGCCGGGCAGCGGGCCTGAGGCGCCGTGACCGAGGCGCCCAAACTCAAGTCGGGCCGCGCCCGCAGCGGTGAGGCGGGCAGTGTCCGCACGCTCGAACGTGGCCTGAGTGTCCTCTCGGCGCTTGCCGAACTGCGCGAGGCCACGCTGACGCAGGTCGCCAAGAAGGCGGGGCTGTCGGCCAGCACGACTTACCGCCTGCTCGAAACACTGCGCCAGCAGGGCTACGTGGAGTGGGAGGAGCGCTCGGGTCTGTTCAGCGTGGGCCTGCGCGCTTATCAGGTCGGCGCGGCCTTCAGTGAACGCAACTCGCTGCTCAGTGCCGCCGGAGCCGTCATGCAGGCGCTGGTGGAAGAAGTGAACGAAACCGCCAACCTCGCCGTGCTGCGCGGCAACGAGGCGGTGTACGTGCATCAGGTCGAGGCCAGTCAGTTGATGCGAATGTTTACCCACATCGGCGCCGCTGCCCCGCTGCACTGCTCGGGCGTGGGCAAGGTGCTGACCGCGTGGCTGCCCCCCGCCGAGGTGCGGCGCAAGGTGGGCGACGGCCCTTTTCCCGCCTACACGCCCCACTCGATTACCACGCTCGCCGCTCTGACGCGCGAACTGAACACCGTGCGCGGCCAGGACTACGCGCTCGACGACGAGGAACGCGAACTCGGCGTGCGCTGCCTCGCCACCCCGGTGCGCGCCGCCTCGGGCGAGGTGGTGGCGAGCCTGAGCGTGTCGGCGCCGACCTCGCGCTTTCCCAAAAAGAACATTCCCGACATGCTGGGGCGCGTGCAGGCCGCGTCCGAGCAGATTTCCGCCCGGCTGGGGTGGCGCGGCTGAGTCTCACCCGCCTCCCCATTTTCACTCCCTTCCCGCCGCCTGACCGCCAGAGGTGCCGACCGAATGAACCCGCCCCCGCTCTCCCTGTCCCCCGCCGCCCTGGCCCTGGCCCGGCAGCTCCACACCCGCCTGCGTGACCGCTGGGCCGGGCTGCCGGGAGAGCCGCCTGCGCGCGCAAACTCCGTCCTCACCGCTGCCCGCGCCGCCGCCATTCCGGACGACCTGCGAGGGCGCCGCGCCGAACTGATTGTGGAGGCGTCCGACCTGGACATGCTGCGCCGGGCGGTGGACTCGGACGCCGACGCGGTGGTGGTGGATTTCGACGACACCTTTTCGCCCACCCGCGACAACGTGCAGGCCGCCTCCGACGCGCTCGCCTGGGTGGCCGAGTCGGACCGGCCCCTGCTCGCCCGCACCCGCGCCCTGTACGCGCTGGAGCCGCACCTGGACTTTGATGGACCGGCTATCGCCGCGCTGTGCGACCTGAGCGCAGTGCTCGCGGCGCGGCCCGAACGGCCCATTCACATCTACGTGCCCAAGCTGGAAACGCCCGCCGAGGCGCAGTTCTGGCACGACGCGCTGCTGCTCGCCGAGGAACATCTGAGTCTCGCCCCCAACACGGTCAAGACCTGCCTGCAAATCGAGACGTTCAGCGGGCTGCTGAATATCGAAGCGGTGTTTGAGCCGCTCGCGCCGCGCACCTACGGCCTAAACGCCGGGCGCTGGGACTACGTGTTCAGCCTAACCAAGCACCTGGGCACGCGGCGGGACACGCCCATGCCGCCGCGCTCGCAGCTCACGATGGACGTGGACGCCATGCGCGCCTACGCCGAGACGCTGGTGCGGGTCTGCCGGGCTCACGGCGCCGAGGCGATTGGCGGCACTGCGTCCTTCGCGCCCGACCCACAGAACTCGCAGCCTGCGCTGGGCGCCGTGCTGGCCGATAAGCAGCGCGAGGCGGCGCAGGGCTTCACGGCGGCGTGGGCCGGGCTCCCCGAACTGCTCGAACCGGTGCGGCGCGGCTTCGACGCCCCGGCGCAGAGCGAGAACAAGGACACGCCAGCGGACCTTTACCACCGCCTCACCGACCTGCCCGACCCCGGCCCGCTGCGGCTTGCCGACGTGCGCGAGGCGCTCGAAATCGCGCTCGGCGTGTTCGCCGCGTGGTACCGGGGCGAGGGCGTGCTGGTGCGCGCGGGCCGCATCGAGGACACCGCCACTGCTGAGCTTGCCCGCGCTCAGTTGTGGCAGTGGGTGCGGGTGCGGGCGGCGCTCGAAGACGGCGAGCGGCTCACCCCGGAGCGCTACCGTCAGGAACGCCGCGCCGTGCTGGGCGACGACGAACCCGCCAGCCGCCTGCTCGACCATCTGGTGGAGGCGCCGGCGTGCGCGGCGTATTTTCCTCTGGAAGCCCAACGCCTGCACCTGTCCTCAGATTCGGAGAAGCCAGAATGAACGAAACGCAAGCCGCCCAACTGACCCGGCAGGTGCTCGACACCTGCGACGCCCTCGCCTGCCACACCGAAGTGCCCGGCGAAATCACCCGCACCTACCTGTGCCCCACGACCCGGCAGGTCCACGAGGAGCTGCGCGCCTGGGCCGACCGCCTGGGCATGACCACCCGCGTGGACGCCGTGGGCAACCTGCGCTCGCGGCTGGAGAGCCGGGCGCCGGGTGCACGGACGCTGTATATCGGCTCGCACCTCGACACCGTGCCCAACGCCGGGCGCTACGACGGCATCATCGGCGTGGTGTTCGGGTACGCGCTGGTGGAAGCGCTGCGTGAACGCGAGTTGCCCTTTCACCTCGAAGTGCTGGGCTTTTCCGAGGAAGAAGGCGTGCGCTACGGCGTGTCGTTTATCGGCAGCCGGGCGCTGGTGGGCACGGCGGACGAGCTGCTGACGGTGAGTGACCGGGAAAACCAGACGGTGCGCGACGCCATCGTCGGCTACGGCCTGAACCCCGACGAGCTTCCGGGCGCCGGGGCGGAAGACCGCCCGCTGGGCTACCTCGAAATCCACATCGAGCAGGGGCCGGTCCTTCAAGACCAGGGCGCAGCGGTGGGCGTGGTGAGCGCCATCGTGGGCCAGAGCCGCCTCACGCTGCACTTCACGGGCCGCGCCTCGCACGCGGGCACTACACCGATGCACCTGCGCCGCGACGCCCTGGCCGCCGCCGCCCGCTTCATCGTGGGCGCCGAGGACCTCGCCAACCGCACGCCGGGACTGGTCGCCACCGTGGGCATGATCGAGGCCAAACCCGGCGCGGGCAACGTGATTGCCGGCGAGGTGAGCTGCTCGCTCGACATTCGCCACGCCGACGACGCGGTGCGGGCGCAGTCGCTTCAGGAACTGCTCGCGCTCGCCGAGCGGGAAGCCGCCGCCCGGCAGGTCGCCTGCTCGGTCACGCCGCGCATGGCCGAAGCCGCTGTGCCGATGGCGCCGTCTCTGCGCGCGCTGCTGCACCAGGCCGCCGAGGAACAGGGCCTCACGCACCCCGAACTCGTCAGCGGCGCCGGCCACGACGCGCAGATCATGGCGCAGAAGATGCCCGCTGCCATGCTGTTTCTGCGCTCGCCCAACGCGCTGAGCCACCACCCCGACGAGATGGCCGAGCCGGGGGACGTGGCCGCCGGGCTGCGGGTCGGCACCCGGTTTCTGGAACTGCTCGCGGCCCAGGCCGAACAGCAGGTGCAGGCATGAGCCTTGACCTGCTCCTGCGTGGCGCGGTCCTCGTGACCCCGGAAGGTGAACGCCGCGCCGACCTCGGCATTGTGGGCGGGCAGATTGCCGAACTCACCGACGAGATTGCCACCCCCGCCGCCCAGACCCTCGACGTGAGCGGCCTGCACGTCTTTCCCGGCGTCCTCGACGACCACGTGCACCTCAACGAGCCGGGCCGCACCCACTGGGAAGGCTTCGAGACCGGCACGCAGGCGCTCGCGGCAGGCGGGGCGACCAGCTTTCTCGACATGCCGCTCAATTCCTCGCCGCCGGTCCTGACCCGCGAGCGCTTTGAGGACAAGGCGCGGCTGGGTGAGGAAAAATCGCTCATCGACTTCGGGCTGTGGGGCGGGCTGACGCCGCTGAATCTCGACCAGCTCGACGACCTCGCCGAATGCGGCGTCATCGGCCTCAAGGCGTTCATGTCGCACAGCGGCCTCGACGAGTTTCCGGCGGCGGACGACCTGACGCTGTACGAGGGGATGCGAACCGCCAAGCGCCACGGCCTCGTCGTCGCCACCCACGCCGAGAGCAACGAATTTACCCGCCGCCTGACCGAAACCGCCCGCGCCCAGGGCAAAAGCGGCGTGCGCGACTACCTGGAGAGCCGCCCGGTCGTCACCGAACTCGAAGCGGTGCAGCGGGCGCTGCTGTTCGCGCAGGACACTGGCGCGGCGCTCCACCTCGTTCACGTGAGCAGTGGGGCGGCGGTGGCGCTCGCCTACGAAGGCAAGCAAAAGGGCATCGACGTAACCATCGAAACCTGCCCGCACTACCTCCACTTCACCGGCGAGGACGTGGAGCGCGTCGGCGCGGCGCTCAAATGTGCGCCCCCACTGCGTGACCCGGCGGTGCAGGAGGAGCTGTGGCGCGAGTTGCTCGCCGGGCACATCGACACTGTGGGCAGTGACCACTCGCCCGCGCCGCCCGACATGAAGACCAGCGAGGACTTTTTCTCTCTCTGGGGCGGCATCAGCGGCGCCCAGAGCACCCTGAACGTGATGCTGGAAGACGGCTACGCCCAGCGCGGGCTGCCGCTTGAAATCATTGCCGCGTTGCTGGCGCTGAATCCGGCGCAGCGCTTCGGCCTGCCGCAAAAAGGCCGGTTGGCGGTCGGGGCCGACGCCGATTTCGCGCTGGTTGCTCTGGGCGAGAAATTCACCCTCGACACCCTCTACGACCGCTGGCAGCAAAACCCCTACCGGGGCCAGAGCTTCCAGGGCCGGGTGCACGCCACCTACCTGCGCGGCCAGCCGGTCTACCAGAACGGCGAGTTCACGGGCACCCCGCGTGGGCGTCTGCTGCGGCCCCGGTCCCTCTAAAGCATTGGACAGAAAAATGACCCCCTCACCCCTTGCTTCGCAAGGCCCTCTCTGCTTCGCAGCTCTACGAGTCCCACGAGGGTAGAGGGGCAAAGACAGACCAGATCATTCTGTCAAATGCTCTAAATCGCTTCTTTCCCCAGGAGTCCCCATGAAACACCTCGGTCAAACCCGCAGCGCCCTGCACGGCTCGCACGCGGTCATCACCCCTGAAACTTTCGTCCGCACCGCGCTCGCCGAGTGGCCGGGCAGCGCCATCGTGCTGCACATCGCCCCGGTGGTGGGCCTGGGGGCGCGCTTCGTGCAGTTCACGGCGGAAATGCCCGCTGGCGCGCAGGCCACCGAGTCGGTGTATCAGCGCTTCGCCTTCGTGCTCTCGGGTGAAGTGGACGTCGCGGTCGGCGGCGAAACCCGCACCCTGCGCGAGTATGACTACGTCTACCTGCCCGCCGGCGAGAAGCACATGCTGACGGCGAAAACCGACGCCCGCGTGTCCGTCTTCGAGAAGCCGTACCAGACAGTCGAGGGCGTTCAAGCCCCCGGCGTCTACTGGGGCAACGAGCGCGAAAACCCCGGCTACCCTTTCGAGGGCGACGACCACCTGATTGCCCGCAAGCTGCTGCCCGACGAGCCGGCCTTCGATTTCATGGTCAGCACCATGAGTTTCGCGCCGGGGGCGTCGCTGCCCTACGCCGAAGTCCACTACATGGAACACGGCCTGCTGATGCTGGAAGGCGAGGGGCTCTACAAGCTGGAAGAAAATTACTACCCGGTCACGGCGGGCGACATCATCTGGATGGGCGCCCACTGCCCGCAGTGGTACGGCGCGCTGGGCCGCAACTGGAGCAAATACCTGCTCTACAAGGACATGAACCGGCACCCGCTGGGGTGAGTCGCCCGGTAGAGGCCGCGCTGAAGCTGCCGCAGTCAGAACCAGTCCTGCAAGCCGTCATCCACAAGCCTCTGTGGGTGGCGTTTTTCAGGACAGCCCATCTCTTGATTCTCTGTTTTTTCCTCAGCCTCTCCCCTCCGCCGCCAAGTCATGTCACCATGCAGGTATGACTTACAGCGACGACGACCTGCGCCTCGACGAGATGGAATTCGAGAACATCACCATTGACCAGCATGGCCCCATCGCGGTGCTGACCGTGAACCGTCCCAAGGCGCTCAACGCCCTAAACGGGACCACCCTCAGCGAGCTGGCAATGGCCGCCGACCTGATCGCCAACGACCCCGAGGTGGGCGCCCTGATCGTGACCGGCGCGGGCGACAAGGCGTTCGTGGCGGGGGCCGATATCAGCGAACTGGCGGGGCTGGAAGGGCCGTTCGCTGGGCGCGACATGTCGCTGCTGGGCCAGGACGCGATGACGCAGCTCAGCAACCTGCCGATTCCGGTGATTGCGGCCATAGGCGGCTACGCACTCGGCGGCGGGTTGGAACTCGCGCTGTGCTGCGATATCCGCATCGCTTCGCCGCGCGCCCGCATGGGGCTGCCCGAAGTGACGCTGGGGCTGCTGCCCGGCTTTGCGGGCACCCAGCGCCTCCCCCGCCTGATCGGGGCGGGCCGCGCCCTGGACCTGATGCTGACCGCCCGGCAGATCGGCGCCGAGGAAGCCCTGAGCATGGGCCTGGTCAACTACGTGGCCGACGACCCACTGCAAAAGGCCCGCGAAGTGGCCGAGCAGATCGTGAAAAATGGGCCGCTCGCCATCTCGCTCGTCAAGGAAGCAGTCAGGCGGGGCCTCGCCACCGACCTCGAAGCGGGGATGGAAATCGAGGCCGACCTCTTCGGGCTGGCCTTTGCCACCAGCGACTTCAAGGAAGGCACTAAAGCGTTCCTAGAAAAGCGCCCGGCGGAGTTTAAGGGAGAGTAAGAATTACAAGAAAAGGGCGCAGAAGCTTCGGCCTCTGCGCCCTTTTTTGTTCCTTTACAGCATTGGGAGTGCCCCACCCACCGCCGCCGCTTCGGGGTTAAAGCGCGGCTGCTCGGGCAGAGGCTGCCCATCGGGGCCGAGGATGTGGCCGTACATCATGTGCGGCGTGGCGTGGTCGATGCGGACCTGATAGACGCCCGCGCCGTCCGCGCCGATGGCTTTGGGAACCACGGTGGGGTGGTTGCCGCGCGTGTGGCCTTCCAGAAAGCCCGCGTCGTGGGCGTCGCCGCGCAGCAGCACCTGCTGGACGGTGCCGACCTTCTGCGCGTTCTTGCGCGCCGACCAGTCTTTCTGCCTGGCAATCAAGCGCTGGAGCCGCTCGGTCTTGAGTTCGCGGGGCAGGTCCTGAAAGTGCTTGTAGCTCGGCGTGCCAGGGCGCGGCGAGTAGATGAACATGTAGGCCGAGTCGTAGCCGACCTCGTCGTAGAGCGACAGGGTGTCCTGAAAGTCTTCCTCGGTTTCGCCGGGAAAGCCCACGATGATGTCGGTGGCGAGCACCACGTCGGGGATGTGCTTTTTGATCTGCGCGATGTGGGTCAGGTACTTCTCGCGGTTGTACTCGCGGGCCATGCGGCGCAGCACCCGGTCCGAGCCGCTCTGCACCGGCAGGTGCACGAATTCGCAGATAGCGGGCGTCTCACCGATGGCCGCCGCCACGTCCTCGGTGAAGTTCATGGGATGGCTGGTGGTGAACTTGACGCGCTCGATGCCGCTGGCGCCCACCATGCGCAGCAGGTCGGCGAAGCTCGGGTAGCCCTTCAGCTTGGCGCCCTGGTCCACCCCGTAGGCGTTGACGTTCTGACCGAGCAGGGTGACTTCGCGCACGCCCGCCGCGAGCTGCATGTCGAGTTCGCGCAGGATGTCGTCGGGGTGACGGCTGACCTGCGGCCCGCGCGTGGTCGGCACAATGCAGTAGGTGCAGTGGTGGTCGCAGCCGCGCATGATGGTGAGGTGCGCCTGCAACTTGCCGCTGGGCGGCGGCGGGATGTGGTCGTGCAGCTCGTCCTTGAATTGCAGCCCCCAGAAGCGTTCGTTGCTTTCGAGCGCCGCGCCGATGTCGAGCAGGCTGCCGGGGCCGAGCAGTACGTCCACCTCGAACTTACGGGCGATCTGCTGGCCCTCTTCGAGCTGCGCGAGGCAGCCCATCATGCCCACCACGAGGGAACGCTGGGCCTTTTGCTTGCGCAGGTCGCCGAGCAGCGAGCGGACCTTGTCCACCGGCTTGCCGCGCACCGCACAGGTGTTGACGAGTACGAAATCGGCTTCGTCGGGCGACTCCACGATGTCGGCGCCGAAGGAAACGAGCTGGGACTGCACCAGATGGGTGTCGTACTCGTTCATCTGGCAGCCGTAGGTGATGAGGTGTGCCTTCATGACTTCTCCTCGGGCCTGACGGAGGGATTCCGGGGCCGCGTGCCGGGGCCGCCTGGGGAGGGCGGGGGCGACTTGGGAGGATAGCGTGTGGGGGCGGGGGTGGGTTGTTGGGGCTTGGGCTTTAGCTTTTTGCCCCATCCCCCAGCCCCTTACCCCAGACTCGAAGAGCTGCGAAGCAGAGGGGCAAGGGGGGTTGACGCTGGCGCTGTGCACCTGGCGGTGATTTTATGTGCCAGTCAGCGTTTTACAAGTGCGTGGGCTGGCCTGGATGCTGGTGAATTCTACAGACGCGAGGCCCGTGCGCTGACGCGCCCGACGGCCCTGGCGTTCTGCGTTTCACAGTTTTTTATGGGGCAGCGAAAAAAGCCAGAGCTGAAGCATCTCTTGACCCTCGCCCCTTGCGGGACTCGGAGAGCTGCGGAGCAGAGAGGGCCTTGCCGAAGGCAAGGGGTGAGGGGGCGTCCAGACCAGACTCAAGAACATCTCACCCCACCGAACATCTCAGCCAATAGGCGTAACAGCCCTTCACAAAAAAAGCGGAGCGGCCACCCCTCGCCGCTCCACTTCCAACCCTCTCCCTTTTTCCTACCCCCCCAGCACCCGCGCCACTTTCGGCGCCAGAGCCGCGTCGAACCGGGCCAGCACCGGGCCGATGATCGCGGTAAGCAGCACGTAGACGGCGGCAAGCGGGCCGAGCACCGGGGCAAGGCCGAGGCCCAGGCCGGCGATCAGGATGCTGAATTCGCCACGGGCGATCAGGGTAGTGCCGGCGCGGTAGCGGCCCCGGCTCTGCACCCCGGCGCGGCGGGCGCCGTACCAGCCGACCAGGAACTTGGTGATGGACGTGACCACGGCGAGCAGGGCGGCGGGCAGCAACACCTCCGGCACCTCGGCGAGGTCGAGTTGCAGGCCGAAAAACAGGAAAAACACGGCGGCGAAAAGGTCGCGCAGCGGCTCGATCTGCTGCCGCGCCCGATGCGCGACCTCGCCCGAGAGCGCGATGCCGACGAGAAAGGCGCCGATGGCCGCGCTCACCTTGAGCAGATCGGCGGCGCCTGCCACCACCAGCACCAGCCCCAGCACACCGAGGAGCAGGGTTTCGTCGCTCGGCACGTTGAGCACGCGGCTCAGCACATGTCCGTAGCGCATGGCGAGGAAAAACGTGACCCCGAAGGCGGTGAGCGCCAGCGCGAGGTTGACGCCCACCGAGAGCAGCGACCCGCCGATGAGGAGGGCGGCCACCACCGGCAGGTAAAAGGCCATCACCACATCTTCGATGACGCACACGGCGAGGATGATCGGCGTCTCACGGTTGCCGAGGCGCCCGAGGTCCGACAGGATTTTGGAGGCGATGCCACTGGAGGTCAGGAACGTGATGCCCCCGAGCAGCACCCAGGCGAGCGGCGGCAACCCCAGCAGGGCCCCGGCCACCACGCCCGGCGTGAAGTTGAGCGCGAGGTCGATCAAGCCGATTTGCCGGTTGGCCTTGAGGTTGGTCCGCAGTTCGTCGCTGGTGTATTCCAGCCCCAGGATAAACAGCAGCAAAATGGCGCCGATTTCGGCTCCGGTGTGAATGAATTTCTCGGCGGTGTCGTCCAGGTGCATGAACGTGCCCAGGCCGATGCCCGCCATCAGGTAGAGCGGAATGGGCGTGATCCCCAGTCGCCCGGCGGCGCGGCCTACCAGCGCGAGGGCGAGGATGACAGTACCGAGTTCGAGAAAGAGGCGTCCGAGCATGACTCAGTCGCCTCCCGTGGGAGGGCTCAAGAGTCGGCCCCGCTACTCAGGAGCCGGGCGGCGCGGCGCACCCCATTTGCGGTGCCGACCACGACCACCGTGTCGCCCGCTTCGAGCACGTAGTCCGGGCCGGGCGCGGGAATGGCCTGCTCATTACGAATCACGGCGACCACGCTGGTGCCGGTGCGGGTGCGCATCTGCGAGTCGCCCAGCGCGCGCCCAGCAAAGGGGCTGCCCCGCTCCAGCGGCAACCAGTCCATAGCCAGCCCCTCGATGTCCTGCATCGTCTGTCCCATCCGCCGCGTCACGGTGCTGCCGCCGAGCAGGTCGGCCACCACTTCGGCCTCGCCCTCGTCGAGCGTGATGCTCTGGCCGCAGGCGTCGGGGTCGTCGCGCGACACGAACATCTCGCGCCGCCCGTCACGGTGAACGATCACGCCCACGCGCTTGCCGAAGCGCCCATCGAAGTCGTAACGCATCCCCACGCCGGGCAGGGACGTTTCTTCCAGTCTGACCATGCGTCCAGCATAGAGGAGCCGTCCATGAAAAACCAAAAAACTCGCGCGAGGACGGCGAAAAGTTGCCGTCCGGGTGGCCGGGTGTTAGGCTGGAGGGTCGGCCCGCGCTCCGGGCGGCAGTGACCCGGTCAGCCCAGAAGGCGAGCGAGACTCCGCCCTCCACGAATAGACCTCTCCCCCGGCCCGCGCCGCCCCCGCGCTAGCCTCGCCGGATGACGGACGCAGGCGGGCAGGAACAGCGGGAACAGTGGCAGCAGGAAGAGGCGGCGGGCTACGCGGTGGCCTTTCAGGGCAACCCCGGCAGCTACGGCGAAATCGCGGCGCTCAACGCCCTGCCGCAGGTGCGCGAGACCCTCGGCTACCCCACCTTTCACGAGGTCGCCCGCGCTGTGGAAAACGGCGAAGCCGACTACGGCGTGCTGCCGGTGGAAAACAGCCTGATGGGCGCCATTCACCAGTCCATCGACCTGCTCACCGAAACCGAGTTGCACGTCACCGGCGAAGTCGTGGTGCGCGTGAGCCACTGCCTGATGGCGCTGCCGGGGGTGGAAATGGCCGACATTCGCAAGGTGGGGAGCCAGCAACCGGCCCTCGACCAGTGCACCCACCTCATCCGCGAGCACGGCTGGCAACCACTCGCCAAACACGACACGGCAGGCAGCGCCAAAGACCTCGCCGAGCGTGGTGCCCGCGACGAAGCCGCCATCGCCAGCCGCCGCGCCGCCGAGCTGTATGGCCTGAACATCCTGCAAACCGGGGTGGAGGACGAGCCGTTCAACTTCACCCGCTTCATGGTGCTCTCGCGCCACGCCCCGGAGCCGAGCGACGCGCCGCACAAGACCAGCCTGATTTTCGCGGTGCGCCACACCCCCGGTTTTCTGCTGGAAACCCTGGGCGAACTGCGCGGCCTGAACCTCTCGCGCATCGAGAGCCGCCCCCGCCGCGACCGTGCCTGGAGCTACCTGATGTACGTGGACATCGAGGGCAAAGCGAGCGATCCGCAGGTGGCGCAGGCCCTCGCTGGGATTCTGGTCAAGGCGAGCTACGCCAAAATCATCGGCAGTTATCCGGCGGCGCAGGGGACGGTCCAGTAAAGGCGGCAGGTCAAAAAAAGGAGCTGAGGCCCGTGCTTCAGCTCCTTCTTACTTTTTCGTTGCGGTCAGGTTAGAGATTAACCGTGTCGTTCTTGCCCAGCTCGCTCGCGTCGGCGCGCTGGCCAGGAATCAGGTTCTTGGCGAAGGCGAAGAGGGTCCGCACCTTGCCGCCGCTCTCCCAGTATTCGGCGCCCTCGGCGTTGATCTTGATGAGCTGGACATTCGGGTCTTCCTTGCCGCCCTCGAAGTACATGTTGTACATGTCGCTCCACAGTTCGTCGAGTTTGGCGCGATCTTCGATCAGTTCGGCGGTGCCGTGCACGCTCACGTAGTTGTTGCTGCCGGTGTCGGCGTAGCTCACGTTGACCTGGGGGCGGCTGCGGACATCGTGAACGACCTCGCTGTCCTTGGCGCCGATAAACCAGATATCGCCGTCGAACTCGGTTTCCTGGGTGGTCATGGGGCGCGAGTGGATGTGGCCCGCGTCGTTGACCGACACCAGCATGGCGAATTTGATGCCCTTGACCAGCCCAGCGACCGTCTTCACGGCTTCGTCACGGCTCATCTGCGGCGCACCGTTGCCCTGGCTGTCACTGCTTTGTCCGGCGTTCTTGTTGTCGCTCATATCCGGAGAATGGGCCAGACCACACATTCATTTCTGAGGCCCGGCCCACCGTCTTAAGGTTTCGTCAGGGCGCGGGCGCCGGGTAGAGAGCGATGACTGCGTCCACACCGCTGCTCAGACAACTGCTCTACACTGCGGAGCGTGACCGCAGGCCCCACCGACCCCACCCCCACCAGCCAGATTCGCAATTTTTCCATCATTGCCCACGTCGACCATGGCAAGTCCACGCTCGCTGACCGCATCCTTGAGCAACTCGGCGCGATGGGCGAGCGTGATAAGCGCGACCAGACCCTCGACACGCTGGAGCTGGAGCGCGAGCGCGGCATCACCATCAAGTCCACGCCCATTCGCCTAGAGTACACGCGAGAAAACGGCGAGGGGTACGTCTTCAACCTCATCGACACGCCGGGCCACGTGGATTTCAACTACGAGGTGAGCCGCTCGCTCGCCGCCTGCGAGGGCGTGCTGCTGCTCGTGGACGCCTCGCAGGGGGTGGAAGCGCAGACCATCGTCAACGCTTACCTCGCCATCGACAACAACCTCGAAATCGTGCCGGTCATCAACAAAATCGACCTGCCCGCCGCCGACCCCGAAGGCGCGGCGCGTGAACTCGAAGAAGTCATCGGCATTCCGGCGGAGGACGCGGTGCGGGCGTCGGGCAAAACCGGCATCGGCATTCCCGAGATTCTGGAAGCGGTGGTCGAACGCATTCCACCGCCCGCCGGCGACCCCGGCGCCCCGCTCAAGGCGCTGATTTTCGACTCTTTTTTCGATGCCTACCAGGGCGTGATTCTGTTCGTGCGCGTGCTCGAAGGCACCATGAAGGCCAAGGACGGCGTGCGGCTGATGAACGCGGGCAAGAATTTCGAGGTGGACAAGGTCGGCACCTTCAGCCCCGGCCTCGTCGTGGGCCAGGAACTCTCGGCGGGCATGGTGGGCTGGGTCGCCGCCGGCATCAAGGACATTCAGGACGCGCAGGTCGGCGACACCCTGACCGGCAGCGACCGCCAGACCGCCGAGCCGTTCCCCGGTTTCAAACCCGCGCAGCCGGTGGTGTTCTCGGGCCTGTACCCCACCGACACCGAGGACTACCGCAAACTGCGCGACGCGCTCGAAAAGCTCAAGCTCAACGACGCGGCCTTTTCCTTTGAGCCGGAAACCTCCGAGGCGCTGGGCTTCGGCTTCCGCTGCGGCTTTCTGGGGCTGCTGCACGCCGAAATCATTCAGGAGCGGCTGGAGCGCGAGTACGACCTCGACCTGATCGCCACCGCGCCCGCCGTCGTCTACCGCGTCACGCTCACCAACGGCGAGATTTTCGAGACGCAAAACCCCGCCGAGTTCCCCACCCGCGACCGCATCGAGAAAGTCGAGGAGCCCTACATCAAGCTCTCGGTGATGCTGCCCGAGGACTACGTGGGGCCGGTCATGCAACTCTTGCAGGAGCGCCGGGGCAGCATGCAGACCATGAACTACGTCGGCAAGCGCGTGGAGCTGGTCTACGAGGTGCCGTTCGCCGAGATTCTCTATGATTTCCACGACCGCCTCAAATCCATCTCGCGCGGCTACGCCAGCATGGACTACGAGCAGCTCGGTTACCGCGAAGGCGACCTGCGCAAAGTGGACATCATGGTGAACAACGAGGTCATCGATGCGCTGGCCGTCATCGTTCACGAAAGCAAGACCTACTCGCTGGGCCGCAAAATCGTGGACAAGATGGCCGAAGTCATCCCCCGGCAGATGTTCCCGGTGCCGGTGCAGGCCGTCATCGGCGCCAAAATCATCGCCCGCGCCACCGTCAAGGCGTACCGCAAGGACGTGCTCGCCAAGTGCTACGGCGGCGATATTTCGCGCAAGAAAAAGCTGCTGGAAAAGCAGAAAAAGGGCCGCGCCCGCATGAAGCAGTTCGGCACGGTGGAAGTGCCGCAGGAGGCCTTCCTGGCGGTGCTGAGTACCGAAGAGTAAGCGGGCCGTGACCCCCAGCATCCCGCCGGAAGTCGCTCAGCACCTGGGGTATTACGTTTATCTGTACGTAGACCCCAGGACGGAACAGGTCTTCTATGTCGGCAAAGGCCAGGGCCAGCGTGTTCTTTCGCATTTATCGGCGGAGGGCGAGTCACGCAAGGCGCAGATTCTGGCTGAACTCCGACAGGCGCAATTGTCACCGAGGCTCGACATCCTGGCCCACGGACTGCCCGACGAAGCCACGGCCTACCGAATCGAGGCGGCGGCCATTGATCTGCTGGGACTGGATTCGCTGTCCAATCTGGTGAGGGGCTGGCAAAGTGTGCGCTCTGGACGCAGGTCGCTTGAAGAACTCGTCACTTACTACGCCGCGCCGCCCGCCGTGATCACCGACCCAGTGATGCTTATCCGCAGCAATCGGCTCTACTGGCACGGGATGCCCGCGCAGGAGCTGTACGAGGCGACGCGGGGCGTCTGGAAGGTGGCGAAGTGGCGCCAGCAGGAAGTCAAATACGCGCTGGCCGTCTTTGAAGGAGTCGTGCGTGAGGTGTACACCATCGAGTCCTGGCACCCGGCGGGCCAAACTCCCTATCAGACCCGACTCGCCGAAGCGGTCAACGACCCGCAGCGCTGGGAATTTGTCGGACACGTTGCCCCGGAAGAGGTGAGGAACCGCTATCTCTATCACTCGGTGACGGCCTCTTTCGCCAGGAACGCACAAAATCCGATTGCCTATCCGCCGGTCACCTGAACTCTGCCCAGAAGCGCCAGCACTTCAGCCCAACCGTGAGTCACAGCCCAGTGTGTCCACTTGCACAAAGTCCTCCCGCCGTGTTATGTTTTAAGCGTAAAAACAAAGCGGGTTTTAAAGGAGAAGCTATGACGAAGGACGAATCTCAGGCTTTACAGCAGGCGTTTGCCGAGGTGCGGAAAGAGCAGGCTGCGGCGCAGGGAAGGTTTCAGAGCCGCGCCGAGGTGCAGCGCACCCAGCGGGACCGCGAGGTGCTGGACCGGGCGGCGGGGTACACGGTGGACCACATCGTGCGGCAGTCGGCGGACGTGCAGCTCGAAGTCGGCGCGGTGCTGGCGCAACTGGAGGAGCGGCTTTCGGGCGAGACGTCGAAGCTCGCCGAGCTGGTGACCGCTGGCGAGGTCGCCGGGCGCGAACTGGCCGAGCTGCGGCGCATCCGGGTGGCCGCCGACGCGCTGGCCGCCTTGCAGCAAGAAGGCCGTGAACGCGTCGCCCGGCTCCAGACCGAGCATCAGGCGCGGCTGGACGCCCTGAACCGCGAGCAGAGCGCCGAGCGCCGCGCCTGGGAACGCGAGGACGCCGAGTTCGCCGCAGAAGAAAGGCGTCAGCAGGAGGAAACGGCCCGTGAGCGCCAGCAGGAGGAAGCCGATCACAGCTACCGGCGCGACGCGAGCGCCAGCACGACGCCGACGCACAGCACGCCGCCGACCGCGCCCAGGAACGCGACCTCGCCGAACGCCGCCTGACCCTGGAACGCGACTGGCGCGAGCGCGAGGCCGCCCTGCAAGCGGGCGCCGAGCAGTTCGAGCAAGACCGCATCAAGGTGGAGGCGTTCCCCGCCGAACTCGAAGAAGCCGTCAAAAAGGCCCGCGAAGAAGGCATCCGGCAGGCCAATGCCGACGCCAAAGTGCGCTCGGACCTGCTGGAACGCGACTGGGAAGCGAGCAAGCAGAGCTACGAACTGCACCTCGACTCGCTGCAAGCCGCCGTCGCCGCCGCCGAAGCGCAGGTCGCCGAGTTGCAGGCCCAGCAGCAGCGCGTCAGCGAACAGACCCAGAACCTCGCCACCCGCGCCTTTACCACCGCCAGCACCAGCAGGAGTGAAGCATGAGCGTCAAACGCCCCGCCGACAGCGCCACCAAGGCCAAAATCCTCGAAGCCTTCGACGACCTGATTCAGGAGTACAGCCAGCTCGAAGGTCAGCTCGGCGCCCTCAAGGGCCAGCTCGCCCAGAAAGACAAGGAAGTGCGCGAGGCTCAGAAGCAGGTGGCACAGCAGCAGGTGGTCCAGCAGCAGGCCGCCCCCAAAGGCCCGATGCAGGAAGCCAGCCGCGAACTGCCGACAGAGCCGGGCGAAGCGTCGGGCCGCATGACCGTCGCGCTCGGGCTGCTCGCCCAGCTTCAGGCCGGGGCGTCGGGCACGCTGGCGGAGCTGTCCGAGCAGCTCAGCGCCGAGGCCGCCGGGCTCCAGGGTGTGCTCAAGCTGGCGCAGACCGAACGCGAGGCGCTGCGTGACCTCTACGGCCTGACGGCGGGCGAACACGCGCTGCGTGACCTGCTCGCCGAGTACGATGCCGCCGCCGAAGCCTCGCGCACCGAGCTCGAAACGCAGCAGACGGCCACCGCCGAGGAATGGGAAGCGCGCCAGCGCGAGTGGGAAGACGAGGAGGACGCCCGCGAACGCGCTACGGCCGAGCGCGACCTCGCCGCCCGGACCGCCCGCGAGCGCGACACGGCCGACTACAGCTACCAGCGCGACCTCGACCGCCGCCTCGACGACGAGACCTACCGCACCGAGCAGGCCGAACTGACCCGCGCCCGCGCCGAGCGGCTTGACGCCCAGGAGCGCGAGTGGAATAGCCTGGAAGCCGAGCTGACGAAACGCGAGCAGAAGTGGCGCGAAGTCACCGAGCGCGCCGCCGCCCTGCCCGCCGAGCGCGAAGCCGCCCTCAAGCGCGCCGAAGCCGAGGGCAACGGCATCGGCACCCGGCAGGCCCGCGTGCGGACCGAGTTGCAGGAAAAGGACATCGAAGGCCAGCGCCGCGTCTACGAGCAGCGCATCCAGAGCGCCCAGACCCGCCTCGACCTGCTCAGCGTCCGCGCCCAGCAACTGTCCGAGCAGGTCAGCGCCGCCAGCCGCCAGATGCAGGACCTCGCGGTCAAGGCCATCGAGGGGCAGGCCAACGCCAGCAGCCTCAGCGCCTTCAAGGAACTGGCGATGGAGCAGGCCAAAGCCCAGGGCAAGGGCAAGAACTGAGCGCAGGAGTCCAAAGGGGGCGACCTTCCGGGCTGGAGGGTGGCCTTTTTTAGTGCTGGGTCTTTTGGTGTCAGGCACCGCACCTCTTGCAAAGAGGAGAAGGTCAAACCGTCGAACCGTCGAGCCGCAACTGGACGACAATTCGCCTCCTGCGGTTTGACAGTCAGACCGTTTGACCAGTGCTTTACCCCTCGCACAGCAGCAACGCCGCCGTCCGGGCAGGCAGCGTCAGCACCGAGCTTTCGTTCAGGTCATGCACCGCGCCCGTCAGCATGTCGCGGTAACGGCCCGATGTGGCGGGCACCGGAACCGGGGCGGCATCCAGCGCGCAGTTGAAGGCCACATACGCCGCCTCTCCGTCATGCTTGCGAGCGAACGACACCTGCTCGCCCTGCGCGTGCAGCACCGTAAAGTCGCCGCGCCGCAGTGCCGCCGAACGGTGCCGCGCCGCCGTCAACTCGCGCACGAGGGTCAGGGTGTCGTGGTCCCAGGTCTGCGGCTCGTCCCAGGGAAAAGCGCGGCGGCAGTCAGGGTCCACGCCGCCGGGCAGCCCGATTTCGTCGCCGTAGTACAGACAGGGCGCGCCCACATAGCTGAACTGAAACACGAGCGCGAGCCGCTGCGCCGAGGCGTCGCCGCCCACCGCCGTCAGGAAGCGGGCGGTGTCGTGCGAGTCGAGCAGATTGAGCTGCGCGCGCACGACGGCGGGGTGGTACATGCGGGTGACTTCTTCCACCCGCACGGCAAAAGCGGCGGCGTCCAGCGGCTCCACCCGCCCGGTGCCGCTGCGTTCGTTCATCGGATGGTCGAGCGTCCGCGCCCCGAAAAAGCCCAGGCAGGGGCGGGTGAAGTGGTAGTTCATCACCGCGTCGAACTGGTCGCCCGCCAGCCAGCGTCCGGCGTCGCCCCAGATTTCGCCCACGATGTAGGCGTCGGGGTTAATCGCCTTGACCCGGCGGCGAAACTCCTGCCAGAAGGCGTCGTCGTCAATCTCGTTCGGCACGTCGAGCCGCCAGCCGTCGATGCCGAAGTGCATCCAGTATTCGGCCACGCTCAGCAGAAACTCGCGCACCTCGGGGTGGTCGGTGTTGAACTTGGGCAGCGCCCGGATGCCCCACCACGCCGCGTAGTTGGCGGGGCGGTCCTCGTCGTAGGCGCTCAGCGGCCAGCCGGTCACATGAAACCAGTCGCGGTACGCACTCGCCTCACCGTGTTCGAGCAGGTCGTTGAACTGAAAAAAGCCCCGGCTGGCATGGTTGAACACCCCGTCGAGCACCACCCGGATGCCGCGCGCGTGCGCCTCATCGAGCAGGTGCCGCAGCGCCGCGTTGCCGCCGAGCATGGGGTCCACCTGAAAATAGTCGTGGGTGTGGTAGCGGTGGTTGGAGGCCGACTGAAACACCGGGCAGAAATACAGCGCATTCACGCCGAGGCCGGCAAGGTCGCCCAGCCGCTCGGCCACGCCCCACAGGTCGCCGCCCATGTAGCCGTGAATGGTCGGCGCGCTGCCCCAGGGCTGAAGGTGCAGGCCGGTCACGCGGCCCGAGCGGGCGAAGCGGTCGGGGAAAATCTGGTAGAAGACGGCGTCGGCGACCCACTCGGGGGTGACGGGAGCAGACAGGGGAACGGCAGAGACGGGCTCGGACATGGCGGGGCGCAGGATAGCGGGTGGGCGGCTCACGCGGGTCTGACGACAGCTCCCGTTGGCATCAGGTCCTTCTCAGCCCCGCGCCGCCATACTGAGCAGACATGAAGCGCCCCGTTCTCCTCGCCCTGGCCCTCGCCTCTCCCCTGCTCGGCGGCTGCCGCTTCAACTTCGTGCCGCTGATTCCGCCAGCGACCTCGGTCACGCTGCCCACCCGCATCACCCAGGCCGAGCTGAAACGCGCGGGCGAGGAGCTGCGCCTGAGCGTCACCCTCGACGGGCGGCTGGAACCCGGCTACCTCACCGTCCACTGGTTCGACGGTTCGCGTGACCTCGGCACCGACAGTGTCTTTCTAGACGCCGCCAAACGCACCGCCGAGCTGACGCTGCCGGCCCCGGCGCCGGGCGCCTACCGCGCCGTCCTGAGTTTCGGCGGCACGGTGCTGCGGCAGGTGGAACTGTACGAGGTCAAGCCATGAGTGGGCCGGCAACACCCTGGCGCGGCGTGGTGGAATGGCGCGCGGGCGAACGCGAACGCTTCATCTGGCGCGGCGACGCGGTGCAGCCCTACCGCACCGAGCCGCTGCCCGCGCCGGTCAACTACGGCTGCCTGCCCGGCACCCTCAACCCCGCCGACGACGCCGAAGTGGACGCGGTGTGGCTCGGTGAGCCGCTCGCGGTGGGCACCGAAACCGACCTTGCCCCCAGTGGCCTGCTCTGGCTGGCCGACGGCGACCACAAGGTCATTTTCGGCGAGCTGAAGGCTGGCCTGGAAGCCCTGCTCGCCTGGTTTCCCCCGGAGCGCGGCGCGCAGGTGCAGGGCGCGGCGGAGGCGCAGGCGTGGCTGGCCGGGCTGTCAGCGGCGGAGTGACCCCGGCGGCCCGCTTTTCCCGGTTTTCCTAACGGCTCCTCACCCATAGTCAGACCGCAGGGGGCAAGGTGGAAGCATGAAAAACTTTCTGTTGACCCTGGCCCTCTTGGCGGGCGCCGCTCAGGCCCAGACCGCCGCTCAGAGCGTGACGACCACCACGACCACGCCGCAGTCCACCACCGCGCCGAGCTACGCCTCGGGCTACACCTTCCGGCAGATGCTCGACGCGCTCGGGGCGCTGAAGGGCGTGGAGCTGCGCGGCGTGGGCTTCGACGACCGGGGCTACCTCAACCTCACCGTCGCCAACGACGCGGCCCGGCAACAGGCCATTGCCCAGGTGGCCGCAGCGGGCCTGCCGACCGGCGTGCTCGCCTTCGACGGAGTGCCGCTCGCTGGCGGGACGACCAGCGGCACCGTGACCCAGACGCCTGCCGCTCCGGGCACGGGCACCCAGAACTCAAGCAATCAGAACAGCTCGTTGCCGACCAATGGCGCCCCGCTCGCGCAGGCCCACACCGCGCAGCTCAGCGGCCCGCGCACGGTGCGGGCGGGCGAGGCGAACACCTGGAGCTTCGTGCTCGGCAACACCGGGAGCAGCACGATTCACCTCGAACACGGCGCCTGTGACGTGCGTTTCGAAGTCTTCAGTGCCAGTGGCGAGATCGTGCGGCCCGACCCCACCAACACCATCTGCACGCTGCAACTCGTCGTGACCGACGTGGCCCCCGGCGAGCAACGCGAAGTGCAGAAAATCCGCTGGGAAGGCAAAAACGGCGCCAGGCAGCCGGTTCCCGCAGCGAGTACACCATCCGCGCCGTGTTCCGGGGCGCGGGCACCCTGATTCCCGCCGAGGATTTCCGGGTCACCGTTCAGTAAACGCCGCCTGAACTGAAGAGGCTGGGGCCATCGCTCCAGCCTTTTTTTGTGGGATGCTCGGCCCATGCCTGTGCGCCCCTTCGTGCCCGCCGATGCGCCCGCGTGGGCAGTCCTGAACAACGCTGTTTGGAACCGCACCGCCACGCCAGCGGGGCTGCTGGCCGAGGACGCGGCACGCCTCGCCGAGCAGGTCAGTCGGCGTTGGGTGGCAGAGGAAGGCGGGCAGGTCGTGGGCCTCGCGCACCTTTATTTTTTCCCGTTCCTGCCGCCCAATTTTCTGCAACTCGACCTCACCGTCTCGCCGGACGCTCGTCGGCGGGGGCACGGCTCGGCCCTCTGGGAGACGGCACTCGCTGAGACGCAAGCCCTCGGCATCTCCTCGCTGGCGACCAACGTGCGCGACGACGACCCGCCGAGCCGGACATGGGCCGAGCGGCGCGGCTTTGCGCTGCACGCCCACCGTTTCTCCTCGCGGCTGGACCTCGCCAGTTTTGACGAGACGCCCTTTCTGCCGGCCCTGGTGCGGGCCGAGGCGCAGGGCGTCACCTTCAGCAACCTGGCGGGGGCAGACGAGGCGACGGTCACGCGGTATCTGGACTTCGTGGCCGACCGCCTGATCGAGACGCCCGACCTCGCCGGACACCCGCGCTGGGAGCGCGAACAGGTGCGCGGGATGTTGCATCTGGACAAGAATCCACGTCCCGACTGGCTGGTGCTGGCCGCCGGCCCGGACGGCGAGTGGCTCGGCACCACGGCGATGGTGCAGTACCGCGACCTCGCCTACAACGAACTCACCGCCGTTTCCCCCCAGGCGCGGGGACGCGGGCTGGCGCTGCCGCTCAAGCTCTACGCGATTCGCCGGGCGCGGGCGGCGGGCCTGAGCACGATGGCGACCAACAACCACAGCGCCAACGCGCCGATGCTGGCGGTCAACCGGCGGCTGGGCTTCGCGCCGCAGGTGGGGAAATGGGAGCTGTTCCGAGAGGGTGAGTCACTCGCCGGGAGCGTGGCCGACCAGCCGAACCTGCTCAAATGACCCAACGTCAGATGAGGGAAAAAAGGCAGGGGCCGGCTCTCCACTGCTGGACAATCAAAACACGCTCTGGCTGGTGGTCCATGCGCCGGGCGGCGGTGGTTCGCGCCTCGTCCGGGTGGACGCTGCCGGCCTGAGGCTCTGGCCGCTGCCTGCCGGGTGGCTGCCGAACGTGGATGATGGCGAGGTGCGGCTTTTCTCGCATGGGGAGAGCATTTTCGTCTCCACTCCGGGCAGCGTGGCAGTTCTGCGCGGCGGCAAGCTGCAACCCATTCCTTTGCCGCTGGGCGCAGGTATCCCGAATTTTACGCCTTTAGGCCGCTGGCTGGGGCTAACGACGGGGTGGGGAACGGTGGTTTTCGACGAGGCTGGGAAGGTCAAATATCAGGCGAAGGGAGCCGGACGGCCCGCGCCGAGTGGGCCTTATGTGCTGCTGCCGATTGAGGGGCAGTTGACGCTGTTTCCGGGGCCTAAATAAGACGAACTGGGCGTGCGGAGGTCTACTCGTCAGCTCCGAAAGCCCAGTCGGTCAGGATGCTGTAGCCCAGCGCAGTGGCGGCGTCGCCCCGATTGCCAAGCGTCCGCATGATGCTTTTGCTGACGGCTTCGTAGCGGTTGACGCGGGCATTCCAGTCTTTGGCGTCATACCGGACATACGTTTCGTCAGGCCGCGGCTTGTAGGCGCGCAGGGTCTTGATGTAGGCGGCCTGCATGTCTCTGGCGTCACGCAAAGCGCCTTCGTACTGAACACTTTTCACCGCTCCAGCGCTGCTGCGGGCGAGGTTGGCGAGGCTTTCGATACGGGGTTCGAGCACGGCGTAGTTGCGCGGCACGGCGTGGCCGTACATGGTGCCGCCGCCCGCACGGATGCCCGCCAGTTCGCTTTCGATGTCCCGCAGTTCCCGGTACTGCCCGCGCAGGTTCACTATCCGCGCCCGCAGTTGGGGGCTGTTGCTGAGATTGGCGTTGAGCGCGGCGGCGCGGCACTGCGCCCAGGTAAAGGCGACATTGTCCTGGTCGGCTTCACTCGCCCCGGTCATGGTCAGGGCGGCGTAGCTCGCGGCGTCCACCCGCGCGGCCAGAGCGCACTTTGCAGGCGCCTGCGCGGAAGCGGCGGACAGAGAAGCCAGGGCGAGCAGCGGCACAAATAAACGCATGGTCGCAGTTTTTCACCCGCTTGCTGACGAGACGTGAGGCCAGACTTTCGGCGGATGCTCCCACGCCTGCGGCTCTCACACTGGGCTGATGGCCGACGTTCTTTTCTTCGCCGCGCTTTTTCTTCTGCCCCACTGCTCTATCTGCTTTCGCGCTGGCTGTGGCGTCGGTTGTCGGTGACTGGATGCCAGCGGTTGAGGCGAGCACTGTACGTCTTTGCCTGCCTTTACCTGCCTCTTCTGGCGTGGCTCTACAGTGAAATTTTGTGGGGAAATCCTCTGGGGACCGAGTTTCGACACCGACGCGGAAGTGGCTCACAACCTCGGCAGTCTGCTGCTCAGTTTCGTGCTGTTCAGCGGGCTGGCCGCCTTGCTGACGCCGGTTGTCCTGGTCTTTCTGAATGGCCTGCGACGTTAGCCCTCCCGCCCTTTCTTACCGTTCAGTACGGGACTTTTCGGGATTTTCGGCGGCGTAAGCTGCGCGGGTGACTCGTCCTCAAAGTGAACAGGCGCCGGAAAAACAACCGGCCACGGCGCCGCCGCCCGCCGACCAGCCCACCGCCCTCGACCCCTCGGTGGGGCGGGTGCCCGGACGCCCCGGCGTCAGCCGGCCCGAACTCGACCCCCGCGTGCGCGACTCGGCGTTTCTGAAAACGGCGCGCGGCGAGCAGGCCCCTTACACGCCGGTCTGGTTCATGCGCCAGGCGGGGCGTTACATGCCCGAGTACCGCGCTCTGCGGGCCGGCAAGACCATGCTGGAGTGCATCCGCAC
The DNA here is from genome assembly GCF_000008565.1 of Deinococcus radiodurans R1 = ATCC 13939 = DSM 20539. Taxonomy (GTDB): domain Bacteria; phylum Deinococcota; class Deinococci; order Deinococcales; family Deinococcaceae; genus Deinococcus; species Deinococcus radiodurans. The sequence continues at coordinate 1,144,466 of NC_001263.1, read as the reverse complement.
GCCGGACCTCGCCGCCGAAATCACCTTGCAACCCATCAAGGCGATGCCGCTCGACGCCGCGATTCTTTTCAACGACATCCTGACCCCGCTGCCCACCATGGGCCTGAGTCTGGACTTCGTGGGCGGCGTCGGCCCGGTCATTCACAACCCCATCAATACGCCTAAAGACGTGGACGTGCTCGGCGTGCCTGCCACCGCCGAGACGATGCCGTACACCGCCGAGAGCATCCGCCTGCTGATGCCCGAACTCAACTCGCGCGGGATTCCGCTCATCGGGTTTGTCGGCGCGCCGTTTACCCTCGCAAGCTACGCGATTGAGGGCAAAGGCTCGCGCAACTACGAGAAGACCAAGCGCTTCATGTACGCCGAGCCCGCCGCCTGGGCGCGGCTGATGGGCAAGTTCGAGTCGGTGCTGGCCGATTACCTGACCGAGCAGGTCAAAGCCGGAGCGAGCGCCGTGCAGATTTTCGACTCCTGGGTGGGCGCGCTGTCGGTCTACGACTATCAGACCTTCGTCAAGCCCGCCACCGCCGGCCTGATCGAGCGCGTCAAGAAACTCGGCGTGCCGGTCATCTATTTCGGCACCGGGGCCACCCACCTGATGCCCGATATGGCGAGTCTGGGCAGCGACGTGATGGGCGCGGACTGGCGCACGCCGCTCGACAAGGCCTGGGACCTCATTCAGCCCGGCCAGAGCATTCAGGGCAACCTCGACCCGCTGCTGCTGCAAGCGCCCTGGCGCGAACTCAAGCATCAGACCGACCGCATCCTGCACGAGGCGAACGGGCGGCCCGGTCACATCTTCAACGTGGGCCACGGCCTGCTGCCCGAAACCCCGCAGGACATGGTGCACCGCCTGACCGACTACGTGCACGAGCAGACGCAGCGCTAGACAGCCGCCGCTGTAAACGGGGGTCTTTTAGACACTCCTCTCATTTCGCTTCCCCGAAGGGCGGAAAATACCCCATGCCGACTTACCGTTCCAGAACCACCACCGAGGGCCGTAATATGGCCGGCGCCCGTGCCCTGTGGCGCGCCACCGGCATGACCGACGGCGATTTCCAGAAGCCGATCATCGCGGTGGTCAACTCGTTCACCCAGTTCGTGCCGGGGCACGTGCACCTCAAGGACCTCGGGCAACTCGTCGCGGGTGAAATCGCGGCGGCGGGCGGCGTGGCGAAGGAGTTCAACACCATCGCCGTGGACGACGGCATCGCCATGGGCCACGACGGGATGCTCTACTCACTGCCCAGCCGCGAAATCATCGCCGACAGCGTGGAGTACATGGTCAACGCCCACTGCGCCGACGCGATGGTTTGCATCTCCAACTGCGACAAGATTACCCCCGGCATGCTGATGGCCGCGCTGCGCCTCAATATCCCCACCGTGTTCGTCTCGGGCGGGCCGATGGAAGCGGGCAAGGTCAAGCTCGGTGACGGCGAGCACGCGCTGGACCTGGTGGACGCAATGGTGATGGCCGCCGACGACAGCGTGAGCGAGGAAGACATCGAACTGGTGGAGCGCTCGGCCTGCCCCACCTGCGGCTCGTGCTCGGGCATGTTCACCGCCAACTCGATGAACTGCCTGACGGAGGCGCTGGGCCTCTCGCTGCCGGGCAACGGCTCGGTGCTGGCGACCCACTCCGACCGCCAGAACCTGTTCAAGCGCGCCGGGCACCTGATCGTGGACCTCGCCAAGCGCTACTACGAGGGCGATGACGAGAGCGTGCTGCCGCGCAGTGTCGCCACCTACGACGCCTTCGAGAACGCCATGACCCTCGACATCTCGATGGGCGGCTCGACCAATACGGTGCTGCACCTGCTGGCCGCCGCGCACGAGGCCGGGGTGGATTTCACCATGCAGGACATCGACCAGCTCTCGCGGCGGGTGCCGGTGCTGTGCAAGGTGGCGCCCGCCAAGAACGACGTGCACATGGAAGACGTGCACCGCGCTGGGGGCATCATGGGCATTCTGGGCGAGCTTGACCGCGCCGGGCTGCTGAAGACCGACGTGAGCACCGTACACGCCCCCAGCATGAGCGCCGCCCTGAACGAGTGGGACGTGGTCCGCAATGAGAACCACCACGAGTTCTACCGCGCCGCGCCCGGCGGCATTCCCACCGTCTTCGCCTTCTCGCAGTCGCGCCGTTACCGCGAACTCGACACCGACCGGGAAGCAGGCGTCATTCGCAGCGCCGAGCACGCTTTCTCGCAGGACGGCGGGCTGGCGGTGCTGTACGGCAACCTCGCCGAAGACGGCTGCATCGTCAAGACGGCGGGCGTGGACGAATCCATCCTGAAGTTCAGCGGCCCGGCGCGCGTTTTCGAGTCGCAAGACGCCTCGGTGGACGCCATCCTCAGCGGCGAAGTCAAGGAAGGCGAGGTCGTGCTGATTCGCTACGAAGGCCCACGCGGTGGCCCCGGCATGCAGGAAATGCTCTACCCGACGAGCTACCTCAAGTCCAAGGGGCTGGGCAAAGCCTGCGCGCTGGTCACCGACGGTCGTTTCTCGGGCGGCAGCAGCGGCCTGAGCATCGGCCACGTCTCGCCCGAGGCGGCGGAGGGCGGCACCATCGGCCTGGTCGAGACGGGCGACCTCATCGAAATCGACATCCCGAACCGCACCATTCACCTCGCCGTGCCGGACGCTGAACTCGCCGCCCGCCGCCAGAAGCGCGAGGAAGAAGGCTGGCACCCCGCCGAACCCCGGCCCCGCAAAATCACCGCTGCCCTACGCGCCTATGCGTCTATGACGACGAGCGCTTCGCGGGGCGCGGTGCGGAATATCTGACGCAAAGACCCCTCACCCCTTGCTGCGCAAGGCCCTCTCCCCAGGGGAGAGGGAGGGAGCCGCAAAGCGGCGGAAGGGTGAGGGGTCTTTTAAAGGAGCAACCATGACCACCCTCACCAACCAAAAACCCCTCGGCGTCCTCTTCATGGCCTACGGTGGCCCGGAAAACCTGGGCGAGATGCCCGGCTACCTCGCTGACATCCGCGCCGGGCGCGTGACCTCGCAGGCGATTCTGGACGAAATCACCAACAACTACCGCCTGATCGGGGGTAAGTCGCCGCTGCCCGAATTTACCCGCGCCCAGGTGGAAGCCACTATGGAGCAACTCGCCAGCACCGGGCGGCCCCTGAAGGCCTACATCGGGATGCGCCACTGGTCGCCCTGGATCGAGGACGCCGTGCGCGAGATGCTCGACGACGGCATCGAGCAGGCCATCGCCATCGTGCTGGCGCCGCAGTATTCCAGCCTGAGCGTCGCCAAGTACCAGAAAAAAATCAAGGCCGCGCTGGAAATGAACCACGGTCACATCGATTTTGCCTATATCGACAACTACCACACCGAGCCCGGTTACATCACTGCGCTCGCTGACCGCGTCCGGATAGGCATTCAGGAGTTTCCGGAGGACGAGCGCGACGACGTGCACGTGATTCTTTCAGCCCACAGCTTGCCGGTCCGGATTATCAAGGAGGGCGACCCCTACGCTGACCAGCTCCACGAGACGGCGCGCCTGGTGGCGGCGCAGGCGGGCTTGACCGATGAGCAGTGGTCGTGGAGCTACCAGTCGGCGGGCCGCAGCCCCGAGCCCTGGCTGGGGCCGCAGCTCGACGAGCACCTGCGCGACCTGAACGAGCAGGGCATCAAAAAGGTCGTGAGCATCGCCATCGGTTTCGTGTCCGACCACGTGGAAATCCTGTTCGACATCGACATCGCCGCGCAGGAAGTCGCCCACGAACTCGGCATGACGCTGGTGCGCCCGCCCGCGCTGAACACCGACCCGCTGTTTATCGGGACTCTGGCGAGCGTGATTGAGCGTAAGGCGGCTGAGGTGGCGTGAGGGGGGGCCGATGACCAACCCTAACGCCCATACCCTACCCATCATCGTCGTCGGCGCGGGCATGACCGGCCTCGCCGCCGCCTGGGAGCTGCAACAGAGGGGCGTGCCGTATGTCCTGCTCGAAGCGGGAGACTCTTTCGGCGGCAAGGTACAGAGCGAGCGCACGGAGGACGAATTTCTGGTGGAAAAGGCCGCCGACGCCTTCATCCTCGGCAAGCCCTGGGCGCTGCAACTCGCGCAGGAAGTCGGGCTGCAAGACGAACTTATTCACCCGCGCGCGGAGACCAAAAAGCTGTATTTCCTGCGCGGCGGCGAGCTGCTCGACTTTCCGCAGAACCTGAAAATGTTCGTGCCGCTCGACGACGAGTCGTTTCTGCAAAGCGGCGTCCTCTCGCCGGAGGGTCTGCGCCGGATGCTCGACGAGCAGAACGTGCCGCCCAAAGAAAACACCGACGAGGACGAGTCGCTCGCCGACTTCATCATCCGGCGCTTCGGGGCGGAGGCAATGAATTTCATCGTGCCGCTGGCGGCTGGCATTTACGTCGCCAATCCCTTTGAACTCAGCATGAAAGCAGCGTTTCCGCAGTTTCTCGCGCTGGAGCAGAAATATGGCAGCGTCATCAAGGGCAGCCGCGCCACGCCCCGTGCCCAGGGGCCGATTTTCGGGTCGTTCAAGGACGGCATGTCCACCCTGGCGAACGCGGTGGCCGCCAAGCTGACCGGCGACGTGCGGCTGAATACGCCCGTGCTGGCCGTTCACCCGGACGGCGTAACCCTAACCGGCGGCGAAAAAATTGCGGCAAGCGGCGTTGTTTTAACGGCTCCCGCCTGGGTCGCCGCGCCAACGCTGGGTCAGAGTTTCCCCGCAGCGTCCGCGCTGGTGGGCGAGCTGCAGACGAACGGCTCGGTGGCCGTTATCCTCGCCTACCGTGAGGGGCAGTTTCCCCGCGACATGCACCTGCACGGGCTCCAAGTCGCCGCCGACGAGGGCATAGAGATGAAAGCCATCACCGTCCACTCGGCCAAGCTGCATGGCCGCGCGCCCGAGGGACACGTGCTGCTGCGGGTCTTTTTCAAGGACCTGGACCCGCAAAAAGCCCTGGCCGAGGCGGTTCACGAAGTCGCCCGGCTGTTCGGCGCGCAGGGCGATCCGCTCTGGCACGCCTATGCCGACTGGCGGGGCAAGAATCCGGCGTATCAGGTGGGGCACCTGGACCACATCGCCCGCATCCGCGCCGCGCTGCCGCCGAATATTCAGGTGGCGGGGTCGAGTTACACGGGCGTCGGCATTCCCGACTGCGTGAACGCGGGCCGGACGGCGGCGCGGGATGTGGTTGCCGCGCTGGGCGTGGATGGGTGAGGGTTCCGCTGCGCTGATGGTTGATGGATAAGGGTGAAATGCCCGGCTGTTCTCCCCTGCCTGATGAAGTGTCGGGCGGGGGCTTTTCATCGTCCGGTCAGCCCACCAAAGCGCCCCCTGTCCGTGCTTGCACCGCCGTCGGTATCCCCGAACTGAACGTCACTGTCCGCAACGAACGCGGCTTGCAGCTCACGGGCGCATCCATCCACACCGAGCGCGGCAAAGACGGCCTCAGCGTCCGCGTAAGTGCGCCCAATTATCAGCCCGCCGGGAAGACGGGCATCAAAGTGCCGCGCACGCCTGACGGCTGTCACCCCATCACGCAGAAGGTGAATTTCATTCTCCAGCCCAAAGCTGACGCACCCGCCGTGCGTGGGTTCCGGCTGACGGGATACGGGCACCCCTTCGGCCTGTATCTGGACGCCCCACCCGAAATCGTGCGCCAGGGAGTAACGTGGAGCCTCAACCCGCCGAACCTGGGCCGCATTGACGCCAAAACAGGGTTTTATGTGCCTCCCTGCCTGGAAAAGCGCGGCTGGGTCAAAATCAAGGCGACCCTGAACGCCGACCCCACGCAGCGGGCCAGCGCGAGCTTTGAGATTCCGGCGGGGATGCGGGGGTGCCGGCACTAAACTGACCCATGCCCCAGCCTGAGCGGAAAACAAAGGACCTGCAAGAATGGCAGGAATTGTGCCGCCAGCAGGATGAGGCGCGGGCGCGGGCAGCGGCTGAGAAACACGCCCGGCGCCAACTTGAGGACCTGCCCCCCACCGTGCAGCAGCTTTCTCCCGCCGAGCAGCAGACCTACCGCCGCTGGGGCAGTATTGCGACCTTCACGTTGGTTTACACTCTGACGATTGGCTGGGCGAGTACCCTCATTTTCGGGCTCGTCTGGATTCCGGGTCTGCCGAGCGCCCTCGCATCCTACGCTTACCGGCCCGTGCCTGCCCACATCACTCTTTTTGCGCCGAGGCCGTGTGGCAAGGTCGCGGGTGGGCCACCTGTCTGGGGTATCCACTACACCTACACCTTTGAGGGCCGCGAATACAGCAGTTCGCGTGTGCTGCCGCCTCCTTTCAGCAACGATAATCTGAACAACTGCGGGAAGCCGCTCTGGCAAGAGCTTCAGGCCGGCGAGAGGGACCCGCAGACCGGGAAGCTAATGACCACGGCCTATGTCAATCCCATCATGCCGACGCTGGCCGTCTTGCGGCGCGGCGTCCCGGTCAGCCTGGTGGGACTGTGGGGCCTTTTTTCGCTGATTTGCGCCTTGCTCTTCCTGTGGTGTTTGCAGGTCGGCAGTGTTTTGGAAGCGCGGGGAAAAGGAGCAAAGGCGCGCAAGTAATCCTGACGGCCCCTCCACCTTTTGCCTGATGCAACCTCTCAGCTCCTGGGCGCGTAATGGAAGCATGACCGACAAGCCGATGCTGACCCCGCCCGACGCCCTGCTTCAGGCCCCGGAGGCGGTGCCGAGCGTACAGGCGCAAGACGCCCCCGAGATGGTGCCGCTCTCGCCCGAAGACCGCGTGCGGCTCGACGGCATGGCCCGCGCCTTTGCCGAGGACGTGCTGGTGGCTGGCACCAACTCGCCCGAGTTTCGCCGCAAGCTCGACGCCGTGCATGACCTCGGCCTCCCCGAGCAGCGCGCCGCCGCTCAGAGCAGCAACCGGATGCTCGACCGCCCGCTGCGCGCCACCCGCGCCGGGGCGCTCGCCGAGGGCAGTGACATCCTGCGGGGCCTGACCGACCTGCGCCGCACAGTCGAAGACCTTGACCCCAGCCGCACGCCCACGCCGCGCCGCCTCTTTGGGCTGCTGCCGGGCGCCAAAAAGGTTCAGAACCATCTGGACAAATACCAGTCGGCGCAGAGTCACCTCAACGGCATTCTGGAATCGCTCTACCGGGGCCAGGACGAGCTGCGGCGCGACAACGCGGTCATCGAGACTGAAAAAGTCCACCTCTGGGAAACGATGCAGAAGCTGCGCCAGTACGCCCACGTCGGCAAAGCAGTGGACGAGGCGCTGACCGCGCAGCTCACGCAACTCGCGCAGACCGACCCCGAAAAGGCCCGCGTCGTGTCCGAGGAACTGCTCTTTGCCGTGCGCCAGCGCGTAACCGACCTGATGACGCAGCTCGCCGTAAGCATTCAGGGCTACCTCGCCCTCGACCTCGTGCGGCGCAACAACATGGAACTTATCAAGGGGGTGGACCGCGCCACGACGACCACCGTGAGTGCCCTCAAGACCGCACTGATGGTCTCGCAGGCGCTCGGCACGCAGCAGGCGGTGCTGGGGCAAGTTACGGCGGTCAACGACACCACCGGCAAGATGATTTCCTCCACCGCGCAGCTCCTGCGCCAGCAGTCCACCACCATCCAGCAGCAGGCGGGGAGCGCCACGGTGGACCCGCAAATCATCCAGAACGCCTTCCGCGAGGTGTACGGTGCCCTCGACAGCATCAGCAGCTACCGCCAGCAGGCGCTCGAGCGCTTCAGTGAAACCATTCGCGTGCTCGATAAGGAAGTGGGACAGGCGCAGCACTACCTCGACCGCGAACGGCAGGAAGCCTCACACGAAATCGCCCAGGGGTTGAACGTGCAGCAGGAAGGCGAACTGAGGCTTTAACCCGCAGCGAGCGCCAGCGCTTCCGCCGCTTCGGGAGCGCTGCCGGTACAGGCAGCCCGAGCATCGCGTAGACCGAGGCGCTCCACCCCGCGTCGTTCAGCACGCGGTAATGGTGCGCCCACTGCCAGCTGCGGTAAGCGTCAGCGGCAGCTTCCTGCGCGGCCTCGGTGTGAGAGTCAGGCAACAGCTTCGCCAGCGTCAGGGCAGCGTCGAGCTCTGCGAGCGTCTTCGGTCCCAGCGCAAACGCCACCCGGCCTCCCTGCTCCTGCGCCTCATGCAGCCAGCGGCGCAGGGCCGACTCGGGGGGCAAACCGTACAGGATCAGGTCACCGCCGGGGTGCGGCGCGTTCGTGTCCAGCAGGGTGAGGCCCGGTACGTTGTCGCGCAGGTAGGTGGCGACGCCCTGCTCGGCGTAGGCCGCCGCGCCCGTTTTCAGGAAGGTCATCGCCTCACGGGGATTGAGCCGGGGCAGGGTGGGCAGCCCCTCCTCAGTTCCTGCCAGCGCGAGGGGAGCCAGCGGGCGCAGCGCCGCCGCGTGCAGTTCCAGGGAGGTCCGGCCCTTCCACTCGTTGAGGGCAAGTTCTGCCGCCACGTCACGTTCGCCCGCAGCGTCGTCGCGTTCGCTGTATTTCATGCCTTTGACGCCACCGAACCGGAATTGCAGCACGTCGCCCTGCTTGCCCACCAATCGGGTGTCAGTCAGCGGCCCGCGCAGGTGCCACAGCGGGCGCGGGTTGCCTTCGCCGAAGGGTTCCAGAATGCTCAGCTCGGACAGCAGCTCGGGGGTCAGGGCCGCCACAGGCAGCGGGGCATCTAGCCGCACTGCCGGGACCGGGGTCGGAAACTGCCGAACATACCCATGAATCCGCTCGCGCAGCGCGCCAAAATTCTGCGGGTCCAGCGAAAAGCCCGCCGCGCCGGGGTGCCCGCCGAAGCGCCCCAGGAGGTCGCGGCTTTCGCGGAGGCCCTGCACCGCACTGATGCCGGGGGTGGAGCGCACCGAGCCTTTGCCCTGCGCGACGATATACACGGGCCGGTTGAACGTCTCCACCAGCTTGCTCGCCACGATGCCCATCACGCCCGCATGCCAGTCGTCGTGGGTGAGCACCAGCGCCGGGTCGTTCGGGTCGGCGAGTTGCAGCGCCTGCGCGAACATATCGTCCTGAATCTTGCGCCTCTCCTGGTTGCGAATTTCCAGGTAGGCGGCCAGGCTCTTCGCTTCGTGGTCGCTGGGCGTGGTCAGCAGCTCCAGCGCCCGGTCCGCCTCCCCCATCCGCCCAGCCGCATTGATGCGCGGCGCGAGGATAAAGGCCACGTCACGCGCCGTAGGCTGCCGCACGCGCTTTTCGTTCATCAGGGCGCGCAGACCGGGCAACTCGGTGCGGGCCATTTCGGCCAGCCCGGCGCGGACCAGAGCACGGTTTTCACCCAGCAGCGGCGCCACGTCGGCCACCGTGCCCAGCGTCGCCAGCGGCAACAATGCACGCGGCTCGGGCCTCCCCAGTTCCTCGTACACCGCCCACAGCAGGTGATAGGCGACTCCGGCCCCGGTCAGATTGTGGCGGTCGGGGTCATAGTCCGGCGTCAGATGGGGGTGGACGACCAAACATTCGGGAAAGTTCTCGCCCGGCGCGTGGTGGTCGGTGACCACGACCTCAGTGCCCGTTGCCAGCAGCGACTTCACCTCGTCGAGGTTGGACACCCCACAGTCCACCGTGACCACCAGATCGGCAGCGGCGGCGTGCTCAGGCACCCGGTCAGGATGAATCCCGTAGCCCTCGTTCAATCGGTGGGGAATGAACCCGTGCACATTCGCCCCGATGGCGCGCAGGCCCAGCACCAGAGTCGCAGTCGCACTCACCCCGTCGGCGTCGTAGTCACCGTGAATACGGATGCGCTTTCCCTCGCGCACCGCTGCCACGATGTGCTGGCGGCCTCACGCAGCGCCGGGTTGGGCGTCAGTTCTAGGGGGAGAGCGAGCAGCTCCGTCCGCAGGTCACGTCCGCACAGCACCTGCGCCACTGGGGGCGACACCTGCCATTCGCGCATGGTCGCCAGCAGAGCGTCCCGACTCGCGGGCGGCGCCAGCAGCCAGTGGGCAGGCCGGCTCATTCGTTCCCCCCTACAGCCACCGTCTCCGTGGCACTCGGGGCCGAGGTCAGGGCCACCCGCGCCCCTAGCGTCTCGGTGAGGCGGCGCTCGAGCAGGTGACGCTCCCGGCGCTCGGTCCGCCGCTGTAAGGCACCGCGCACCACGGGCGGCAGCAACAGCAGCAGCACATAGCCGCCGCCCAGCACAGCGAACAGCGATACTGCCCAGCCGGTCGAGAGCAGCACTTCACCCCGTCCCAGCGGGAGCGGGAGCCGCACAATGCCAGGATTTTCCAGCCCCACCAGCAGCAGGTAGGCGAGCAGCGCCAGCAGAAGAAGCACTTGGACAAACGGCATGACGCGCATTCGGTCAGTCTAGAGCATTTGCCAAAAAGATGGCATAGCTTTTTGGCGAGCGAAGCGAGTACAAAACACTCAGCAGGACGGAGAATGGAGCGGGTGGCGGCGTTGTTCCGACGCACGCGTAATTCGGAGAACTGCACTAACGCAAGCCCGCTGAACAACCGGAGCGAAAGCCCAAAACAGCAAAAACCCCCTCACGGGGAGGGGGTCTCAAAGCTCGGCGGAGCTTAGAAGAAGAACTTCAGGCCGGCCTTGCCGCCGAGGTTAAAGCCCTTCTGGTTGGCGTTGTAGCTGCTGCTGGCGGTGTTCAGACCGGTGCCCACACCCTTGTTGCTCAGGTAGTAGCGGCCGTTGCCTTCCACGAACACAGCGACGCTGTTGTTCACGCGGTACTCGACACCGACCAGGCCCAGCGCGTAGGGATCGGTCGCGCTGCCGGTGGTGGCGCCGTAACCGGCGTTGGTCTGACCCGCAGCGATACGGGCACGGCTGTTGGTGATGCCCAGACCGGCGCCAGCGTACACGCCGAAGTTCTCGGCCACGTCGAAGCTGCCAGTGGCGGCCACGTCAGCGCTCACGCCGTTCCAGCCGGGCTGGTAGACAGCGGCCACGCGGGCGCCCACGGGCCCGAAGACGCTCTTGGCGCCGACAACGCCGCCGATGTTGACGCAGTAGTCCACGGCCTTGCCGGCGTTGTTCTTGCCAACCTTGGTCACGCAGGGCTGGCTGCTGTCACCCTGCTTGGCGCCGACGGTCACGCCCGCGTACAGGTTGCTCGCGGTGGTGTCGGTGGTGGTCGGCACGTTGCCGATCACGACAGTGGTGCTGCCGGTGTTGGTCACGGGCGCATCGGTCGTGGTGGTGTTGGTGGTCGTCGTGGTGGTGTCGGTGGTGGTCACCGTGCCGGCAGGACCCTGAGGACCAGCAGGACCCTGGGGGCCGACGGGGCCCTGAGGACCGACGGGACCCTGGGGACCAGCGGGGATGTTGCGCACGGCGGCTTCCAGCGCGTCGATACGGGCGGTGAGAGCAGTCACGTCCTGGTTGGCGGTGCCGCTGGCCATGCCGTTGATGCGCTCTTCGAGGGCCGCGAGGCGAGCGGTCTGGTCGGCGGTCACGCGCTCCAGATCACCCACGCGGGTGGCGATGGCGGCCAGTTCGGTGCTGACTTCCTGCATGCCGTTCATCACGACGGTCATGTCGCCCTGGCTCAGGCCGCAGGTGGACAGCGCGTTGGTGCTGAGCATGCGGTAGAAAATCAGGGCAGCCTGATAACGGGTCAGGTTCTCGTTCCCACGGAAGGTGCCGTCGGGGAAGCCCTGGATCAGGCCGCACTGGGTGATGCGGTCAACGGCGTCCTTGGCCCAGTGGCCGGCAGGAACGTCGGTGAACTGCGTCACTTGAGTGGCAGCGGTGGTGGTCACGGGGGCCGCAGTCTGAGCGCTGGCAGCACCCAGGCCCAGAGCCAGGATGGAAGAAATCACGAGGGTCTTTCGCATGGGGTTCTCCTTAAGCGGCTGAAAAAGGCAAGAGAAGTTCTGAACCTCTATCAGCTCCTTTCACTACGGTAGACAGCCTCCATGAGCATTCTGTGAAAATTGTCTTTTCCGTGAGTATTCACTGGAGGAGGGCTCGTCAGAAAAGAGCAGTTAGAACACATCATGTGGTTTTAATGATGAATATAGACTTTCTTATGTGAAGCGTTTTCTCCCATCAGAGCCTGCCCAATCCACCATCTCATGAGATAGAAGACGACAATCTTATTTTCTAGTCTCATGAGGATTTTAATGTGAGGCTCTTCGCCAGCGTTTCTAGACCAGACGGAGACAAGACGACAGGCCCCTGTTTTCTCTGACACTCACCGAGACCTGACCAGTTGACCGTTTCCTTTAACAGGTACACAGCGTGCAGGACGCTAGACACACCTTGAGTAGCATGTGTAAGATGCACTCGCCTAGCGTTCCACTCCTCACGCCGGCTGCAGCAGAGGCGTACGGAACGTCAGACCAGATTGTCCACATGTCTTTACGTCTTCTCCGGCCAGCGCACGACCCAGACCTCGCCCGCGCGCCGCGTTTTCAAAGGAATGCCCCATGCAACTGACTCCGCTCCATGTCACGGGAGGCCGCCAACTGGGCGGCGAAATCGCTGTTCAGCACAGCAAGAACGCGGCACTGCCCATCATTGTCGCCACCTTGCTCTCCAGTGAGCCGATCACGCTGCACGGCATTCCCCGGCTCTCGGACGTGTACACGATTCTGGAGCTGATGCATCACCTCGGTACCCGGCACGCCTGGGTGGGGCCCAACAGCCTGACGCTGCATACGCCGGAAATTGAGAACACCGACGCGCCCTACGCCCTGGTCAGCAAGATGCGGGCGAGCTTTATCGTGCTGGGCGCCATCTTGGCGCGGGCGGGCACGGCCACCGTGAGCATGCCGGGCGGCTGCGCCTGGGGACCGCGCCCGGTGGACCAACACGTCAAAGCGCTGCGGGCACTGGGGGCCGAGGTCATCGAAGACGGCGGCAACTTCTTCGCGCACCGCGAGGGCAGCCTGAACGGCAGCTTCGTCTTCGAACTGCTGACGGTGGGCGGTACCCACAACGCGATTCTGGCGGCGGCGCTGGGTGAAGGAACGGTGACGCTGGAAAACGCGTCCATTGACACTGACGTGGTGGACGTCATCGAATTCCTGAACGCGCTGGGCGCCCGCATCGAAGGGGCCGGCACCAATACGATCACCATTCATGGCGTGAAGGAACTGCACGGCGGCGAATACACCGTGATTCCTGACCGCATCGAAGCGGGCACCTTCATGATGCTGGCGGCGGCGACCCGCTCGCGGCTCACGCTGACCAACGTGCGCCCCGATCACCTGCGCGCCGTGACAAGCAAGCTCGCTGAAATGGGCGTGGACATTCAGGAAGACGGTAACCGCATGGTGGTAGACGCCCGTGGCCGCGACCTCAAGCCGGTCAACGTGACTACTCAGAGCTATCCCGGCTTTCCCACCGACCTGCAACCGCAGATGAGTGCGCTGCTCGCCACCGTACCCGGCACCAGCGTGATTCAGGACCCGGTCTACCCTGACCGCCTGACCCACGTGGCCGAGCTGCACCGCATGGGCGCCACCATCACCGTGAGTGGGTACACCCAGGTCATTCAGGGTGGCACCCTGCATGCCGCCCCTGTCAAGGCCGCCGACCTGCGCGCGGGCGCAGCGCTGTTTATCGCCGGGCTGACCTGCGAAGGCGAAACGGTCATCGACGGCGTGCAGTACCTCAATCGGGGCTACGAGCGCCTCGCCGAGCGCCTGCGCGGCATCGGCGGTGAAGTCATGCAGCCCGAGCCGATGCTGGCCGCTGACGACTGAGCACAGCAAGAAGGGAGAGGGGCCGCACAACCTGTGTCGTGTGCGGCCCCTCTCCCCTTTTATTGGCCCCTCTGGCAGGTCAAGCCGTTCCCGCGCCCCGGCCCCGCACCTCGAAGCCGGCCTCGCGCAGGATGACGGCGGCACGGGCAGCATCCTCGGGAGATTCGAGGCCAAGGCGCAGCGAACCGCCGTCCTCGCGGATCGCCAGCACTTCAATGTCTTTGATGTTGACCCGCTCGGCGCCGAGCGCCTGGGTCACAGCGCGGATCTGGTTGGGTCGGTCGGGCAGGGCGACCACCAGATCGTGACGCAGCGGGAGCAGGCTGCGGCGCACCACGGGCAGACTGTCGCGAGTGCGCTTGCCTTCGCGGGCGGCGGCAAGGAGTTCTTCGGGGTCGTCGAGGTCGGCTTCGAGACGCTCAAGCTGGGTGCGGAAGCGGCCCAGGGCGTCGCGCAGGGCGGCCCGGTTTTCGACCACCATGTCACGGCTCATGAGCGGGTCTCCGCTCGCCACCCGCGTCAGGTCTCGGAAGCCCCCGGCGGCGAGCAGGCTCAGGCGCTCGTCGCGGGCCACCATGTGGGTCAGCGCGAGGCTGGCGAGGTAAGGCAGATGGCTGATGGTGGCGACCAGTTGGTCATGCGCCTCGGGCGGCATCACGACGGGCGCGGCGCCTAGCGCCTCCACCAGCGAACGCACGCGGGTCAGGGCGGTCAGCGGGGTAAATTCGGTCGGCGTCATCACCCAGACGGCGTTTTCCAGCAGCGCGGCGCGGGCGTGGGTGACGCCGCCGCGCTCGCTGCCCGCCATCGGATGTCCGGGGACAAAATGCCGGACCCCAAGCGCCTGCAACTCGGCGGCGATGCCCGACTTGACGCTGCCGACATCGGTGACGAGCGCCGCCGGGTCGAGGAAAGGCGCCAGTTCGGCGGCGAGCGGGGCCAGCGAGCGCATCGGGGCCGCCAGCACCACGAGATCGGCCTCGCGCAACCACTCGCCAGGGCGTGAACGCACCTCGTCCACCACGCCCAGAGCTTCGGCTTCACGCAGGGCGTCGGGGTTGAGATCCAAACCGACAATGCGGCGCGCCAGCCCACGCTCGCGCAGACCCAACGCCATGCTGCCCCCGATCAGTCCCACTCCGGCCACCACGACCCGTTCGAAGAGGACGGCGGGCGGCTGCGGCGTGGGGTCAGTCATGGCGTGGAGGCTAACACGCTCCTGCACTGCCAGAATCCGGGCTGTCCGGTCAAGCTTGCCGGGCCAGCACTCAGCGCAGGCGGTCGCGCACGGCGGCCAGCGTCTCCTCGAATTCGTCCTGAAAAGTGTCTTCGAGGTCGGTGTCGCGGATCAACTCGTCTTGCAGTGTGGTGAGCTGCTCGCGCGCCCAGCGCACCCGGGCGTTGCGGGCTGAGAACACGTTGCCCTTGCCCGCCACGAAACGCGCCGCGTGGCGCACGGCCTGCGCGGGGTCGTCGGTGGGGGCCACTACGCTGAGGTGCCGCAGGTCGCCGCCCCGGTCGTTGACGAGCGAGCAAATGACTTCGATGCGCTGCCCGCGCCGCGCCAGAAACACCTGATCCACCCGCCACATGCTCGTCGCCCGAATCGGCTCGTGCTCAGTGTGGTGGCGGCCAGTGCGGCGGGCCATCAGACTTCCTCCACCGTTTCGACCTGCACCAGCGGCGCGGCGGGGCGTAGGGTGACGCCTTCCGGGGTCCACTCGCGCACCCCTTCGAGGCCGAGCAGCACCCGGCCCGCGCCCTCAGCGAGCGCTTCGAGTTCGAGTTCACCCGGCAGCACGATGAAAGGCGCGACCCAGGCGAGGCGACGCTCGATGCGGTCCACCACCGCGTCCCAGCGGGCGATGCCGCCGGTCAGCGCCACCGCGTCCGGGCGCCCCGGCAGCGCCGCCGTCTGCTCCCCGATGGCCTTGCACACCTGATGCACGAACGCGGCGATGGCGGTCTGCACTACGCTGTCCTCACCCTGTTCCTGACGGCGCTCGATTTCGCTGAGGTCCGCCGTTCCGGTCAGGGCAAAAAAGCCGCTGCCGCGCGTGAGCAGGCGCAGCAGCTCGGACTCGCTCTGGGTCTGGAGCAGCCGAATCACGGCGCGGGTGGGCAGTGGACCGCTCTGGCGGGCACCCATCGGGCCACCGTCGGGAGCCGTACCCGTAGTGTCGATGGCGCGGCCCTGGTCGAAGGCCGTGACGCTGGTGGTCACCCCGAGGTGTGCGACCACCACGCGGGCTTCCCGGAACTGCTTGCCGACCTCGTAGGCGGCGCGGCGGGCCACGGCGCGGGCGTTGAGGGCGTGGAAGCGGGCCTCGCGGCGCACGCCGGGCACCCCGGTCATGTGGGCCTCGGGCAGCAGTTCGTCCACGCTCTGCGGGTCCACGATGTAGGCGGGCACCCCACGCGCCTGCGCCACCCGCAGCGCCAGCGGCGCGCCTATGCCCGGATTGGGGTCGTCGGCAGGCTGTGAGCCGGAGACATTTTCAAGGACGTAGCGGGCGAGTTCCGGGGTGACGTGGTACGTCCCGGCAGGCACCCGGCCCATCAGGCCGCCGCGTCCCACCACCGCGTCGGGGGCGGGCCACGCGGCAGTCTGCTCCAGAATGCGCTCGGCCAGGGCGTCCAGACCGAGTTCGTCGGGCGCCGCCTCCAGCGGGAGTTCCTCACGGGTCAGGCTCACCTGCAAGTGGCTGGGGAAGGCCGGGTTTTGCCCCGGCTCAATCACTGCACACGCGAGCTTGACGCCGCTGATCCCCGGATTGATGACGTGCGCGATCATAGACATGCCAGCGTAGTGCAGCTCCGGACAAATTGCCATGCCCGCCGCACCGCACCTTGACAGCCCCCAAAACCCGCGCGTACACTACCCCCTGCCTCTGTTGCAGAGGCGAAGTTTGTGGTCGAGACGGGGCGTAGCGCAGCCTGGTAGCGCACGTCGTTCGGGACGACGGGGTCGGAGGTTCGAATCCTCTCGCCCCGACCACAGCGTCAAATCTCCCCCCGGCAACGGGCGGGAGGTTTTCTTTATGCTCCGCTCTCCCGCGCGGCGCCGTCCTCTGTATCCTGAAAGTCATGCGCGTGTTTGCCATTGCCGACCTGCACCTGTCCACGGCACAGCCCAAGCCGATGACGGTGTTCGGGCCGGGCTGGGCCGGGCACCCGGAGGCGATCTGGGAGCACTGGCGAGGGCTGGTGCGCCCGGAAGACGTGGTGCTGCTCCCCGGCGACCTGTCGTGGGCGATGCGGCTGCCCGAGGCACTCACCGACCTGCGGCTGCTGAGCGACCTCCCCGGCACCAAGGTGCTGCTGCGCGGCAACCACGACTACTGGTGGCCCACCGCCAGCCGGCTGCGTGCGGCCCTGCCCCCCGATCAGCTCGCGGTGGTCAACGACGCCGTGCGGCTCGGCAACGTGGTCATTGGCGGTTCGCGCGGCTGGCTGACCCCTGGCTACGAGCCGCTGAGTGCCGAAGACGAACGGCTGCTGACCCGCGAAGCCGAGCGCCTGCGCCTGAGCGTGGGGGCCGCCGAGCGGTTGCGGCAACCGGGCGACCATTTCATCCTAATGCTGCACTACCCTCCCGCCTCGCCGCCGTACCCGGCGAATCCGCTGATGAAGGTCGTGACCGAAGCTCGGCCCGACGTGGTGGTGTACGGCCACCTGCACGGCGTGCCCCCCGAACGGGCGATGAGCTACGTGGGCGGCATTCCGGCCCACCTCGTCGCTGCCGACGGCCTGCGCTTCCGGCCGCGGCTGCTGCTCGACACCGGGGAAGCGGCCCCCCCGACCTTCCAGCCCTGACACCCCGGCCCTGACACCCCGGCAGTGACAACGCGGCGACCGGTCCTGGGACGGCGGCGGGGCGGCTTGCGGCAGGGATGATCCTGACGGCTGATCAAGCAGCGGGTACACTGGCAAACGCATGATGTTCTTTCGTCTCGCCCTGATGGCGCTGGGGTTGGTGCTGGGATACAGCGGCGGGCAGATCCTGGCGCTCAGCGGTCCGCCCGAAACCGCCGCCATCAACACCGTCAGCCTGATGCTGGCGGGCGCCCTGTCGGCGCTGCTCCTCGCGCCGCGCGCCGAGAAATTCGCGCTGCGCTGGGCCGAGCGCTTCCGGACGTGGTACGAGCGGCTCGCGCCGACCACGGTGGCGGCGGCGACTTTCGGGTTGATCGTGGCGCTGCTGCTCAGCGTGCTGCTGACCAGTCTGCTGCGCGGCCTGCCGTTTTACTCGTGGCTGCTGAGCGTGGCCGTAACTGCCATCCTGGCTGCCTTTTTCATGACCTACGCGGTCCGCAACGCCGACGCGTTCGGGGCGCTGTCGTTCGCGCAGGTGCGGCGCAAGCCCGGCGGCAAAATTCTGGATTCCAACGTGATTATCGACGGGCGCATCGTGGCGCTCGCGCAGACGGGGTTTCTCGACGGGGATCTGATCGTGCCGGCCTTTATCCTGCGCGAGTTGCAGACGCTGTCGGACAATGCCGACGCCAACAAGCGCACGCGCGGCAAACGCGGCCTGAGCGTCCTTGAAGAACTGCGCGAGCTGCGGCCCCTGCGGATCGAGGACTGGGACGACCCCCACCTGCCCACCACCGACGACAAACTGATTCGGCTCGCCCGCGAAACGGGGGCCAAGCTGCTCACCAACGACACCAACCTCGCCAAGGTCGCCAAGCTGCACGGGCTCGATATCCTCAGCATCCACGAGGCGGCAGTGGCGCTGCGCCCCCAACTTCAGGCGGGCGACACCCTGACCGTCACCATCAGTAAGGGCGGGCAGCAGCAGGGGCAGGGCGTGGGCTACCTCGAAGACGGCACCATGGTGGTCGTCGAGGAAGGCCTGAAACTGCGTGGCAAGCCCGCCCACGTGGTCGTCGTCAACAACGTGCAGACCAACGTGGGCCGCATGATCTTCGCCAAGCTCGACCGCGAGCAGCCCTGAGCCTAGTCTTCATCCCCCTTTTGCCCACGCCCAGATGGTGAGCTGTCAACCTGCCCGCCTGCGGGGTGGGCGCTATGCTGCACGGGCCTGTTCCCTGCCTGAGCCGTGCCCAGGGGTACCTGGCAGAGGAAAAAAGCGCGGGCCCGCAAGGCACCACGCCGCAGAGCCCCAGAGTTTGACCCCAGAGCTTAACCAGAGACACCCCAAGGGAGGAGCAACGCCCTATGACCAACCGATTCGATGACCGCGCCCGGCTCGTCTTTCACTACGCCCGTGAAGAGGGCAACCGTCTGGGCCACGCGATGGTCGGGCCCGAACATCTGCTGCTGGGCCTGATGCGCGAGGGAGGAAGCGCCGCGCAGATTCTGGGCGAGTTCGGGGCCACCCTCGACTCGCTGCGCCGCAAGGTCGAGGACATCATTGGCCGCGGCGAGGGCAGCCGCCTCAACGACGCCCCGAGCATCACGCCCCGCGCCCGCCGGGTGATGGAGCTTTCGGGCGCCGAGGCCCGCGCCCTGGGCTCGCAGACCACCTCCACCCAGCACATCCTGCTCGGCATTATTCGGGAGGGCGACGGGGTGGCGTTCCGCATCCTGCAAGACCTCACCAAGGATGTCGAGACGATTCGCTGGCGCATCCTGGCCGAGGACAGCGGTGAGGGCGGCAAGGCGGCCAAGCCGGTGCCCACGCCTTTTCTCGACGAGTACGGGCGCGACCTGACGAAGTGGGCCCGCGAGGGCAAACTCGACCCGGTGATTGGCCGCTCGGAGGAAATCCGGCGCGTGACCCAGATCCTGACC
Source organism: Deinococcus radiodurans R1 = ATCC 13939 = DSM 20539 (assembly GCF_000008565.1). Lineage (GTDB taxonomy): Bacteria > Deinococcota > Deinococci > Deinococcales > Deinococcaceae > Deinococcus > Deinococcus radiodurans. The sequence goes on along the minus strand of NC_001263.1, from coordinate 1,125,051 downwards.
CGGCGCACCAAGAACAACCCGGTGCTGATCGGCGACCCCGGCGTGGGCAAGACCGCAATTGTGGAAGGACTGGCACTCGCCATTCACGAGCAGCGCACGCCGCCCTCGCTGCATGGGGTGCGGCTCATCAGCCTGGACCTCAGCGGCGTGGTCGCGGGCACCAAGTACCGCGGTGAATTCGAAGAGCGCCTGCGCCAGATTATCGAGGAACTGCGGACCGCTAAAGTCATGGCCTTCATCGACGAGCTGCACACCCTGGTCGGGGCGGGCGGCGCGGAAGGCACCCTCGACGCAGCCAACATCCTCAAGCCGGCGCTCTCACGCGGCGAAATTCAGGTGATCGGCGCGACTACTACCGGCGAATATCACCGCTACATCGAGAAGGACGCCGCCCTCGAACGGCGCTTCCAGCCGGTGATCGTGCTGGAACCCAGCCCCGCCGAGACACTGCAAATCCTGCGTGGCCTCAAGCCCAAGTACGAGGAGCACCACGGCGTGCAGATTCCCGACTCGGCGCTCGAACTCGCCGTGCGCATCGGCGAGCGCAGCCTGCCGGGGCGCAACTTCCCCGACAAGGCCATCGACCTGATCGACGAAGCTGCCAGCCGGGTGCGCCTGAACATGAGCGTGGGCCTGCCGGTCGCCGAAAACGAAAGCGGCGAGCCGATGGTCACCCGCGAAGACATGGAAAGCGTCATCAACTCGATGGGCGGTATCTACTCCGAGGAAACCGGGGCGGCGCTCATCGACCTCGAAGAGCAGCTCAACGACCAGGTGTACGGCCAGCCCGACGCGGTCAAGGCCCTGACGAGCGCCATGCGCCGCGCCCGGGTAGGCCTCGGCGGACGCACCCGCGTGTCGGCCTCCTTCCTGTTCGTGGGGCCGAGCGGCGTAGGCAAGACGCACCTCGCCAAGGCGCTCGCCCGCACGCTGTTCGGCAGTGAACGGGCACTGATCCGGGTGGACATGTCCGAGTTTCAGGAAGGGCACTCCATCTCCAAGCTCATCGGGTCGCCTCCCGGCTACGTGGGCTTCGAGCAGGGCGGACGCCTGACCGAAGCCGTGCGCCGCCAGCCCTTCAGCGTGATTTTGCTCGACGAAATCGAGAAGGCGCACCCCGACATCTACAACACCTTCTTGCAGGTGCTCGACGACGGGCGCCTTACCGATGGGCAGGGCCGCACGGTGGATTTCCGCCGCACCGTCATCATCATGACGAGCAACACCGGCTTCAACGTCAATCCGACGGTGGGCTTCTCCCCCGTCACGCCCGACTCCAACGCGCCGCTGCGCAACATCTTTACCCCCGAGTTTCTGGACCGCCTCGACGACGTGATTCGCTTCAAGTCGCTCGGCGAGGACGAACTGGTGCGGGTGGCGCAGCAACTGCTCGGCGAAATGCGCGAGGAACTCGCCAGCCGCGAGCTGAACGTGACCTTCGACCCGGCGATTGCCGCCTGGGTGGTCGGCAAGCTCAAGGCCCGCTCGCCCAAGCACGCGGTGGGCAGCTCGCGGCAGCTGCGTACTCTGCTGCGTGAGGAACTCGAAGACCCGCTGGCGCTCTACCTCATCGGCTCCGACGCCCGTGACTTACGGGTGGTGCTCGGCGAAAACAGCATCGACTTCGAGCAGGTCGAGCGCTCGGCGCCGCCGCAGATTCTGGCCTGAGCCTCATCCCTACCGTTCTGAGGAGCGCCCCGACATTGGGGTGTTCCTCATCTCTTTCATTCTTCAACCCGGCCCCGAGTCTTTATGCTGAGGAAGGAGGCAAGAAGTCGCGTGCCGGAATCCAAAGAGAGCAGTCCCACAGCAAGCAGTGCAGGTCAAAGCAAGACCCGTTCCCCCCGTCGTCCCCGAGAAGCCCTCTCCAAAGAAAAACCCTCGCCCGAGCGCCTGAGCGAGCGCCTCGTCGCCGACCGCAAGGTTCGGGCAGTAGCGCAGGCCGGCAGCTACGGCAGCGAACTCGCCTGGTCGGGCAGCATTCCTACTTTCATCACCTTCGAGCGCGGTCTGCTCTCGGCGCACAGCGAGACCCGTTCGGGCGTGACGGTGCACCGCTACACTTACGAGCAGCTCGAAAGCTGGCGCGACTGGGAAATGGCGCGGCCTGAAGCGCCCGTGGCTCTGCTGGCGACGGCGCGGGTGGCGTATGACCCCACCGGCTTTTTCGGGCGGATTCAACGCACGCTGTGGAACCTCAGCGAAGCGCAACTCGCCGAATACCGCAGCGAACTCCTGTTCGGGGCCGCCGAGCGTCACCGCATAGCCATAGAGACCTACACCGGCGCCGGTCACGGCCCCCGCGAGCAACTGCTGGCGCTGGCCGAGGCGCGGGACATCGCCGTGAAGCTGCTTTACCCGGCGCTGCTGACCCACATCGAGCGCTGGCCGGAGTACGAGATTCGGCTGCCCCACGCCTGGCGAGCGAGCGCCGGGCTACGGTTTCCCAAGGCGATTTATCACCTCGACCAGCTCTACGGCTTCGGCGGCGAGGCGGAGGCCAAGCGGATGCTGGTCGCCACGCGCGGCCTAGGCCTCGTCGAACAGGAGAAACGCGCCCGCGCCGCCGTGCAGGCTGGCTACTACGACGGCGCCGTGCGTTTCCTGCGCGACGAGACGGCCCGCGTGGCGCGCACCGATCTGGAACGCTGGGCGCACCTCAGCAGTGCCCGGCGCGACAAACTCGGCATCCTGCTCGGCGTGACGCGCTCGCCGCTCGGTCCCGGCGCCCTCGATCTGGTCCGTGAACTGCTCGACGAGGTGCGGGAAGGCCGCTGAGCAGTCACATTCAAGCCATGCAAAAAGCCCCCGGCACACGCGGCGCGGGGGCTTCTTGCTGGCTGGATTTCCCTGAAGGTGGCTTGAAGAGAGGCGCGGCAGGCAGGCAGCCGTTCCTGCATGGCCGAACCGGCGGACATTGACACCCACGCGAAGTGGGAGACAGGTGCGGGCGCGGGGCCGGTGGTGCGTGCCAGTCGCGCCCGACGGAAGGGGTCAGAGGTTACAGATTACTTGCGGTACACCTTCGCCACGCCGTTCACGGTGCGGATGCTGCCGCCCTCGAAGTCGGCGGTCCAGGCACCGTTGACCTGATACTGGTCACGCAGCGGGAAGCCGAGGAAGGAGCCGCTGCCGCCGAGGCCCTGGTAGGTCTTAAGGACCGCGCCCTGGAGCCAGAAGGTGCCGTACTTTTCGGTGGAGTAGAGCGCGCCGTTCTGGAAAAAGCCGTACAGGCCGCTGGTACCGTAGGTGTTGCGGGGAATGACTTTTTCGTCGCCGGCGGCCCAACCGAGGCGGCTGGGGGGCCGCGTCACGCCGTTTTCAGCGCGGGCCAAGTCGAGATACCGCTTGAAGATGGCGCCGTGGACCGCGTAAGCCCGGCTGCTGCCGTTGGCGTGAAGGAGTACTGCGTCGCCGTAAGCGCCCACGCCCTCGAAGCGCTGCCACCAGCCGTCGGCCCAGCGGGTCGCGTAGATGGTGGGGTCGCCGAGGCTGGCTTGCCCCTTGAGGCGGTCGTAGGCGTCGGCCATCGCCTGGTCGATGCTGCCGTCCTGCCGCTCACCGGGGGCAATGCTGGCGTTGGGGGCGGGCTTGATCGGATCACTCGCTTGCGTTCCATTGACCCGGAAGAAGGCCACGTCGGTCACCCAGCTGTTCGCGGGCAGCGGGTTGACGATGATGCTCAGGGCCTTGGCGAGGTTCTGCTGGCCCTTGATGCCCACCTGCGCGAAGCCCTGGTCGCCCGCGAACTTGGCGATGTCGTCGAGCGAGAGCGCCTTGGCACTCGCCAGCGCGAGCAGCTTGTCCTGTCCCGCCGGGCCGCCGATGTTCAGGGCGTACTTGGCGCCCTGCCGGGGAAAGACGCGCGCGGTGCCCGCCTTGACGAAGTTGCTGTCCTCGTAGCCGTTGGGGAAAAACAGGTCGATGGCGCCGTCGGCGTTCACGTTGAACAGGTAGACGTAAGCGTCCTGGTTGACCTTGACGCCCACGCTGATGGGGTCGCCGATGCGGTAGGTCGGGTTGGCGTTGCCGGTCGCGTCCTTGTCGGTCCACACGTCCACCTTCAGTTCGGTGGGCGCCGGGTTGACGATGATGCTCTGCGCCGTGATTTTGGAGGGGCTGGCGTGCGCGGCGGAGAGGGTCAGGCCGAGGCCCAGGGCGAGCGAAGCGGTCAGGGCTTTGTTCGTCTTGTTCATGCCGCGCACTGTAGGGGCGCAAACTGACCTTTCACTGAACGCAGGTGCTGAAAGCGTTCATCTGACGCGCCGCGCTCATCACCGGCAAACGGCAAAAAGCGGGAGGGGAACAGCAGTTTCGCGTCTACTGCTCCCCTCCCGAAAAGGTAAAGATGGGTTTACGGGTTATTCCGTGGCGGCGGTGTCGGCGCTTGGCTGCACGGTAGGTTCAGGCTGCTCGGCTTCCACCGTCTTCGGCTGAGCGAGCTGTCCGCCGCTGCGGACGCTGATGGAACGCTTCTGGGCGGCTTCGCTGCGAGGCACGCGCAGGTTCAGGGTGCCATGGTCGAAATCGGCCTCGACTTTGGTCAGGTCGTACTTGGCGGGCACACTGAAAGTGCGGGTAAAGGTGCCGTAGGCGCGCTCGACACGGTGCGCGGTGCGGCCTTCGCCCCGGCTGTAGCGGCGCTCGGCCTGCACGGTCAGGGTCTGGTTTTCAGCTTCGATCTGGATGTCTTCGGGCTTGACGCCGGGAATGTCCAAGGTCAGTTCGAGGCCCTGCTCGTCCTCATGTACGTCCACGGGCGGGGCAAACCGGGTGGTCTGGGCGCCGCCGGACGCGAAGGCGCGGTCCATACGCTGGGTCAGTTCTTCGATTTCACGGAAAGGATCAAATCGCATCATGTGCTGTTCCTCCTGGGAGTGAAGTTCGGGGGTTGAGCCACCTGCGCTCAAGTAGTCCTATATTAAAACTTGAGTGCATCCATGTCAAGTTTTATGACCTAATCTTCCTGCTTAGGAGGTGCTGGATTCTCCGCCGCTTGACGGTCCTGGGCCAGCAGCACCACCGCGCCGAGGAGCAGGGCCGCGCTGAGCCAGGCTGGGGCGCCGGGCGCCTGCGCCGTCTGTCCGAACCAGCCGCGCGACCCGAGCAGCAAGGCCCCGAGCATCTGCCCGAGGGTAACGGCCACGGTGCTGACGCCCACGCCGTAGCGGGCGGCGCCAGTGACGTTCAGGGTGACGTAGGCAGCGCCGAGCACGCCGCCGAGGAGGGTCCACAGCGGTGGCCAGTGGTCCGGGCGGTGGCCGTCCACCCCCAGCAACCACAACACCCCCAGCACCGTGGTTCCCACCAGAAAGTTGACCAGGCTGGCCGCCAGCGGCACCCGCAGGCCACGCAGAAGGCGCAGGTTGAACGCTCCCCCCGCCGACAGGCCCAGCCCCGCCCCCAGGGTGCCGAGCAGCACCAGCCACTTCACCGCGTTCCCCACAGCCGCAGCGCCAGTCCGGCGAGCGCGAGGAGGGCCGCCGCTGTCCGCCGCCGGTTGAGCGGGCGCCGGGTCAGGCCCAGCCAGCCGAAGTGGTCGAGCAGCAGGGCCGTGAGAAGCTGCGCCGCGATAACCAGAGTGGTCGCCAGCCCCGCCCCGAGTTCGCGCGTCAGCACCACGCTCCCCACCACGTAGGCGCTGCCCACCACACCGCCGAGCCACGCCCAGGCCGGAGCGCGGCGCCCGGCGGCCCAGTCCGGGGTGGCCCGTCCCAGGCCCAGCAGCAAAAGCAGCAGCAAAGAGCCCACGCCGTACGACACCGTGCCCGCCAGCACCACCGAGCCGACTTGCCGGGCCAGCGCCGTGTTGACCGCGAATTGCCCCGGCAGCAAAGCCCCGGCTGCGATGAGGAGCAGCAGCGGCCCAGCCAGCCGCACGTGTGAAAAGGGAGAAGCCGGTCCGGGAGACGAAGAAGTCATGCCCTATCTTGAAACCCTCACACTGATGTGAAGGTCAAGGGGAGGGGGACCCGGCATGAAGATAGGAGAATTTGCGGCCCGCAGTGGGGTTCCGGCGCGTCTGCTGAGATACTACGAGGAACAGGGTCTCCTGCGGCCGGAGCGGCGCGACAACGGCTACCGGGAGTACAGCGCCGACATGCTGGCGAGCGCGGCGCAGATTCGCGGGCTGCTGGAGGCGGGGCTGCCCATCAGCATCATTCGCGACATTCTGCCGTGTCTGGGCGGAGAGGAAATCTATCTGGAGCGCCTGACCCCGCGCACCCGGCAACGGCTGGAACACGAGCGCAGCCGCATCGACGCCCGGATTCGCTGCCTGAAACGCAACCGCGAGGCGCTCGACGCTTACCTGAAAGCCGTCCCGCTGACCTGGGGCGAGGACGGTACTCCCGCGCCTGACGGGGGCACGGAGAGGCTCCAGCGCAAGTGAGCAGGGGCGGGGCGCGGCCTGCTATGCTCCTGGGCGGCCTGGGCACCGTGCCCCCGCCTTTCTCTCCGTCGTTCCGTGAGACGACCCCCGCCCGCTGTGGCGAGCCCTGTGAGGCAGGAGAAGGAGCCTGTATGCAAGACATTCATTGCCGCCCCCAGGACGCGCTGAGCGGCCGCCCCCAGGACGCGCTGAGCGGCCGCCCCCAGGACGCGCTGAGCGGCGTTTTTTTTGTGGCCTGGGATCAGGCATGACCGCCCCCAAGGCCACCATTCTGAGCAGTGACGAGATTCGCCGCGCCCTGACGCGCATCGCCCACGAGATCATCGAGCGCAATAAAGGCGCCGAGAACCTCGCCATCATCGGGGTGCACACGCGCGGGATTCCGCTTGCCGAGCGCCTGGCGAGCAAACTCAGCGAACTCGAAGGCGTCGAGGTGCCGCGCGGCATGCTCGACATCACGCTCTACCGCGACGACCTCTCCGAAGTCGCACGGCAGCCGATCATCCGCGAAACGCAGGTGCCGTTCGACCTCGCGGACCGCCGGGTGATTCTGGTGGACGACGTGCTCTACACCGGACGCACCGTGCGCGCCGCGCTCGACGCCCTGATCGACCTGGGGCGTCCGGAAGGGATTCAACTCGCTGTGCTGGTGGACCGGGGGCACCGCGAGCTGCCGATTCGGGCCGACTACGTGGGCAAAAACCTGCCCACCGCCAAGCACGAGGTCGTGAAGGTGAAGTTGCAGGAAACCGACGGCACCGACATCGTGGAGTTGTTCGACCCGGAGGACCTGCAATGACTGCCGCCTCCTCTGCCGGCCCCCGCCCCCGGCACCTGCTGGACTTTCAGGACTGGACGCCTGAGCGCTTAGAGGCCGTGCTCGACAACGCCGATACCATGCTGCAAGTGCTCGACCGCCCGGTGAAAAAGGTGCCCGCGCTGCAAGGATTGACCGTCTGCACCGCCTTTTTCGAGAACAGCACCCGCACCCGCACGTCCTTTGAACTCGCCGCCCGCCGCATGAGCGCCGACGTGGTGAGTTTCGCCGCCGGGAACAGCAGCGTGAGCAAGGGCGAGAGCCTGCGCGACACCATCGAAGTGCTGACCGCCTACAAGGTGGACGCCTACGTGGTGCGCCACCACGCCGCCGGCGCCGCGCATCTGGTCGCCAAGTACAGCGGCAAACCCGTCATCAACGCGGGGGACGGGCGGCGGGCGCACCCCACGCAGGCGCTGCTCGACGCCTACACCATCCGGCAGGAATACGGCTCGCTGGAAGGCAAAAAGGTCGCCATCATCGGGGATATTCGGCACAGCCGGGTCGCCCGCTCGAACGCCGAGCTGCTGCCCAAGCTGGGCGCCGAGGTCGTGTTGTGCGGCCCCGCCACCCTGCTGCCCCCCGACCTCGCCGGGCAACCGGGCGTGCGGCTGACCACCGACCCGCGTGAAGCGGTGCGCGGCGCCCACGCGGTGATGGCGCTGCGGCTGCAACAGGAGCGCATGAATGGCGGTTACCTCGCCAGTTTGCAGGAGTACGCCGATACCTATCAGGTCAACGAGACGCTGATGCGGGAGGCCGAGAGCGGCGCCATCGTGCTGCACCCCGGCCCGATGAACCGTGACCTGGAAATCAGCACCGAGGCCGCCGACGGCCCGCGCAGCCGCATTATCCGGCAGGTCGAAAATGGGCAAGCAGTCCGCATGAGCGTGCTGTATCACCTGCTGGTGGGGCGGGCCTAAGTGAACACTGGGGCCTTCCGGGCAGTGCAGATAGCCTGCGCGCTGGGCCTCGTTCACGCCGCGTTTAGCTTGTACTGGGCGCTGGGCGGGCGCTGGCTGCTGGATACCGTGGGGCAAGGAGCGGTAGACCTGGCCCGGCAGCAGCCCCAGACAGCGTTTTGGCTCCTGCTGGCGGTGGCCCTGTTTAAAGGAGCGGCGGCGATCATTCCCCTGCTGAACGCGCAGGGGCGCATGCCCTGGCCGGGGCTCTGGCGCGGCATGAGCTGGGTGGGCAGTGTGTTCCTCATCCTCTACGGTGGCGTATTTGCCATCACCGCCGGGCTGGTTCTGACCGGCGTGGTCCACCCGGCTGGTGACATTGACCGGATGGGCATGGTGGGTCACGCTTTGCTGTGGGATCCGCTGTTTTTGCTGTGGGGCGTCTTTTTGCTGGCGCACCTGTGGCTGACCCGGAGGCACGCTTGAGACGGCGGCTAACATCAAGTCAGGCGCTTCGGCTCCATCATCAATAGTTGCGGCGAATTTTTATAAGGAGGCAGAGATGCGGAGATGGAGTGCTTTAGTCCTGTTGTTCATTTGTTTTGCCTCGGCAGGCGGTGCAGGCCAACCCCTCAGTGAAGGGCAGCTCCTTGACCGTTATCACCAGCAAATCGTCGCTTATGCCAGGGCAAATAAAGCGAGTCTTCCGGCCTTGACCGACTGCCTGAAACCCAGCGGCAAGCTCCCCCAAAAGCCAGCAGGTTTGAAACTGTTGGCTTGCGGAATAGCAAAAGAGGGCGGCCATCTGTTTGTTGATCTGGAAGCGCCTTCATTAGGCTTTTTTACGACGCCTGAGCCTTTTTTACTCGGTGACACACCGAAGCAGCGGGTCGTCACAGAATTAACTGTCCATCTGGAGCAGTTCAAGATGCGGCGGATGCTGGGACAGCCCCAGATTCAGATCTGCAATGCGCTCGGCGCAGGAAATAAATCCTGCCGCGTTGAATACACGCAGCATGACATCAAACAACTGTTTTTTGAGTCTAAAGAAGGCGTCCGCCTGATGTATGACGGTCAAACCATCAAAGATTGGCCCAGGCCGTAAGTAAGGAGGAACACAACCATGACCATCACCATCACCAACATCAAGCGCGTCGGCTCGGAGCAGACCGAGTCGCTGACCATCGAAAACGGCCTCATCAAGGGCTGGAACCTGCCCGCCGAGGGAGAAATATTTGACGGCCAGGGCGGCACGCTGGCCCCCGCGCTGATCGAGCTGCACGCCCACCTGCGCGAGCCGGGGCAGACCGAGAAAGAAGACCTGGCGAGCGGCCTCGCGGCGGCGTCGGCGGGCGGCTACGGCACGGTGGTCTGTATGCCCAACACCCGCCCGGTCATCGACGACCCGGCGCTGGTCCGCAGCCTGATTGAAAAGGCGCGGGGCCTGGGCTTTGCGCGGCTCAGGCCCGCCGCCGCCGTGACCAAGGGCGAAAAGGGCGAGCAACTGACCGAGATGAGTTACCTTAAAGAAGCGGGCGCCGTAATGTTCACCGACGACGGCCTGACCAACGAAAACGCCCGCGTGTTGCGGCTGGGCATGGAATACGCGAAGTCGCTCGGCATGGTGATTTCGGTGCACGCCGAGGACGACGCCCTGCGCGCCGGCGGCGTGATGAACGAGGGGCCGGTGTCCGAATCCCTCGGTCTGCCCGGCAACCCGGCGGCGGCAGCGGCGGCGCGGGTGGCCCGCGACATGGAAATCGTGGCGCTGACCGGGGCGCGGCTGCACGTGCAGCACCTCTCGACCGCCCGCGAACTCGACATCGTGCGCGACGCCAAGCGGCGGGGCCTGCCGGTGACCTGCGAGGTCTGCCCGCACCACCTTGACCTGACCGACGAGAGCCTGCGAACGTTTGACGCCATGTACAAGGTCGCGCCGCCGCTGCGCACGCGGGCCGACGCCGACTATCTGCTGGAAGGCCTGCTTGACGGCTCGGTGGACTGCATCGCCACCGACCACGCCCCGCACACCCGCGCCGAAAAGGAACGCGACCTGCTCGACGCGCCGAGCGGCATCGCCTACATCGAAATCGCCTTTCCGATTATGTGGACGCGCTTTGGCGAGCGGTTGGGCCTCGAAAAACTCATCGACCTGATGACTGCCGGCCCCGCCCGCGTGATGGGCTGGCCGGAGCCGTCGCTGGAAGCAGGTGCCCCCGCCGACATGGTGGTGCTCGACCTGGAGACCGAGCGCGAGGTGAACCCCGCCGAGTTCAAGAGCAAGGCGAAATTCACGCCCTGGCAAGGGCAAAAGCTGCGCGGCTTTCCGCTGCTGACGGTGGTGGACGGGAAGGTGGCGTACCGGCGGGAGTAAAAGCCCCCCTCACCCCTTTGCTCCGCAAAGGCCCTCTCTGCTTCGCAGCTCTGCGAGTCCCATAAGGGTAGAGGGTCAAAAGAAACCCCCGACACCTCGCCGGGGGCTTTTCATTGTCCAGTTCAGCGCCAAACGGCTTTCACGGCTTCTTCTACACTCTTCACGCCCGCTTGTCCGTCAAGGCCCGGCGGGACGACGAGGCGCTTGTACCCGGCGCGGCCCGCTTCCTCGGCGCGGCGCAGGGCCATCTGGGTGGAGCGGACTTCACCCGCGAGGCCGACTTCGCCGAAGACCGCCACGTTCTGCGGCAGGGCGCGGCCCACCACCGCCGAGTAGACGGCGAGCGCCACTGCGAGGTCGAGGCCGGGGTCGGGCACCTTGAGGCCACCCGCAAGGTTGACGTACACGTCCAGCCCGCCGAGAGTCAGGTCCAGCCGCCGCTCCAGCACCGCCAGCACCACGTCCACGCGCCGGGGGTCGAGGCCGACGACCACGCGCCGGGCGTTGGGGTAAGGCGTCTTGGAGGCGAGGGCCTGCACTTCCAGCAGCATCGGGCGCTGGCCGTCCACCGTGGCGGCGACGACGCTGCCGGGCACATCTAGAGGCCGCTCGGCGAGGAAGGCCGCCGAGGGGTTGTCCACCGCAATCAGGCCTTCGCCACGCATCTCGAAGACGCCGAGTTCGCCCGCCTGCCCGAAGCGGTTTTTCACGCTGCGTAGGAGGCGGAACGCGCCCACCGTTTCCAGAAAGACGGTGGTGTCCACGATGTGTTCCATGACCTTCGGCCCCGCCACCGTGCCGTCTTTGGTGACGTGGCCGACGAGCACTGTCGCGGTGCCGGTTTCCTTCGCCGCCCGCGTGAGCATGGCGGTGCCGTCGCGGACCTGCGCCACGCCGCCGGGGGCGCCTTCGCCTTCCACCGTCACCGTCTGGATGGAGTCCACGATGCACAGCGCGGGTTTGTGTTCTTCGAGCAGCGCGGCAATGTGCTCGGCGCGGGTGTCGCGGGTCATTTGCAGGTCGGCGGCGACGCCCAGTCGGTCGGCGCGCAGGCGAATTTGTTCCAGCGATTCCTCGCCCGCAACGTAGAGCACAGTGCCGCCGCGCGAGGCCACTTTATCGGCCACTTGCAACAGCAGCGTGCTTTTGCCGATGCCGGGTTCGCCGCCGATGAGGGTCACGCCGCCCGCCACCAGCCCGCCGCCAAGCACGCGGTCGAGTTCGGGAATGCCCGACGGCGTGCGGGGTTCCTCGCGCCGTCCGACGGTGGAAAGAGGCGTGAGCTTGCCGCCCTTGACGCCACCGTAGCCGCCGAGGCCCCCGCGCCCGCTCTTACCGGAGGTGGAGGCGGTGGGCACTTCTTCCTCGAACGAGTTCCAGGCCTGGCAGTTGGGGCAGCGCCCGAGCGGTTTGGCCGACTGGTAGCCGCAGGAATTGCAGATGTAATTGGTCTTGACTTTGGGCACGAAATCTCCAGGGTTGCTGCCGGGCAGGCTAAGGCAGGGGATAGAAAGCGGGGCGGGCAGAGAGCAAAAGAAGAGGCCAGCAAGGGGCCTCTCCCGGAGCGGTCGCCTGCCTTTAGAGCAGTTCTCCGAATTACACGTGCGTCGGAACAGCACCGCCACCCGCTCCATTCTCTGTTCTGCTCCGTGTTTTGTACTCGCTCTCTGCGAGCTGTCCCAGTCCGCTCGCCAAAAAGCTGAGCCATCTTTTTGTCAAATGCTTTAGCTGCTGCGGCCCGCCGCCGGGCGCCCGTCGGCCCGCCAGAACACGTCGCCGTCGCCAGTGAGGTAATCGCCCTCCAACAACTCGCGCAGCAGCAGCGCGGGGTCTTCGAGGGTCGTGTGGTCGCTGAGGAGTTGAATGACCTGCTCACGGCTGTAGCCGGCGCCGGACTCGAACAGGTTCTTGAGGTGGTCGAGGATGGCGAGCTGGTGGGCGCGGCGGCGGTCGCTGGGCCAGCCGGTCACGCGGCCATGTTCGTCCTGAAAGTCGGCGATGCTTTTGGTCATGGGGAGAGGATAGCGGAGGGGGGGTGGCGGGGGCGGGGTGGGGGCACGATTGGGGGCGGTGGGGGTTGAGACTTGGGCTTAAGCGTTTGGCCCCATCCCCCAGCCCCTTACCCCAGAGGGGCAAGGGGAGTTGACGTTGGCACTGGGCAAATGGCGGTGATGTCGCTTGGCGGGCGTTGCTTCATAAGTGCACAGGCGGTCTGGATGCTTGGGTTTTCCAAGTCGTGTCAGGCCCGTGCGCCTTCAGCGCCCGACGGCCTTGGCGTTCTGCGTTTCACTATTTTTTGGGAAGGCAGTGTAGAGAAAAGCTGGAGCGCAGGCATTTTTTGACCCTCTACCAAGGGGAGAGGGCCTGCCGCAGGCAGGGGTGAGGGGTCTTCTCCCCTGCGCCACCGTGCCAACTCTCCCCCACTCTCAGTCCCGCACCAGCCCCACCCGTTCAAACCACTCTCGCCGCTTGAGAATCGGCCCACCCTCCCCGAGCTGGGCTTTGCCGACGTTCCAATGTTCAAAGAGGATGCGGAGCGTCCGCCGAGCAGCGCCGCGCCGTACCAGTCAGGAGCAGGGGCTGAGAAGCGCAGGGTTTCACCGTCCCAGGCGAGGTGAGGGCAGCCTTCGTCGCGGGCAGCCCAGAACATGCCGCCGCCTGTGCCGCCTTCCCAGTCGCCGAGCCGCTGGGCGCGGACAGTGAGGGGCGGTTCGCGGACCTGCGCGTCCCACTGCGGGGCGCTGAAAGCTTCGGCGTAGAGCGCGTAGAGCGCGTGCCCGAGCTGCTGGGCCTGCGAGCGCAGGCGGGCTTCCTCGCGGCCTGTGAGCGAGCCAGGGGGGCCGTCCAGAGCGCGGCGCACGTCGGCGAGCTGGGTTTCCAGGCGCACGAGGCGCTGCCGGGGCGTGGGGGGAGGCGGCGGTGGGGGCGGGTCGCCCGCGAGCTGGCGCGCCGGGTCGTGGTACTCACGGCTGCCCCAGCCGGTGACTTCGCGCAGTGCGGTGTCTTCGATGACCCACAGGCGGTTCGCGACCTCGCGGGCAAAGCGGCGGTCGTGGGTGACGATGACGACGGCGCCGGCGTAGGCGTGGACGGCGGCTTCGAGCGCCGTGAGCGCCTCCACGTCGAGGTGGTTGGTCGGCTCGTCGAGCAGCAGCAGGTCCGCACGTAGGCCACTGACCAGCGCCAGCCCCGCCCGCGCCCGTTCGCCGCCGGAGAGCTGCTCGGGGGTCTTGGGCCAGTCGGCCTGCGTGAACCCAGCGCGGCCCAGCAGGGCGTTCGTCTGCCGACCGAAGCGGCGCTCGAACTGCGCATGCAGCCCCTCGCCCGGCGTCAGGCCGTGCCAGGTCTGGTCGAGGCTCGCCACCATGACGCCGCTTGCCACCCGCAGGACCGGGGCGGGAACCGTCTCGTCGGGAAAAGTTGCGCCCGCGAGCAGACGCATCAGCGTGGTTTTGCCGGTGCCGTTCGCGCCCATCAGCGCCACCCGGTCGCCCTGGCGCAGTTTGAAGGCGGCGCCTTGCAAAATGACGCGCTCGCCGTAGCTTTTGCTGAGATGTTCGCCCCAGGCCACCACCCGCGCCCGCGCCGTGCCCGCCAGCAGGCGCATCCGAATCTGGCGTTCGGGCAGCGGCGCCTCGGTGAGCTGCACGCGCCCAGCCCGCGTCTTGAGGGCGCGCGAGCGTTTGCCGCGTTGGTCGAGCCAGTCCACGCTGCCCTGCAAGCGCTCCGCTTCCTGCCCGCTCAGCCGCGCGGCGCGGGTCCGGGTGCGGCGTTCCAGGTCCCGCTGCGCCCGCGCCCGGCTGTAGCCCCCGGCGTAGTCCTGCGCCTCGCCGCCGTCGAGCCACAGCGAGCGGGTCGCCACCGCGTCCAGAAAATCGCGGTCATGGCTGGTGAGCAGCACCCCACCGCGAAAGGCGAGCAGCCAGCCCTCGAGCCACTCGCGCATCCGAATGTCGAGGTGGTTCGTCGGCTCGTCGAGCACCAGCAGGTCGGGTTCGCGGGCGAGGGCGAGGGCGAGCGCCAGCCGGGTCCGCTCGCCGCCAGAGAGGGTGGCCGCCTCGCGGGTCAGGAAGCGGGTCAGGTCGAGCGTCCCCAGAATGCGCCGCGCCCGCGACGGCCAGGCGTAGGCTTCGGCGGCGTCCAGGCGGGCGTGCAGCTCGGTCCAGGCGGCGAGGCGGGCCGGGTCGCCCAGGTCGGCTTCCAGTGAGAGCAGCTCGGCTTCCAGCTCGCGGTAGGGGTGCGCGGCGTCCACCAGGTCGCGGACCGTCCGGCCCGGCGGCCAGGCGTGGTGCTGAGCCAGAACCGCCACGCGCAGGCCGTCGGCCCGCCACACTTCGCCCTCGTCGGCCTTTTGCTCGCCGGTGAGCACCCGCAGCAGCGTCGTTTTTCCGGCTCCGTTGCGGCCCAGCAGCGCCACGCGCTCGCCGCTCTGGACACTCAGCGACACGTCCGCCAGCACGGTCCGCTCGCCGTAGACGACGGTGACTTTCTCGGCGCTCAGCAGGGTGGACATCGGGAAGGAGGGTAGCAGCTCAGCGGGGCCGCCTTCCTCACGGCGCTCAGGGGTGCAGCGCTGCGTCCGTCGCGTGCAGGCCCGGCGGCTCCACCTGCACGGTGACGTGTTCGATGCCGGCGCCGTGCGCGACCTCGTGGACAGCGGGCAGCAGTTCGGCGGGCGCACGGTCGCTGACGAGGTGGGCGGTGAGGTTGACGACTCCGCCGGTCACGCTCCAGACGTGCAGGTCGTGAACGTCTTGCACACCGGGCAGCGCCCGCAGTTCAGCGCGCAGAGCGTCCAAATCCAGGCCCTCGGGCACCCCTTCGAGCAGCACGTTCACACTCGTCTTGAGCAGCGACCAGGTGCGCGGCAGCACCCACAGCCCGATGCCCGCGCCGAGCAGCGGGTCCACCCAGCTCCATCCGGTCAGGCGAATGAGCAGGGCGCCCGCGATGACCGCGACAGAGCCGAGCAGGTCGCCCAGCACCTCCAAGTAAGCGGCGCGCAGGTTGAGGCCCTCGCCGCCCGCGAGCAGCCGGGCGCTCAGCAGGTTGACGACCAGCCCGGCGACCGCCACCACCAGCATGGACGTGGTCTGCACCTCCACCGGCTGCCGGAAGCGTTGCACGGCTTCCCAGAGGATGTAGAGCCCGATGGCGAACAGCGCCCCGGCATTGAGCGCGGCGGCAAGAACCTCGGTGCGGCGGTAGCCGAAGGTGCGCTGACGATCGGCGGGCCGGCGCCCCATGCGAATGGCAAAAAGCGCCAGAGCGAGCGCCGCCACGTCGGTCAGCATGTGCCCCGCGTCGGACAGCAGCGCGAGGCTGCGGCTGCTCAGGGCGTAGGCGACTTCGAGGACCAGGAACGCCCCCGTCAGCACCAGCGCCCCGGTCAGTTGCCGCTCACCCGCGCCAGCGGCGTGATTATGGGCGGCGTGGTCATGTCCGTGTGCGTGGCCGTGAGCATGACCGTGCTCCTGGGTGTCCGCCCGGTCATGGTGGTGCGGGTCATGCTCATGCGGGTGGTTGTGACCGGTCATGCGGCCCAGTGTAAGGGCGGCGCGTAGGTGGCCCGGCTTGAGCGCAGTGGCTTCTCAGCCCTCTCGCCGCAGCACCGTCAGCAGCGCCCCGTACACCACGTTGCGCGTCCCGCCCCCGGCGTAGAAAGGCGCGAGCTGCTCGTTCAGCCACTCCGCGATTTCGTCCTGGCTGGCTGTCCCATTTTCCGTCGCCGCCAACGTGTTGGAATGCGTTAGCAGGTAGGCGACGAGTTGCGGCTGCGTGAGCGCGAGGGGATGTTTCCAGGTTTCCTCGTGGAAAGTGAACCCGGCGGCCTGCGCCTCGGTCTCGCCGAACGGGTCGCGGTGGCGCGCCGGGGTAGGGTAGCGGGCAAGGTAGGTTTTGGCGAAGGTACCGAAGTTAGGCTCCCCTTCCATCTCGCCCAGAAAAAAGTCGTCGTAGAGCGCGAGCACGCCGCCCGGTTTCAGGGTGCGCCGCGCCTCGGCGAGAAAAGCGGCGTGGTCGAACCAGTGAAACGCCTGCGCCACCGTCATCACGTCGAGCACGCCGTCCGCCAGCGGCAGCGCCTCAGCGGGTGCCTGCGCGTAGGTCACGCGGGGATGCGGCGCGGCCTCGGCGAGCATGGCGGCGGAGGCGTCGAAGGCCCGCACTTCACCCACCAGCTCAGCGAGCGCGGCGCTCGACAGTCCGGTGCCGCACGCCACGTCCGCTCCCAGTTCGCGGCCCGTCAGGTGCGGCGCGAGTCGGGAAAGCACCAGCAGGTGAAAGGCGGGGCGTCCGGCAGCGTAACGCCCGGCAGCGTCGGCGGAGGCGAAGGGGTTCTGCACCGTGGGCTTCGGGGCGGTGGACACTTGCCCAGGGTACGCCCCCGTATCATCCTCCCCGTGCCCGAGCCTCACCCCGCGCCCCAGCCGTACACTGTCGCCGCCCTCTACCAGTTCCGCGCCCTGCCCGACCCCGCCGCGCTGCGGGCCGAGCTGCTGGCCCTCGGTGAACGGCTGGAACTGTGCGGCACCCTGATTGTCGCGGACGAGGGCATCAACGGCACGGTGGCGGGGAGCGCGGCGGCGATTGCCGAGCTGCACGCCTTCTTGCTCGCCTCCGGTTTTGACCGACTGGAATACAAGGAGTCGCAGGCGAGCGAAAAGCCCTTCAAGCGTTACAAAGTGCGGCTGAAAAAGGAAATCGTGACGCTGGGCGTCCCCGTCGCGCCGCGTGAGCAGGTCGGCACCTATCTGGACCCGCAGGCATGGAACGACTTGCTCGCCGACCCCGAGGTCATCGTCGTGGACACCCGCAACCGCTACGAGGTCAAGGCGGGCACCTTTCAGGGCGCGGTGGACCCCGAGATTGACTCCTTCCGCGAGTTTCCGGCGTGGGTGGACGAGCACCTCGCGGGCGCTGAGGGCAAGAAAATTGCCATGTTCTGTACCGGCGGCATCCGCTGCGAGAAAAGCACCAGCCTGCTGCTGCAAAAGGGATTTCAGGACGTGTATCACCTCAAAGGCGGCATCCTGAAATATCTGGAAGACGTGCCGCAGGCGCAGAGCCGCTGGGACGGCGAATGCTTTGTATTTGACGGGCGGGTCACGGTGGGACACGGACTGCAAGAAGGCGACGCGGTGATGTGCCACTCGTGCGGCTGGCCGCTGACGGCGCAGGAGCGGGCGCACCCACAATTTGAAGAAGGCGTGAGCTGCGAGCACTGCTTCGACGAGACGACCGACGTGCAGAAAGCCGCCTTCCGCGAACGGCAGCGGATGTATGAGGCCGGGCACCTGACATGAGGCGGGGTTGGCTGTGGGGAGCACTGCTGGTGCTGCTCGGCGTCCTGGCGGCGCTGCTGCTGCGGCCCCCGCTGCCGCCCGCCACGCCGCAGGAAGTGCAGTTCGTGCAGCACATGCTTCAGCACCACGCGCAGGCGCTCGACCTCGCTGCGCCCATGCTGGAGCGCAGCCAGCAGCGCACGGTGCGGTCCCTCGCGCTCGACATTCAACTCTCACAGCGCGAGCAGATGCGGCAGATGGAAGCGATGCTGGGGCGCTGGGGGCAACCGCCGGGTGAGCCGATCAGCCCCGAGCACGCCCGGATGATGGGGATGGCGTCGGAGGCGGAGGTGGCGGGACTGTCCACCCTGCCGGTTGAGCAGGCGGAGCGGCAGTTTCTAAGGCTGATGATTCGGCATCACCAGGGAGCGGTGGCTATGACGCTGCCTATGCTGGACGCCGCCGCGCGGCCTGAGGTGGAGCGGCTGGCGCGGCAGATTGTGGTGACGCAGCGGGGGGAGATTCGGACGATGGAGGGGGTGTTGGGGCGGCTGGATGGCGAGGTTCCGGCGGCGCCGATGAGGCCTGTTGAGCATGGGCATGGTCATTGAGGCTTGGGCTTTAGCGTTTTGCCCCATCCCCCAGCCCCTTACCCCAGACTCGAAGAGCTGCGAAGCAGAGGGGCAAGGGGAGTTGGCGTTGGCACTGGGCAAATGGCGGTGATTTCGCGCGCTGGGCGGCTTTTCTCAAGTGCGCGGGCTGGTCTGGACGCTCGTGATTTCTGCGGACGCGAGGCCCGTGCGCTGACGCGCCCGACGGCCCTGGCGTTCTGCGTTTCACAGTTTTCCGTGGAGCAGTGAAAAAGGCTAAAGCCTAAGCATCGTTTGTTGACCCTCTCCCCTTGCGGGACTCGAAGAGCTGCGAAGCAGAGAGGGCTGCCGAAGGCAGGGGTGAGGGGGCGCCCAGACCAACTCTCCTTTCTCTCCACGCTCCCCCTACTCCTCCACCGGCATCGGCGGCGGCACCAGCAGCACGCTCAGCCCCAGCCCGCCCAGACCGGACATCACCGCCACGCCCAGCCACAGTTCCAGGCTGAGGTTGCTCAGGCCGAGGCGAACGGCGCCGCCGAGGTAAGGCACCCACACGCACAGTGGCAGCAGGAAAGCGAACGCCCGCCACGCCCACACCCGGGCCGGGGAGGGCCGCAGCAGGGCGCAGAGCACGTCGGCGAGCAGGCCGCTCAGGAGGGCGAGCAGCACCACCCGCCACTCGCCGGGCGCGAGCATCACACTCATGCCGAGGTTGACGGCGGCGTAGGTCAGCGCCACCGCGCCGAACGGCAGGTCAAAGCGGCGCAGCAGCAGCAACACGGGGGCCGCCAGCAGCAGCGCGGTCAGCAGCACGGCGCTGAGTTCGCCGCGGGTCTGCACCCAGCCGAGGTCCTGCGGCACGGTCAGCAGGCCCCACATGTACATGTGCATGAAGGCGATGGCCGCCAGCACCAACGCCGCCGACAGCACGGCCACCCAGCGCACGGCGGGGGGAGCGCGGCGCGGCACCGGCGACCGCCAGACGGCGCCCAGCGGCGAGGCGACGATCAGCACGCCGCCCATGAACAGCATCAGGTGCGTGGGCGAGAGCAGGGCTTCAATGCCGACTTCGATTCCGAACACCGTGTGCCAGATCAGGTCCCCGACGCCGCCCAGCCCAAAGACCGGCACCCCCAGCGCGGCGAGGTGGTAGCCCTCGGGAAAGGCACGCAGGCCGCGCAAGCCCCGTTGCCAGCCCTGCGCGGCGAGAAAGAAGCACCACCCCGCCACCGCCAGGAAGCCGCTGTAAAACAGCGCGTGCCAGGGCGTAAAAAAGGTTTCGAGCGTCTCCCCAAAGCGGTTGTGCGCCCAGCCGTCCACGAACATGCCGACCAGCAGCCACGTTCCCAGCAGCAGGGTCACGAGGTTTTGCCGCGTGCTGGCGCGGTAGGGCTCGCGGGTCAGGGGGGCCGACGCGACCGGAATTGCCGGAGGAACGGTGGTCATAACGCAGTGTAAACGCGGCCCGCGCAGGCCAAAGGTGGGCCGAACCCGGCACAATGCGGCGCGTGACTGCTCAGCCTCCCGCCTCCGTCCCTCCCACTTCTCCCCAAGCGCCCGCCCGCCTGATTCTGGTGCGCCACGGTCAGACCGCCCACAACCGGGAACGCCGCATGCAGGGGCAGGTGGACACCCCGCTGGACGAAACCGGGCAGCGCCAGGCCCGCTTGCTGGCCGCCCACTTACGCAGGCTCGGCGTGCAGGCGCCGCGCATTCACGCCAGCGACCTCAGCCGCGCCCACGCCACCGCCGAGGCGCTGCACCGCGAACTCGGCGGCACGCTGGCAACCTTTCCCGAGTTGCGCGAAATCTCGCTGGGCGACTGGGAAGGCCACCTCTACGACGAGATTGCCGCGCGACATCCCGAACTGCATGGGCAATTCTGGAGCGGCGACCCCGAGTGCTGTCCTCCGGGCGGAGAAACCCCGCAGGCGGTGGGCGAGCGGGTCTACGCGCACGCGCTGGCGCACTGGCCGCAGGCCGGCGAGACGCTGATGCTGGTGTCGCACGGCATCGCCATCAGTGCGTTGCTCACGCGGCTGCTGGGGCTGGATTACCAGACCGAGTTCCAGTCCCGGCGGTACCTGCACCTCAACACGGCTTACTCGGTGCTGACGGTGGACCCGGCGAGCCGGGAGGTGCTGAGCGCCGAGGTCGCGCAGGCGGGGCACCTGACGGCTGAGGAAACTGGACGTTAGAGCATTTGACAGAAAAAGACCCCCTCACCCCTTGCTTCGCAAGGCCCTCTCCCACCAGGGTAGAGGGTCAAAGACAGATCATTTGACAAATGCTTTAGTGGACGGGTCCTGGGCTGTCGGGAGCGGGCTTGACTCCTTCCACCGACATCACAGACAGCCCCGCTGCGCTCCCGGGCGGCGCCCTCTACCCTGTCCGCATGTCCGACGCCCTGCCCGCCACCTTCGATGTCATCGTTCACCCGGCGCGGGAGCTGCGCGGCGAGTTGCGGGCGCAGCCGAGCAAGAACTACACGACGCGCTATCTGCTCGCCGCCGCACTCGCCGAGGGCGAAACCCGCGTGGTGGGCGTGGCGACGAGCGAGGATGCCGAGGCGATGCTGCGATGTCTGCGCGACTGGGGTGCGGGCGTGGAACTCGTCGGCGACGACGCCGTGATTCGCGGCTTCGGGGCGCGGCCCCAGGCGGGCGTCACCCTCAACCCCGGCAACGCGGGGGCGGTGGCCCGCTTCCTGATGGGCGTGGCGGCGCTGACGAGCGGCACAACTTTCGTCACCGATTACCCCGACTCGCTCGGCAAGCGGCCCCAGGGGGATTTGCTCGAAGCCCTGGAGCGGCTGGGGGCGTGGGTGAGCAGCAACGACGGACGCCTCCCTATCTCTGTCTCCGGCCCGGTGCGCGGCGGCACCGTCGAAGTCAGCGCCGAGCGCAGCAGCCAGTACGCCTCCGCGCTGATGTTCCTGGGGCCACTGCTGCCGGATGGCCTGGAACTGCGGCTGACCGGCGACATCAAGAGCCACGCCCCGCTGCGGCAAACGCTCGACACGCTGTCCGACTTCGGCGTGCGGGCCACGGCGAGCGACGACCTGCGGCGCATTTCCATTCCCGGCGGGCAAAAGTATCGGCCCGGACGGGTGCTGGTGCCCGGCGACTACCCCGGCTCGGCGGCGATTCTGACGGCGGCGGCCCTTTTGCCCGGCGAGGTGCGGCTCTCCAACCTGCGCGAACACGACCTGCAAGGCGAAAAGGAGGCGGTGAACGTGCTGCGCGAGATGGGCGCCGACATCGTGCGGGAGGGCGACACCCTGACGGTGCGCGGGGGCCGCCCGCTGCACGCGGTGACGCGCGACGGCGACAGCTTCACCGATGCGGTGCAGGCCCTCACCGCCGCTGCCGCCTTCGCGGAGGGCGACACGACCTGGGAAAATGTCGCCACCCTGCGCCTCAAGGAGTGCGACCGCATCAGCGACACCCGCGCCGAGCTGGAGCGGCTGGGCCTGCGCGCCCGCGAAACGGCGGACAGCCTCAGCGTGACGGGTAGCGCCCACCTTGCCGGGGGCATCACCGCCGACGGGCACGGCGACCACCGCATGATCATGCTGCTGACCCTGCTGGGGCTGCGGGCCGACGCGCCGCTTCGAATTACCGGGGCGCACCACATCCGCAAGAGCTATCCGCAGTTTTTCGCCCATCTGGAAGCGCTGGGGGCGCGGTTCGAGTACGCAGAAGCGACAGCGTAACGGCAACCTTTCTGCCTTAAGCGGCTTAGTGGTGGCATGAATGACCGTCCCCTCAGCTCTGGCGAACAGACCGCCATCATTCTGGCTGCCTTCGTCGTATCGCCACTGCTGCTGCTCGTGCTGTGGTTCTGGTGGCGCGACACGTCGCCGCAGCGGGCAAAGGGCGTGGCCGACATCGCCAAATGGTTCGTGCTCGCCTGGCTGATTCTGTTCGGTCTGATCCTGGCCAGCGGCCTGATCGCGCAGTTCAGTCGCCTCTGGAATTGAGAAGCTGTTTTTAGACTCCGTTCCCAGCACCCGGGCCTCCTGTTCGCCGCCGCCTACAATTCGCGTTACGTTCCCGCAGTTCCCCTTTTCGGAGGTGTGTTCATGACGCAGTACACGAATCCTGACGTGATCGGCGACTCTCCCGCGTGGCTCAGCTTCATCTGGATCGCGTTTGGCATCAGCCTCACGCTGATGATCATCGGCATCTACTACCTGCCGGTGGACTGGTGGATCAAGGGCTACTTGTACATGGGCACACTGTTTCTGACCGCCAGCACGCTGACCCTGAGCAAGAGCCTGCGTGACCGGCACGAGTACGAGCGGCTGGTCAACCGGGTCAAGAACGCCCGAACCGAGCAGGTTCTGAGCAAGTACGAGGGCTGATTCAGATTCCGATTGAATCCAAAACTACTGGATTCAATCCGAGCGGATGCGAGTAGGAAAAGATGTGGATTTTGCGGTATGCAAGCACAGGCGGTGCTTTCGCGCCTGGGCTGGAATAGAGCGAAATCCGTATAACCCGCCCGCTGCCCCCAGCCTCGCGTCAGTGCCCAAACAACCGCATCGCCCGCCGCACCTGCCCGAGCGTCTGCGCCGCCACCTCCCGGCCCCGCGCCGTGCCCTCCGTGACGAACCGGAGCACGGCGTCGGGGTCGCGCTCATACTCGGCGCGCCGCGTGCGGATGGGAGCCAGCACCCCGTTGAGCACGTCAATCAGGTGCTTTTTGACCTTCACGTCACCGAGGCCGCCCGCGCGGTACTGGTCTTTCAACGCCTGCACCCGCGCCGGATCGGGGTCGAAGGCGTCGAGGAAGGTGAAGACCGGATTGCCCTCCACCCGTCCGGGATCACTTGCCCGCAGGTGGCCAGGGTCGGTGTACATGCCCATGACCTTGCGCGCCACCTCGTCGGCAGAGTCGCCGAGCGCAATCGCGTTGCCGAGCGACTTGCTCATCTTGGCCTGCCCGTCGAGCCCCGGCAGACGCGGCACCCGGCTGAGCTGCGCCTGCGGCTCGGCGAGCACCGGGGCATACAGCGCATTGAAGCGCCGCACGATTTCGCGGGTCTGTTCGAGCATCGGCAACTGGTCGTCGCCCACCGGCACCAGCGTGGCCCCGAACGCGGCGATGTCGGCGGCCTGCGACACCGGATACACGAAAAACCCGGCAGGAACCCGCTCGCCGTAGCCCTTTTGCGCGATTTCGGCCTTGACGGTGGGGTTCTGGCGCAGGTGCGACACCGTGACCAGATTGAGGAAATAGACCGTCAGCTCGGCGAGTTCGGGCACCGCCGACTGCACCACGCAGGTCGTCTTCTGCGGGTCGAGCCCGGCGGCGAGGTAATCGAGCGCCACCGCCAGCACGTTCTCGCGCACCTGCTCGGGCCGGTCGAAGTGGTCGGTGAGCGCCTGCACGTCGGCAAGCAGCACGAACAGCTCGGCCTCGTCTTGCAAGCGCACCCGGTTTTGCAGCGACCCGGCGAGGTGCCCGAGGTGCAGCGCCCCGGTGGGCCGGTCCCCGGTCAGGACGCGGGGGCGGGCAGGTGTAGCGGCAGGGGTCGGGGTGGTCATGGTCGGAACCTCCAGATCAACGAAAGGCAACAGAAAAAGGCCGCGCCGGAAACGGGTCCGGGCGCGGCCTGACGGTCAGGCACAGGAGAAATCACCCGGCTAAGCGGGCCACCAGCTCTGTGCGGGGAAGGTCGGGGTCATGAGGGGAAGATAGAGGGAAGTGGGCGGGAGGGCGATAGGCCGAATGGCGGAGGGGTGGGAGGGAAAAAAGTTGGTCTGGGGGCCCCCTCTGCAAGCAGCTCTACGAGTCACCCCTTGCGGCGCAAGGCCCTCTCTGCTTCGCAGCTCTGCGAGTCCCGCAAGGTGAGAGGGTCAAAAAATGCTTTGGCTTCAGCTTTTTTCTACACCGCCCCACATAGAACCGTAAAACGCAGAACGCCAGGGCCGTCGGGCGCTGAAAGCCACGGGCCTCGCGTCCGTAAAAATCACGGGCGTCCAGACCATCCGCGCAACTGAAGAACACCGTCCGCCACGCGACATCACCGCCAGCCTCCTCAGCGAGCGTCAAAGCCCCTGTCCCCTCTGGGGATAGGGGTTTGGGGTTGGGGCCAAAAGCGAAAGCGAAAGCCTCAACCCGCCAGCCCCTCACCGCCCCACCACCCCCCGAGGGTCCGGCACCGTACACGTCTCCCCCACCCCATACCCGAGCGGCGCCAGATTATCCCCACACTGCGCCCGATACGCCCGCGCATACGCCTCGGCAAAGCCCTCGACCGCCGGGCGGTAATACTCGCCGTACACAACCCCCTGCGCCCCGATGCTTCCGTGCCCGTACTCCAGCACCGAGCCGTCCAGACAGTGCCCGACCTCATGCGCGAGCAGCAGCGTGCGCTGCCGGGGCGTGCCATTCAGGAAATAAGTGCGGTCCAACATCACCAGGCAGCCATGCCCGAGCGGAATCGTGCAGCCGACCAGCTTGGCCGAGCACACACCGAATTCCTGACGGGGCACCAGCCGCACCTCCCCCTGCGTCTCCCCGAGGCGAAAGGTCCAGCCCTCCGCACCGAGCACGCGCGGCGAGCACGCGGGCAGCAGGGCGAGAGGCAACGCGGCGAGCGCGGGCAGCAGGCGGCGGAACATAGGCACAGTGTCGCACCCCGGCCCCCGCCACTCGGCGGATGCACCGGGCGGGGCAGCGGGGCTAGTCTGGGCGCATGAAAGCCTTCGCGCCCGGACAACGCTGGACCTACCGCACCCGCCCCGGTGAGGAGACTTCGACGCTGCTCGTGCTGGGCCGTGACCAGAGCGCGGCGGGGCAGGTGGCCGTAAGCATCCGCATCGAGGACATCACCCTGCGCCCGCCCATCGGGGGCGTCGTGACTGACCTGATGCACGCGCCCATCGAGGAAACGGCGCTGGAGCAGAGTGTCACCGAGCTGCTGCAAGAGGGCCTGCCGCTCCCCGGCGACCTCGGCAGCTACGAGGACTGGCGCCTGGCCTTCGAGAAGGGCGACGCTGGGGCCTTCGACCTGCCGCTGGCTGACACCCTGGACCTGATTGACCGCGCCGCCGAGCACCAACCGCCGTCGCTGGAGCACCCGCTGTTTCGCAAGGCCAACGTGCGAATCATCGCGTCTTTCGGAGACGAGGAGGAGGAGCCGCAGCCCGTCCGTGGACAGGGCCGGGGGGGGCAGGCCTGAAGCCCCGTTCTCCGCCTGGCGGCCTCATACGGTTTTAAATTGAGTCCCTGACATGTCCGGGGGCAATTTCGCGCGGAGCGCATGAAAAAAATACGGTTTTAAGGAGATGGACGGGCATCCGGAAAGGCGCCGGATGCCCGTCCATCTCCTTAAAACCGTATCAGCAGTTCGTCCTGCCCCGTGTGCCGCACCCGCTTCGCTCGCCCAAAAGACAGAGGGGGCTTTTTGCCGGAGCTCTAGGCTTCAGGCGGCTGCTCCAGCGGCCAGACCCGCACCTGGTTGCGTCCGGCGGTCTTGGCGGCGTAGAGCGCTTGGTCGGCCTCAAGAAAACACGTGTCCAGCGGCGCCGCGCCGCGCCGGGTCACTCCTATGGACACGGTCAGCGGGTGGCCTGCCAGTGCGGTGAAGGAGGTGTGTTCGACCGCTTGCCGCAGACGTTCGGCCAGCAGTTCGGGCGCAGCGTTGCCGGGTGAGCGGAAAATCACCGCGAACTCTTCCCCGCCGTAGCGGTACGCCTGGTCGTGGCTGCGCAGGCGGCCCTTCAGGACCCCCCCGAGCTGGGTCAGCACCTCGTCGCCCGCCGCGTGGCCGTAGGTGTCGTTGATTTTCTTGAAGTGGTCGATGTCGACCAGGCACAGCAGGTCGCCTACGTCCATCCGGACGAAGTCCAGATCGAACTGCCGCCGGTTGGGCAGGTCCGAGAGCGCGTCCTGGTGCGCCTGCTGCTCATAGGTCGCGATGAGAGAGAGCAGCCTGTAGCGGTTGCGCTGAATGCCCAGACTGACCAGAAAGCCCGCGTAGGTCACCACCAGCAGCGGCAGGTAGACGGTGAGCAGGGCCGCCGGATCGCCCCGCAGGACCGGAATCAGAATGCCGTTGGGCATGAACACCAGCAGCAGGCGCCACCACAGCGAGCGCCAGTCCAGTCTGGGCGCGGACAGGTCGACCGAGCGGTGCAGCAGGCCGCCCAGCAACACCACCCCCACGGCGCTGAACACTGCACTCCAGGTTCCGACCCCACCCAGATGAAAGCGGTAGAGCAGCAGCGGAATCAGGGCCAGCAGCCCCGCCCACACGCCCTTGCGGAGGGCCAGGTAGGCGATTGGCACCGCCCGCATGTCGATGATGACGCCCGGCGCCACCTCCGCCGGATAGAGCATTAGGACAACCGCCATCACTGCCAGCAGCAACAGCCGCGGCACATGAATGGCCGTGGCGGTGATGTCTTCCGCACTCTTGTACGTCAGACTCAGCAGATACATCATGGTGGTCAACAGACAGAAGTTGATGATGAGGGTCAGCAGCATAGAGGCAGCTCCTTTCTCCAGAAAGCAAAGGAACTTTAAGGAAAATACCCTTTCGAAACTCGCACCCGGCTTTCGCAGCGGCCTTCACGTTCAGGGCAAGCGCCCGGCCCACCCCACCCCTGCAAGCTCCCGCCTTACAGTCCCCTGGTCCGCGCCGCCCCTACAATGGGGGATGTGCGTCTCTCGGCCCTGTCTACCCTGAATTACCGGAATCTTGCGCCTGGGACGCTGAATTTCCCGGAAGGCGTGACCGGGATTTATGGGGAGAACGGAGCTGGCAAGACCAACCTGCTCGAGGCCGCCTACCTCGCGCTGACCGGACAGACCGACGCGCCGCGTATCGAGCAACTGATTCAAGCGGGCGAGACCGAGGCGTATGTGCGGGCCGATTTGCAGCAGGGCGGCAGCCTCAGCATTCAGGAAGTGGGGCTGGGGCGCGGGCGGCGGCAACTGAAGGTGGACGGCGTGCGCGCCCGGACCGGCGACCTGCCGCGCGGCGGAGCGGTGTGGATTCGCCCGGAAGACAGCGAACTGGTGTTCGGGCCGCCCTCGGGACGCCGGGCGTATCTGGACTCGCTGCTCTCGCGCCTCAGCGCCCGCTACGGCGAACAACTCTCGCGCTACGAGCGTACGGTGTCGCAGCGCAACGCGGCCCTGCGCGGCGGCGAGGAATGGGCGATGCACGTCTGGGACGACGTCCTGCTCAAGCTCGGCACCGAAATCATGCTGTTTCGTCGCCGGGCGCTCACGCGGCTCGACGAACTGGCGCGCGAGGCGAACGCCCAGCTCGGCAGCCGCAAGACGCTCGCGCTTACGCTGACCGAGAGCACCTCGCCCGAAACCTACGCCGCCGACCTGCGGGGCCGCCGCGCCGAGGAATTGGCACGCGGCTCCACCGTCACCGGCCCGCACCGCGACGACCTGCTGCTCACCCTGGGCGACTTTCCAGCGAGCGACTATGCCAGCCGGGGCGAAGGCCGCACTGTCGCGCTCGCGCTGCGCCGCGCCGAACTCGAACTGCTGCGCGAGAAATTCGGCGAAGACCCCGTTTTGCTCCTCGACGACTTCACCGCCGAACTCGACCCCCACCGCCGCCAGTACCTGCTCGACCTCGCCGCCAGCGTGCCGCAGGCCATCGTGACCGGCACCGAACTCGCTCCCGGCGCGGCGCTGACGTTGCGGGCGCAGGCGGGGCGCTTTACTCCAGTGGCAGATGAGGAGATGCAAGCGGAGGGCACGGCGTGACCCGCTCCCGGCGCAGTGGCCCGCTCGACATGTCGACCCTGATGGGCGCCACGCTCGGCAAGGGCAAGCTCGGCTACGGCGTGCAGCGGGCGCGGGCGCTGCTGCTGTGGCCGCAGGCGGTGGGGCCCGAGATTGCGCGCATGACGCGGCCCCGCTCGGTGCAGGGCGGCACGCTGTTCGTGGAAGTGCGCGACAGCGCGGCGGCGCACCACTTGACCATGCAGCGCCATCACTTCCTCAAGCGACTCAACGAACTGCTCGGCGCCGGGCAGGAGGTCAGCGAACTGCGTTTCTCGGTCGGCCACATTCGCCCGCCGCCCGACGCGCCCCGCGCCGCCCCGCTGCCCGCTCCGGACCGGGCCCGCGCCCGCGCGCTGGTGCAGGAGATGAGCGACCCGCAGGTGCAGCAAGCCGCGCTCAAGGCGGCGGAGGCGATGACCCGTGCCCGGCGCTGGCGCGAGGAACAGGGCTGGCGTCCCTGCCCGGTGTGCGGCGAGCCGACGAAGGAGCAGCCCTGCCGCGACTGCGTGCTGACGCTCGACGACCCGCTGGTGCGCCGCGCCGCCCGGCTCTTGCAGCGCGAGCCCGAGCACCTCGGCGGCGTGCGCGAGAGACTCGGCGACAGCGGCGCGAACGGGGCCAAATATCTGGCGCTGCGGCACCTCGCCGAGCAGCTCGACGTGCTCGCCCTGGAATGCGCCCGCAGCGGCGGCGACGAGGGCTACGTGGTTTTCCTGAAAGCGCAGGCCGAAGTGTATCTGTGCCTCAAGCTCGGCAAGGCCCGCTCCGCGCTGCGCCGCCCCGACCGCTTGCACCTTCCCGAAAAAGCGCGGCAGGTGCTCAGCGCCGGAACGAACCCGTGAGCTCTGACCCCACAGGCCGCCCCATCGAAACGCGCAAGCTGCGGCACCTCGAAGCCTGCCTGCGGCCCGAAAGCCAGTACCAGAAGGTCAAGACCGGGCTCGACAGCGTGCCCTGACCCTACCGCGCGCTGCCGGAAAGCAATCTGGAGGAGATGCGGCTGGACACTGTGTTTCTGGGCCGCCGCCTGAAAGCCCCGGTGCTCATCGGCGCCATGACTGGCGGGGCCGAGAAAGCGGGCGTCATCAACCGCAACCTCGCCACCGCCGCCCGTAACCTCGGCCTGGGGATGATGCTCGGCTCGCAGCGGGTCATGCTGGAACACCCCGACGCCTGGGAATCGTTCAACGTGCGCGAGGTGGCTCCCGAGATTCTGCTCATCGGCAACCTCGGCGCGGCGCAGTTTATGCTCGGGTACGGAGCCGAGCAGGCCCGGCGCGCGGTGGACGAGGTGATGGCCGACGCGCTCGCCATTCACCTCAACCCGCTGCAAGAAGCCCTGCAACGCGGCGGCGACACCCGCTGGCAGGGCGTGACTTACCGGCTCAAACAGGTGGCGCGCGAACTGGATTTCCCCGTCATCATCAAGGAAGTCGGGCACGGGCTGGACGCGGCGACGCTGCGGGCCCTCGCCGACGGCCCCTTTGCCGCCTACGACGTGGCGGGCGCGGGAGGCACGAGCTGGGCGCGGGTCGAACAACTCGTCGCGCACGGGCAGGTGCACTCCCCCGACCTCTGCGAACTCGGAGTGCCCACCGCGCAGGCGCTCCGGCAAGCGCGCAAAACGCTGCCGGGGGCGCAGCTCATCGCTTCCGGCGGCATCCGCAGCGGTCTGGATGCTGCCCGCGCCCTGTCGCTGGGGGCCGAGGTGGTGGCGGTGGCCCGGCCCCTGCTGGAGCCCGCGCTGGACAGCAGTGAGGCGGCGGAAGCGTGGCTGCGGAACTTTATTCAGGAATTACGGGTGGCGCTGTTCGTGGGCGGCTACCGGGACGTGCGGGAGGTGCGGGGGGGGTAAAGGGACCCCTCTGCAAGCAGCTCTACGAGTCACCCCAAGCTTTCGCAAGGCCCCCTGCTTCGCAGCTCTTCGAGTCTCCCCTTGGTAGAGGGTCGGAGACGAAAAAGCCCTCTCCTATGGGGAGAGGGAGGGAGCCGCGCAGCGGCRGAAGGGTGAGGGGCCCTTCACCCCACCCGCCGCTCCACCCGGCTCCCCAGCCCCGTCAGCACCTCATATTCAATGGTGTCACCCCAGCGGGCCACGTCCGTCACGCTGAGGTCGCCTTCGCCCCACAGCTCGGCCCAGTCGCCGACCCCCACGTCCAGCCCGGTCACGTCCACCATCATCTGGTCCATGCAGATGCGGCCCAGCACCGGGCGCCGCTCGCCGCCGATGAGGACTGCGGCGCGGCCCGTCGCGTTGCGGGGGTAGCCGTCGGCGTAGCCCATGCCGACCACCGCCACCCCCGTTTCGCGCTCCGCCCGCCACAGGGCGCCGTAGCTGACGGTTTCGCCGGGGTAGGCAGTATGCAGCTGGTTGACCCGCGCGCGCACCGTCATCACCGGGCGCAGGGCACAGACGTGGCGCAGGTGCTCGGGAACGTAGCCGTAGGCCGCCAAACCGGGCCGGGCGAGGCTCATCCCCTCAATGCGCCCGAAGCTGAGGACGCCGCCCCCGTTGGCGCAGTGGGCGAGGACGGGCGGCAAGGCGTCCAGCACGCTGCGGAAGCGGACCAACTGGGTCAGGGCAAAGGACAGGTCAGGCTCGTCCGCCGTGGCGAAATGGGTGTAGACCCCCTCCAGTTGCCCGCGCTCCGCCAGTGCCCGGCCCACCGCCACCGCGTCGGCAGGCCGCGCCCCGAGGCGATTCATGCCGGTGTCCACCTTCAGGTGCGCCTGCGCGTGGGCGGGCAGCGCCTCCACCTCGGCGAGCGTGCTGACCGGCAACCGCACACCGAGGTCAGCGAGCGCCCCGAGCTCCTCCGGCGCGGGCGGCGTGAGCAGCAGCAGCGGCTTGCCGAGGTCGAGGCGGGCGAGCGTTTCGGCCTCCTGCGGCGTCGCCACCGCCAGTCCCCACACGTCGGGGTGCGCCGCCGCCAGCCGCCCGACAAGTTCCATGCCGTGTCCGTAGGCGTCGGCCTTGACGGGCAGCAGCAGCCGGGTGCCGCTGCGCTGCGCGAGGGCGCTCAGGTTGTGGTCAAGGGCAGCGGCGGAAATGTGGGCGACGGCGCGGGGCAGCATGGGAAAGAGGATAGGACCGGGAAAGGAAAACTGCGAATATACCCGCATGTCTGCCAACCCCGACCGTTTTCTGGGCCGCGCCGAGGTCTACGCGGCGGCCCGCCCGGACTACCCGCCCGCGCTGGGCAACGAACTGGCACGGCGCGGCCTGCTGCGCGGACAGGTGGCCGACCTCGGCGCTGGCACCGGGCTGTTTACCCGGCTGCTGCTGCAACGTGGCGCGCAGGTCATCGCGGTGGAGCCCAATCCCGAGATGCGGGAGCAACTGCTGCGCGCCCTCGCGGCTGAGGTGACGCGTGGGCAATTGCGTGTGCAGAGCGGCACGGCGGAGGCCACCGGGCTGCCAGGCAGCAGCGTGGACCTCCTGACCGCTGCGCAGGCCGCGCACTGGTTCGACCCGGCTCCCACTCGCCGCGAGTTTCAGCGGGTGCTGCGCCCCGGCGGGCAGGTGCTGTTCGTCTGGAACGACTGGCGGGAAGCTGACGGGCCTTTCAACGAGGCCTACGGCGCCGTCGTCGCCCACTTTTCCCCCGAGGAAGGCCGCGTTCGGACCCGCGTGCCGCGTGATGAGCTGGCGCAGTGGTTCAGCGGCGCCCCAGAAGAACTCAGCTTCGATCACCCGCTCACCTTCACCCGCGAGCGGCTGCACGCGCTGGCCGGCAGCGTGAGTTACCTCCCCG
The DNA here is from genome assembly GCF_000008565.1 of Deinococcus radiodurans R1 = ATCC 13939 = DSM 20539. Classification (GTDB taxonomy): domain Bacteria; phylum Deinococcota; class Deinococci; order Deinococcales; family Deinococcaceae; genus Deinococcus; species Deinococcus radiodurans. The sequence goes on along the minus strand of NC_001263.1, from coordinate 1,093,174 downwards.
CGCCGGGCAGCGAGCGCTTTCCGGAACTGCTTGCCCGGCTCGACCAGGCCTTTGACCGCCAAGCCCGGCAAGACACGGTGGAGCTGACCTACCGCACCTTCGCTTTCCTGGGCCGGGTGTAAACGGCACCCCTCTCAAATGTAGAGGCGGCCAGCCCGCAAGCCAGCCGCCCCACGAAATTCAGCTCACTTCCTGAGCAGGTCGAGCACGTCGCGTGCCGACGACATGATGGGCGTGCCGGGGCCGAAGATGCCCGCCGCGCCCGCTTCACGCAGGGCCGGGTAGTCCTGCTGCGGAATCACGCCGCCGACGACGACCAGAATGTCGCCTGCGCCCTCGGCCCGCAGCGCCTGAATGAGCTGCGGCACCAGCGTCTTGTGGCCCGCCGCCTGACTGGAGACACCGACCACGTGCACGTCGTTTTCCACCGCCTGCCGCGCGGCTTCCTCGGGGGTCTGGAAAAGCGGGCCCACGTCCACGTCAAAGCCCAGGTCGGCAAAGCCGGTGGCAATCACCTTGGCGCCCCGGTCGTGGCCGTCTTGCCCCATCTTGACCACCAGAATGCGCGGGCGGCGGCCCTCGGCTTCGGCGAAAGCGTCAATGTCGCGTTGCAGGGCCGAGAAGTCCTCGTCGCCCTCATAGCCCGCCGCGTAGACGCCCGACAGCGTCCGCACCTCGGCGCTGTGGCGGCCCCAGACTTTTTCCAGCGCGTCACTGACTTCGCCCAGCGTGCAGCGCACTTTCATGGCTTCTACGCTCAGGGCGAGCAGGTTGCCCTGGCCGGTCTTCGCACACTCGGTCAGCGCGCTGAGTGCCGCTTGCACCGCCTCTCCGTCGCGTTCCCCGCGCAGTTTGTTCAGGCGGGCAATCTGCGACTCGCGCACGGCGGCGTTGTCGATGTCGAGCACGTCCACTGGAGTTTCAGCGGTCGGGCGGTACTTGTTCACGCCGACAATCACGTCCTCGCCCCGGTCGATACGGGCCTGTTTGCGGGCCGCCGATTCCTCGATGCGGAGCTTGGGCACGCCCGACTCGATGGCCTTCGCCATGCCGCCCAAGCTCTCCACCTCGCGCATCAGTTCGCGGGCCTTTTCGGCGAGGTCGTGGGTCAGCCGCTCCATCAGGTACGAGCCGCCCCAGGGGTCGACTACCTGCGGAATGCCGGTTTCTTCCTGAATGATGAGCTGCGTGTTGCGGGCAATCCGGGCGGAAAAGTCGGTGGGCAGGCCAATCGCCTCGTCAAAGGAGTTGGTGTGGAGGCTCTGCGTGCCGCCGAACACCGCCGCCATCGCCTCCACCGCCGTGCGAACGACGTTGTTGTAGGGGTCCTGCTCAGTCAGCGACCAGCCGGAGGTCTGGCAGTGGGTCCGCAGCGCCCGGCTCATGGGATTTTTCGGGCTGAACTGCGCCATAATTTCGTCCCACAGCAAGCGGGCGGCGCGCAGCTTGGCGACTTCGGTGTAGAAGTTCATCCCGATGGCAAAGAAAAAGCTCAGCCGGGGCGCGAAGGCGTCCACGTCCAGCCCCTTGCCGAGCGCGGCGCGGACATATTCCAGGCCGTCGGAGAGCGTGTAGGCGAGTTCGAGCGCGGCGTTCGCCCCGGCCTCCTGCAAGTGGTAGCCGGAGATGGAAATCGAGTTGAAGCGCGGCATGTTCTGCGCCGTGTACTCGATGATGTCGGCAATAATCCGCATGGACGGCTCAGGCGGATAGATGTAGGTGTTGCGGACCATGAACTCTTTGAGAATGTCGTTCTGGATGGTGCCCGACAGCTCTTCGAGTTTGGCACCCTGTTCCAGCCCCACCACGATGTACCCGGCGAGGATGGGCAGCACCGCGCCGTTCATGGTCATGGAGACGGACATTTCGTTCAGCGGAATGCCGTCGAACAGAATCTTCATGTCCTCAACGGAGTCAATCGCCACGCCCGCCTTGCCCACGTCGCCCACCACGCGGGGGTGGTCGGAGTCGTAGCCCCGGTGGGTGGCGAGGTCGAAGGCGACGGACAGGCCCTTTTGCCCGGCGGCGAGGTTACGGCGGTAAAAGGCGTTGGATTCCTCGGCGGTCGAAAAGCCCGCGTACTGCCGGATGGTCCAGGGGCGGGCGGCGTACATGGTGGCACGCGGGCCGCGGGTGTAGGGCGGCAGGCCGGGCAGGGTGTCGGTGTTCAGCCCCGCGGTATCGGCGCGAGTGTAAAGCGGTTTGAGGGTCAGGCCCTCGGGCGTTTCGCGATTGAGCGTGTCCGGCTCGGCCCCTTTCAGGTCCTTGCGGGCCACGGCTTTCCACGCGCTCAGGTCGGTCATGGCGCTCGGGTCAGTCATGGTTGGGGTCCTCCGTTGGAGCTATTTTGCCACGCTGGAACCGAACGAGCGTTCGCATGTCCTCATCAGGCGTGTCGAGCGCGGTGGCAGGGCGGCCTATGCTGAAGAGCCGCCTCCTGCCGCTGGCTTTGCTGCTGTTGCTGTGTGGCTGCCAGCCCCGGCCACAGGCGGCGGCGGACCCCCTTGACCGCTGCCTCGCGTATCAGGATGCCATGGACGGCCTGCGCTTGCCCGTGCAGGTGGACCGCGCCAAATGGCCGGGCCCACCGGAAGCCTGCCAGCCCCCTGTCCTGACGGTCACGGGCACCGCCAGCGCGGCAGACCTCGAAAAGGCGCTGGGCTTTCGCGCCCGGATTCAGGTGCAGGGACCGCCCGACTTGCCACCCGCATCCCGGCAAGACCAGCCAGCGCACCTCGGAGCGTTGCGGGCTCAGGTCCGGGTGCCCCCAGCGGCGGTCACGGGCAGGGCGGCGAGCATCGCGGTGGAGCTGCACAACTCGGGGCCGCTGCCCCTCCGGGGCGTCTGGGGCCTGAACACGGTGGAGTACGAGCTGCTGACTCCTCGCGGCGAAGTCGTGCGCTTTGGCCCGCAAGGCAGTGGACTGCTGGCAGGCCTGAGCCTCGACTGCCCGGCGGCGAGCTTGTGCACGGGCGGCATCACTTTTGACCTGCCGCTCAACCGATTCAACCCGGCGTTGCCCCTCTCCCCTGGCCGCTATGCCCTGCGCGTGCGACTGCGTGACTTGGAAGTGGACGGCCAAACGTTCAGCGCCACCCTGCCCGATGTGGCGCTGACGGTCATCCGCTGAGTTGCACCCTAAAACCCCCGACACGGACTGAGGGCGAGTTGGGCTCTGGCTCAGCTCGAGCCGATTAGGCCGTAGTGCCCGTCACGGCGGCGGTAGACCACGCCGGTCTGGCCTTGCAGGTCCTGAAAGACGTAGAAGTCGTGCCCGAGGGCTTCCATCTGCACCACGGCGTCCTCGGCGGACATCGGGCGCAGTTCGAAGCGCTTCTGGCGCACGATTTCGGGGTGAAATTCGGACACGTCGTCCATTGCTGCGCCGCTGCCCTGGGCATTGACCTCGGCCTCGGCGGGGCCGGGCAGGGGCTCGGGGCGGCCTTCCTGGCGCTGCTTCATGTAGCGGGTCTTGAATTTGCGCAGCTGGCGTTCCAGCACGTCACTGGCCTTGTCGATGGCCGCGTACATATCGGCGTGGTGCTCCTCGGCACGAATGATGCCGCCGGGCACATTGAGCTGCACTTCCACCCGGTTGCGCCGCTCGTTGTTGCGCACGTCACGCACGGTCAGGGTCACGCGGGCGTCGGTGATCTGGTCGGTGTACCGGTCGAGGCGCGAGAGCTTTTCTTCCACGTACTCGCGCATGGGTTCGGTGACTTCGACGTTGCGGCCAGAGAGCTGATAAATCTGCACAGTTCACGCTCCTTCGCGCCGGAAAGACCTCAGAAATGGTGTGCGGTTTTCCGGTGCCCGCACTCTAGCCCCTGCGTCAGCCGGGCGTCAGGGAAAAGGCTCACAGCGCCCGCCCGTCCTGGCGAGCTATGCTTCAGGACGGGTCAGAAAAATCTAAAGTCAGGCACGTTTCCCGAACCAGACCACCGCCCCAGCGCTGCTGACAGCCTTGAACATTCCCCCACGTGGGCCTGGCCTACACTGGACGCGACATGAAGGTGGATCGGCAGGAACAGGACGAGGCGCGGCGCACCCGCATCGCACGGGCAGCCTTCGAGCTGTTTGCCCGCACCGGGCTCGACAGCGTGAGCGCGCAGGACATCGCCCGCGCCGCTTTTGTGAGCCGCACCAACCTGTACCGCTACTTTCCCAGCAAGACGCACATGCTGCTCGCGCATTTCGAGCGCACGGTGGGCGAGACGCGCGCCGAGGCCCTGCGGCGCCTGAGCAGCGGCGCCAACCCGCAGGTCGTGTGGCAACTCGTGACCACGCGCATGGCCGACCTCGGCGTTCGCTACCGGCATCTGGCGGGCGCGGTGGGGCAAGCGGTGCTGGGCCGCAGCCGCCCCGCCGAGGGCACCCCGAGCGGCCCGGTACCGCAGGAACTGCAAACGGCGCAGACGCTGGTGAGCCTCGTCGAGCCGGTCCTGAGCGCCATGCGGCAACAGGGCAAGCTGCGGCCCGACGCCGACACCCGGTTTCTGGCCGCGCTGCTGGTGGACGCCTGCCTGATGTCGCTGCTGCACGGCGGGCACCGCAACCAGCGCGAGGTGCTCGGCGACTGGCAGGACCGCTTTTCGCTGCTGATGCACGGGGCACTGGCCCCTAACGCCCCTGCCCTGCCGCCCGACGGCCAGCGGCCCCCGGCAAGCTCCGACGAGCCGCCCACGCCACCCTTGTCCGAGTCTCGCTGAGAAAGACATGAGGGCCCCCGCGTCGCCTGGGCGAGTCATCGCATAGCATGGAGCCCGATGAGCGCAGTCCCCACCCGACAGCAGCCGACCGTGGCCGTCGTGATTCCGGCTTTCAATGAAGAGGAGACCGTGGGCGACGTGGTCCGCGCCGCCCTGACCCTGACGCCCGAGGTGGTGGTGGCCTCCGACGGCAGCGCCGACGCCACCGCGCAGGTCGCCCGCACGGCGGGGGCGCGGGTGGTCGAGCTGCTGGAAAACGCGGGCAAGGGGCCAGCCCTCGCCGCCGCGCTTCAGGCCACCGACGCCGAGTACGTGGTGATGCTCGACGGCGACCTTCAGGGCCTGACCCGCGAACACCTCGACGTGCTGCTGCGCCCGGTGCTGGACGGCGAACTCGACATGACCATCGGCATCTTCGCGGGCGGGGGCTTCGCGTCGGATTTCGGCAACAAGATGACCCCGCAGCTCAGCGGGCAGCGCGCCTGCCGCCGCGACTGGCTGCTCGGCGTGCCCCGCCTCGCCGCCGAGCGCTGGCCCGAACCCGCCATCACCTCGCACCTGAAAGCCACCGACGCCCGCTGGGCCTATGTGGAACTGCCGCAGGTCGCGCAGGTGCTCAAGGAAACCAAGCGCGGCTTCTGGAGCGGTGTCAAGGCCCGCAGCAAGATGTACGGGCAACTGCTGACCTTCTGGGTGCGTAAGCGCAAGGATGACTGACAGGCGGGGAGTCAGGAAACAGCCGAATGGGCTTTTGCTCTCCCCCGCTCCTCCGGCAATGCTCTAGCGTCGGCTCATGAAGCTGACTGAAGACCAGGGCGCCCACATCACCCTCGACATCACCCGCGATGAACTGACGGTGCTGGCGGGCGGACTGCTCACGGCACTCGACCTGCTCACCCGCGCCGACGCCGCCGAGGACCTGCGGCTGCACCTCGAAGCCGAATTTCATGGCCGCGTCGGAGTCAGCCGCGCCTCGGCCACGGCGCTGCTGACCGAGCTGGTGGGCATTATTCAGGCCGGAGAAGACGCAGCTCAGGCGCCCCTGGCCTGAAAGACCATCACCTCGCTCGTTTCCACCAGTGGGCCGCCCTGAAAGCTGCCGGTGACGCGCGGCGCCTCGAACCCGGCGCAGCGCAGCAACCATTCCATTTCGAAGCGCGTGTAGTAGCGCTGCGTCAGCGTGTGATGCGCCCGGCGCAGGGCACCGTCCGGGGCCGTCGTGTCGGCAAAATACTCGGTGGTGATGACCTGCCGGGGCGCATCGTGGCGCTGGAGGAGAAACAGGTCGGTGCGCGAGCCGTCCGGCACGTGAAAGGTTTCGCCCTCGTGCCGCAGCGTGTTCATGGCTCCGAAGTGGGGGACGTAGAGGTCAAAGACGAATTGTCCGCCCGGCGCAAGGTGGGCGCGAATATTTTGCAGCGCCGCGAGTTGCTCGGCGGGCGTGTAGAGGTGCATCAGCGCGTTGAACGGCGCGATGATGAGGCCAAAGCGCTCGTCCGAGGCGAAGGTCTGCGCCGTCGCCTGCACGAGCTCCAGCGTCAGCCCCTCGCGCGCCGCCCGCGCCTGCGCCCCGACAATCATCTCGCCGCTCGGTTCCACGCCGAGGACCGCTGCGCCGCGCCGGGTCAGAAAGGCGGTCACGCGCCCAGTGCCCGCACCAATTTCCAGCACCCGGCCCCCAGCACGCTCGGCCAGCCCCGCGTAGAAGTGCAGGTCGTCGCGGTAGCTGTCGTACTGCTGGTCGTAGATGGGGGCGAGGTCGTCGTAATTCACTGGGGGAGGATAAGGGGTCAAGGAGTCGAAGCAAAGCCGTCCCTTGCTCCCCCACTCATAGAGCATTTGACCGAGAAAGCCCCCCTCACCCCTGCCTTCGGCAGGCCCTCTCCCACAAGGGTAGAGGGTCAGAAGACCAACTGCCCGCAATAGACCTACGACCCATATAACGCCAAAAACTCCTCCCGCGTCAGCACGCTGAGCCTTGGGGCCTTGGCGTTCGGGTCGTTGCCGTAGGCGCGGCGCAGCACGTTGGCCCAGCGACGCAGGCGGCGGGCGTCGGCGGCGGGCAGGTCGTGGTTTTCGAAGCCCAGCAGCCCCAGCAGCGGCGACACCGCCGAGAGGCAGAACACGTACCCCACGTCGGCGTATTCGGGTCGCGTCTGTAATTCGCGGGCCACCACCCGGAAGTCCTCGCGCCGGGCCTGCCGGACCGAGGCGCGGGGGCCGAGGTCCACCAGAATGGGGTTGTTGACGTGAAATTCGAGTGCCGGGGCGCCGTGCGGGATGGGCGTACCATCTGCCAGCCGCGCGCCTTCCAGCGGAAACGGCACCCGGGCGATGCGAAAGAGGTTGTCGGCCCGCCCGCCCGCGAAGTGGATGTGGCCGAGGCGGTCGAATACCGCGTCCAGCGCCAGAAACCCACGCCGCTTGAGGCCCGGCCAGTCCTGCGGCGCCGCGCCGCCCAGTTCGGCCAGCGTGACCGAGCGGTAGCCCCGCGCCTTCAGGTCAGCGAGCAGCGACGGCAGCAGCGGCACCGTCACCCGCGCCCCCGGCCCCGCGTCGTGCAGGACGATGACCGCGCCGGGAACGAGCAGCGCGGCGAGGCGTTCGCGCACCGTGTCCGGGATGGACTCCGGGTGCCAGTCGCAGCCCTCGATGCTCCAGTGGGCGCCGCGCACCCCGGCGAGCCGCTGTCCCAGCCAAGTGCTCAGCGTGTAAGCGCCGTGTGGCGGGCGATGAAAGCGAACGGGACGCCCCGTCATGGCTCCCACCGCGCGCACGGCCCGCAGGGGGTCGAGCGCAGCGCCCCAGGGCGTGCGAATCCAGGCGTGGACGTGCTTGTCGGCGTGGGCCTCCACCTCGTGTCCCTCTTCCAGCATCTGCCGAATCAGGTCAGGGTGCGCCTGTGCTTTCCCTGCGATGACGAAGAAGGTCGCGTGCATGTCCGCCTCGCGCAGAGCGGCCAGCACCGCCGGGGTCGTCTGCGGGTCGGGGCCGTCGTCGAAAGTGAGCGCCACCTCGCGGCGGGCGCGCCGCCCCTCGCGGACGAGGCCGAGGTTGCCGACCTGCACGAGGAGGTAAGGCAGGCCGATATACAGCGCGGCTCCCAGCAGCAGCCCGCGCACACCGCGTTTCATGCCGGTCCCCTACTGTCTCCCAGTTCATCTCCCAGACCATCGCCCAGCCGCCGCAGGATGGCCCCCGCCACCCGGTCTGCCGCGTCGGGAATGCCCACCGCCCGCGCTCCGGCGCTCAGGCGGGCGTGTTCGGCGGGGTCGAGGGCGCGCAGCACCAGCGGACGCACGTCGTGGCGCGCTCTGGCCCACAGCCCGGCACCGTGGCGTTCCAGAAAGTCGGCGTTGTGTTCTTCCTGACCAGGAATCGGCGCGTAGATGACGAGCGGCACGCCGAGAGCCGTCGCCTCGGCCACCGTCAGGCCGCCCGCCTTGCCGACCACGAGGTCGGAGGCCGCCAGCAAGCGGGGCAGGTCGCGCCGGAAGCCGAGGTGATGCACCGTCGCCCCGCCGATGGTTTCGGTGCCTTCGCCCTGCCTCGAGGCGGGCACGAGCACCTGCACTGCGCGGCCCAGGTTGCCGAGTTCGGTCAGCACGTCCGCCGCCGCCGCGTAGTGGCCCCGGCCCCCACCCGAGAGCAATAGCAGCGGCACGCCGGGGCGCAGGCTCATTTCGCTGAACAGTTCGGCCCGCAGCGCCCAGCGGTCGGCGGCGAGCACCTCACGGAAGGCCGGGGAAATGGGAATGCCCGTCACCTCCACCTGCTCGGGCCGCACGCCGCGCTCCAGCATTTGCCGCCGCGTTTCCTCCGAGGCCACCATCAGCAGGTCGGTCTCGCGCCGCGCCCAGTGCAGGTGCGCCCGGTAGTCGGTGACGATGAGGCAGTTCAGAAAGCGCTGCCCGGTCTGCGCGCGCAGGGTGTCGCACACGGCGGCGGGCGCCCAGAAGCTGTTGATGACGACTTCGGGCCGCAGCTCGCGCAGTTCGTCCTTGAAGGCCCCCATGCCCAGCCAGGTGAACATGCGGCTGATGATGTTCCAGGGCTGGTCCTGGTCGGTAAGCCAGTAAAAGCCCCGGTAGAGCCACGGCGCGTAGCGCAGTTCAAACTCGTAGAGGTCCACCGTGAAACTGCGCTCAAAGGTGCTGAGGTACTCCACCGAGTCGTGCTCGGCGCCGAGCAGCTCCACGCCGCGCTCGGCGAACGCCTGTTTGACCGCCTGCTGCGCCTGGTCGTGCCCGGCCCCCAGCGACACCGACATGAACAGTGCGCGCAGGGTGCGCCCCGTTTCCCCACCGCTCATGCACGCCTCAGCAGCCACAGGCCGCCCAGCGCGAAGACGATGTTGGCGAGCCACACGCCGAGTTCCGGCAGCCCCGGCAGCAGCCCCGCGAGCGTCAGGCCCACGCTGAACAGCAGGTAGTACGCCACCGCGATGACGAGCGCGACCCCCAGACTCACCCCCAGCGTGCGCCCGAAGCGCAGGGCAAAGGGCAGCGCGGCGAGCACCAGCACCAGATTGGCGAAGGGCAGCGCCAGCTTGCGGTTGAGGTTGACCCGCGCCGCGTCACGCTCGGACTGCGGCACTCCCGGCGCGGTCAGCTTGGTGATGAGCTCCGGCCAGCCCTCCGCGTCGGCCCCAATCGCGTCGGCGTACTGCGCCAGCGTCTGCTTGCGCGAGAGGCCGGTGTCGAGGTTGAGCGCCGCGTTCCTGTCCTCCGGCACCTGCACCAGCGGAAAGACTTTTTGCACCGCCTCGCGGAAGGCCGCCGGGTCGTTGTCGGCCACCCCCGAGAGCGCCGCCGCCGCCGCGTAGTCTACCCGGTAGACCTGATAGCCGGTCAGCGAAAGCTGGTTGCCTTCAAATTTGCCCGCGTCGGCAAACACGACCATGCCCTGACGGAAATTGTCCTTGTCCCACTTTTCCACCCGCACGCCCTGCATCTGGCGGGCTCCTGCGTCGTAGCCCTGCATGGCGAGGGTCAGGCCCTGCCCCAGGTCCACCGTTTTGCCCACGAGCTGTGAGAGGCCGGCGCCGGTCAGGGCGTCCCAGTACAGCCCGCGCGTCTCCACGTTGGCGCGGGGCGCGACCCAGAGGCTCAGCCACACGCTCAGCGCCGTGACGAGCAGCCCGACCACCGCCGCCGGACGCGTGACCCGTCCCAGGCCGATGCCCCCCGCCTGCACCGCCACGAGTTCGCGCTCGGTGTTCATGCGTCCGAAGGCCACCACTGTCATCAGAACCACCGCCATCGGCAGCACCTTGACCAACGTGTCGGGGAGCTGGTAGCCGATCCAGCGGGCGATGAGCGACACCGGCACCCCGCTGAGCCACTGACTGGAAATGAAGAAGTAACCGAAGCTCAGAATGGCCGTGAACAGCAGTGTCCCCGCCAGCAGCGGCGGCAACAGCTCGCGGGTGACATACCGGGTCAGGCGCGTCACAGGGTCGCCGCCAGCGGGCAGAGGGTCAGAAAGGAACAACGCACGGGTTCAGGGTAACAGTGTCAGGGAGAGGGGGTTTGGGGCGGGGGCAGAAGACCCCTCACCCCTTTGCTCTGCAAAGGCCCTCTCCCCTGGGTAGAGGGTCAAAAGACGACAAAGCCCTTCCCTAGGGCGATAGGAACTCGCAGAGCTGCGCCGCAAAGGGGTCTTCTCAGCCCTTCGCCACTGCAAACAGAATCTGCATCTCCGCCGCCACTTCGCCGTCTACCTCGGCGCGGCAGGTGGTTTTGCCCAGGCCCCGGCGCAGAAATTCCAGTTTGGCGTGCAGGTGCAGTTGGTCGCCGGGAATCACCTTGCGCTTGAAGCGGGCGCCCTCGATGCCCGCCAGATAGCCGATCTGGCCCGGTTCCATCTGCCCGTGCAGGCAAAACATGCTCGCCTGCGCCAGTGCCTCGGTAATCAGCACGCCGGGCATGACGGGCTCGGTGGGAAAGTGCCCCATGAAAAACGGCTCGTTGATGGTGACGTTTTTCAGCGCATGGACTTCGCCATTTTCCGTGCTGAACACGCGGTCCACCAGCACGAAGGGATAACGGTGGGGCAGGGCCTTCAGAACGTCCCGAATCAGCAGAGGGGTCATGAGGGACATGGTAAGGCCCGACCTCAGCCCTGCGGCGGCGCGGGCTCCAGTGCGGGCTCGGGTTCTAAATATCTGGGTTCCGGACGGCGCAGCGTCGCCAGCGCGAGGGCGCGTGCTTGCCAGCAGCATCAGCGCCAGCCCGCGCGCGAAGCCGTTCGGGCCAGGGCCGCCGAGCGTCACGCTGCCGAGCGAACGCAGCCACAGCGGGCCGCTGCCGCCCAGCACGGCAAACACGCCGAGCGCGAGGGCCGCGAGCAGCAGACCGGTGAGGAGCAGGAGAACGGAGGGAAGCCAGCGCATCGGAGGCATTCTAAGCGTCTGAACCACTCCTACAGGTTCCGATTCCGCAGCGGGTGTCGTAGATGATTTTAAGGAGTTGTTCCCGACTGGCACGCGGAAACAGGTCAGTCTGCTGAAGAATGAGCCGTTCCATCTCGGCCCGGTCACCGCGCAGTTTCAGCAGAACCCGAGGCTCCCAGACAACTCTTTGACCCCGGCGAACAGGCGTGGTTTTCCCCGATGAACGATCAAAAACAGCCTGCACCGCCGGGTCGAGCCAGCGGACTCTGCGTGGGGCCAGAGGTTGCGTTTCCTGCGGCGGCCTTTTCGGGCGCGACAACAGCATGAGCCCCAGCAGAAGCACCGAAAGGCCCACGATGAGGAGCAGGGTGGTCATTGCCGCACCGTAGAGGGCAGGTCATCACAAGCGCCTCACCGGAGCCGTCTCACACCGTATGCCTAACGCTCGTTAGTCTCGCCGCGCTAGACTTTCCGCATGTCAAAAGCAGTGATCGTGGCGGCCTCGCGCACGCCGACGGGCAAGTTTCTGGGGGCGCTGACTGACGTGCCGGCGGTGGAACTCGGCGCCATCACCCTGCGCGAAACCCTGCGGCGTTCGGGGATGCCCGCCGAACTGGTCGAAGAAGTCATCATGGGCCAAGTGGTGCAGGCGGGCTGCGGCCAGAACCCGGCGCGGCAGGCGGCGCTGCGGGCGGGCGTGTCGCACGAAGCAGGCGCCCTGACCATTAACAAAGTGTGTGGCTCTGGGCTGAAAGCTGTGATGCTGGCGGCCCAGAGTATCCGCGCGGGCGACCAGCAGGCCGTGCTGGCGGGCGGCATGGAGTCCATGAGCAACGCACCGCACCTGCTGCCGGGCGCGCGCAAGGGCTACCGCCTGGGGCACGCGACGGTGCTGGACGCCAACACCCACGACGGCCTGTGGTGCTCCATCAACGACGAGGGCATGGGCCTGACCGGCGAGCGGGTGGCCGAGAAGTACAGCATCGGGCGTGAGGAGCAGGACGCCTACGCGACCGGCAGCCACCGCAAAGCCGTTGCCGCCGCGCAGGGCGGGCTGTTCAAGGACGAAATCGTGCCGGTGACGATCAAGGGCCGCAAGGGTGACGTGATCGTGGACACCGACGAAGGCCCCCGCGCCGATACCAGCGAGGAAACGCTTGGCAAGCTGAAGCCCGCTTTCAAGAAAGACGGCTCGGTCACGGCGGGCAATGCTCCCGGCCTCAACGACGGCGCGGCCTCGCTGCTGGTCGTGAGTGAAGAACTGGCGCAGGCGCACGAGCTGACGCCGCTGGCCGAAATCGTGGACTACGCCTCGGGCGGCCTCGCGCCGGAATGGGTGATGATGACGCCGGTGCCGGCTACCCAGAAGCTGCTAAAGAAGATGAACATCCAGGCCGGGGACGTGGACCTCTGGGAACTGAACGAGGCCTTCAGCGTGCAGAGCCTCGCGGTGGCGCGCGAACTGGGCCTGGACGCTGAGCGCGTGAACGTCAATGGCGGTGCGGTGGCGCTGGGGCACCCCATCGGCGCAAGCGGGGCGCGCATCCTGGTGACGCTGCTCTCCGCCCTCAAACAGCAGGATAAGGAACTCGGCGTGGCGACACTGTGCATGGGCGGCGGCAACGGGCTGGCGCTGGCCGTGCGCCGCCTCGGGTAAAGGGATTAGGCTGAGCGTATGAGCGAAACTCCTACCCTCTGGGTCGTCCACAGCACCTACCTCAAGACCGGCGACGAGCTGAACGCCACCACGCCGAAGCACCGCGAATGGCTCGACCAGCACTACCGCAGCGGCGTGTTCCTGACCAGCGGGCGTAAGCTCGATGGCACCGGCGGCGTCCTGATTTGCCGGGCCGACAGCGAGCAGGAGTTGCGCGACCTGTTCCGCGACGACCCCTTCGTGCAGGGCGGTTTTGCCGAGTACGCATACATGCCGTTCACCCCGGTCAAGCGTGGCCGGGCGCTGGACTTGGACGGCGTGCCGCTGGTGGAGTAACCATGCGACTTCTGCTGACTTCCTTCCAGCATCCGTCTATGGCGCAGTTCATCGGGGGCAAACGGGTAGCGTACATCCCGGATGCCGCCCGTTCCTATGCAGACGCGCCCTTCGTGCAAAAAGAGCGGGAGGGCCTGGAGAAACAAGGGCTGGAGCTGATCAACCTGCCCCTGTCACACACTGATCTGGCCGCAGTCGAAACGACCCTGAATGCTGTAGATGGGGTCTACGTCGCTGGAGGAGAAACCTTCGACCTCTTGCAAGTCCTCAGATCAACGGGGTCGGACAAAGTCATCACCCGGCGCGTCCGGCAGGGGCTGCCTTATATCGGTTGCAGCGCCGGCTCCGTCGTTGCTGGACCAACCATTGAAGCAGTCAGCTTGATGGATTCTCCAGATATAGCGCCGGATTTAAAAGACTACACCGGTCTGGGCCTGACAGAGTTGGCGGTCATTCCCCACGCCTCGGGCAGCATTTCTCAGTTCCCCATTGAAACCATTGCTGACACGGTCCGGACGTATGGGGAACGCTGGCCTCTGTGTCTTCTGCGGGATGGTCAGGCGCTCTGGATAGAAGACGGAGAAGTCAGGTTGCTGAATTGACGAAAGGGCACAACACATTCTTTTGAATGGAGCGATACGAATGAACTTCGGAGTCATCGGAAAAGGGCGGACGGCGTGCCGCTGGTAGAGTCACCATGACCTACGCCGAGCAGCGTGACGATCTCGTGTGGGCTTATGCCGCGCTCCTGAGCCTGCTGTGTGCCGCTGTGGTCTGGGGTCAGGCGTCCGCCGAGCAGAGGACCGGGATAGCCGTCATGCTGATGCTGCTCGGCGCGGTCACGTTGGTCATGAGTTGGCTGAGCGTCCGCCTGACTGCCGACGAACTGCGCGTCAGCCTCGGCGCGGGCCTGTTCACCCGGCGAATTCCTCGTGGGGCGATTGCGGGCGTTCGCGTGGTGCCGGCCCCGTCGCCCCTCGGCGTGGGGGTGCGCCTGCTGAGCGACGGCTGGCTCTACTCGCTGCGCCCGCAGGCAGAATATGTGGAAGTCCGCCTCAGCGACGGCTCCCGGCTGGTCATCGGCACACGGGAAGCACGGAAGCTGGCAGACCAAATCGGCAGAGCGTAGGAATTCAACATTTCAAAGGAGCAACCATGAAGTTCGGAGTCATCGGAGCAGGACAGATGGGCGGCGGCATCGCGCAGGTGGCGGCGCAAAGCGGATTCGACGTGGTGGTCCACGACCAGAAGCAAGAGTTTCTGGACCGGGGCAAAGGCGTCATCGAAAAGAGCCTCGGCAAACTGCACGAGAAGGGCAAGCTGACGGACGCGCCCGAAACGGTGCTGGGCCGCATCCATTTCACCACCGACTTGCAGGACTTTGCCGACTGCGACCTCGTGGTGGAAGCGATTGTCGAGAACCAGCAAATTAAAAACGACCTGTTCAAACAGCTCGGCCAGATCGTCAAGCCGGAAGGCATCCTGGCGAGCAACACCAGCTCCATTCCGATTACCGCGCTGGCGACGGCTTCGGGCCGCCCGGCGCAGTTCATCGGGATGCACTTCATGAACCCGGTGCCGCTGATGCAACTCGTGGAAGTCATTCGCGGCTACCAGACCAGCGACGAAACCGCCCGCATCGTGACCGAAACGGCAGAAAAGTTGGGCAAGACGCCGCTCTCGTGCAACGATTTCCCCGGCTTCGTGTCCAACCGCATCCTGATGCCGATGCTCAACGAGGCCATTCAGTGCGTGATGGAAGGCGTGGCCGAGCCCGAAGCCATTGACGGCATCATGAAACTGGGCATGAATCACCCGATGGGGCCGCTGACGCTGGCGGATTTTATCGGCCTCGACACCTGCCTCGCCATCATGGAAGTGCTGCACCAGGGCCTCGGGGACGACAAATACCGCCCGTCTCCCCTGCTCCGCAAGATGGTGCAGGCGGGGCTGCTCGGGCGCAAGAGCGGCGAGGGCTTTTACAAGTACTGAGCCCCGGCTGCGTTCGAGCTGCCTGGAAAGGGTCCGCCTCCTCCCCTGGGGGCGGCTTTTTTGTGCCTGCCACTCGCCTGGCACCCAGCGCAGATGAGACGGACACAAATGTCAGACCCATGACCGTCTAAAGGCTCCATCAAGGACAAGCGGCGGCGCAGCCGTCAAACTGCGGAGCATGAAACTGCTCAAGACCGTTGCCGTCGTCGCCGCCCTCGCGCTGCCTGTCGCGGCGTCCGCCCAGGACACCAACAACACCACCGGCACGACCCAGACCACCACCACGACCACCACCGAGAAGCGCGGCTTCGACTGGGGCTGGCTCGGTCTGCTGGGTCTCGCCGGTCTGCTGGGCCTGGGCCGTCAGCAGCCCGCCCCGACCGTGCACACCACCACGACCACCACCCGCCGCTAAGACCTGCTTAGAAGCTTTCCCCGCCTGCCTGGGCGGGGTTTTTTGTGGTCGCTGGCACGGCTTCGTACTTTTGAGAACTTCATGAAGGGTCTGGAGGACACCGTCAAGAGCGAACACTGCCGGGCAGGTGCACACTGTCCACAAGATGAAACGCTACGAGTACGTCACGTTTTCATTTCCCCCGCAGCCGCCGTTTCCCATCGTCATCAACCACACCGAGCTGCAACAGGTGCTGTGCGAATGGGGCGAGCAGGGCTGGGAAGTGGCGAGTGCGACCACCACCAGCCACCGCTGGGGCAAAACCCGTGAAGTGCTGGTGGTCATCAAACGCGAGCTGGTAGGCCGCGAATAATCGCCTGTGTCCCAGTAGTGTGGCTGTCGAAGAACGGCGCAGGCGAATCGAGACGCCTGGGCGCCAATCTGTAAGCACCAACCCGACAAGGAGACCAGATGCCGACCTTCAATCCCGAACTTCACGCGCAGACCCTGAACAGCGAGCGGGCTTATTTTGTGCAGCCGGACGCCGACCCCGCCTTCACGCCTCACATCGGCGCCCTGGTGGAGATGCTGACCTACGCCCGGCTGACCACCCTGCAAGCAGTGGAAGGCTTGCCGGAGGACCAGTTGTGGGCCACGGCTCCCGGCTTCGCCAATTCCATCGGGACGCTGCTCGCTCACATCGCGGCGGTGGAGCGCGTCTACCACGTCCTGTCGTTTCAGGGCCGCGACGTGACGCCCGAAGACGACGGCGCCGCGTACTGGGGCCTGACGATGGGGAAAGAAGGCACCGCTCCGGCTCGGCTGCCAACCCTGGACGAGTTGCGGGCTGAGCTTGCCGACGCCCGCGCCGAGACGCTGCGGGTCTTTGCCGCAAAAGACGACGCCTGGCTGGCCGAGCCGCTGGGGCCAGGCTGGGCGAACCAGCACTGGGCCTGGTTTCACGTGATGGAAGATGAGGTGAACCACCGGGGGCAACTGCGGCTGCTGCGGCAGGTGCTCGCGCCAGAGGAGGGAGGATGAACACGACCGACCACGCCACGCCGCTGACGGAAGGCCATCCCTACCGCGTCGAGCGGGCGGTGCTCGCGGGCGTCCCATGTCTCCTTGAACTGCCGCCGAAAGACAGCGACGTGCGCGGCGTCTGCCTCGTCTACCACGGGGCCTGGGCCGCCAAGGAAGGCAAACTCGGGGTGTACTCTGCGCTGACGACACACGGGATTGCGGTGGTCATCCCCGACGCCGCGTTGCACGGTGAGCGACAGGGGGACACGCCGCCAGGGCTTAATGCCCGCGAATATGTCTGGGACAGCGTGCGCCGGACGGTGGTCGAGGCTCCAGCGCTGCTGGACGCGCTGGCGGGGCGCTTCGGTGCGGGGCCGGTGCTGGCGGTGGGCTCAAGCATGGGCGGGTACGTGGTGCAGACGCTGCTGCAAACCGAGCCGCGCCTGACCCGCGCCCGCTGCGCTCATCACCTCGGGTGTCTGGCAGGAACCGCAGGTGCGGGCGCCGGAGCTGCGGGCGTTTCTGGAAGCGCACCGGCCCCTGACCCACGCCTGGCGCGCGGCCCCCACGCCACTGCTGATCGCGAGCGGGGAGGAAGACCCGGTGTTTTCGCTCGTCGCGCACCATCAGCCGACGGCGGCGGCCTACCGCGAAGCCTACGCGGACGCGACGGGCGCTTTCGAGGAACAGAATTTTCCCGGCGTCGCCCACTACACCAGCGTGGGCCTGCGCGACGCGGCGCTGGCGTTCTTGTTGGGGAAATAGGTTGCTGGAGGAATAGGTTGCTGCGCGAATAAGAAAACCGCCGCCAGGAAAGCTGCCCGGCGGCGGTTTTCTTGAGCTGGTTTACTTGCCAGCGGGCGCGGCGACCTTCACCACATCGGGGAACGTTTCCACCTTGATGCGGGCAATCTGGGCGTCGAGGTACTTCTGGGCGGCTTCACGCGAAAGCTGCTCGCGGATGAGGGGGGCGGCCTCGGTGAGCGGCAGGAGTCCTGCGGCGCTGCGGCGGCTGACCGTCAGGACGTGCCAGCCGTACTCGGTCTGCACGACCTGGGGCTGGTTCAGCGGGCCGGAAAAGCTCGCCTTGTCGAAGGCGGCCACGGTGTCGCCGGGCGCGATGCAGCCGAGGTCGCCTCCCTCAGCGGCGCTGCCGGGATCCTGGCTCTTGGCCTTGGCGACGGCGGCGAAGTCCTTGCCCGCGCTGAGGTCGGTGACGATGGTCTTCGCCTCGGCTTCAGTGGCGACCAGGATGTGCTTGACACAGGCTTCGGCGTCACGCGTGAAGGCGTCGCGGTGCAGGTTGTAGTACCCGTTCACGATGGCGTCGCCAAAAGTGAAGCGCTTTTGCACACTCTGGAGGTAAGGCGCGATGACCGCCTGACGCTCCAGACCCGCGCGCAGGTCGTCGGCGCTGCCGTAGCCGGTCTGGGTCAGCGCCTGCTGAAAGTCGGCGTCGCTGCCGAACCCGGCGCGGGCCTGGGCGAGCTGGGCGTCGATGGCTGCCGCGTCGGGCTTCACGCTGGCACGGGCGAGCTGGGTCAGCGCCTGCTCGCGCACGAACTGCTTGAGGTACTCGGGACGGCTGGAGGCGAACTCGGCCAGCAGGTCGTCGCTCAGCGGCAGTCCTTGGGCGTTGACGACCCCGGCGACGGCCACGCGGAAGGAGCGGTCAAAATCGGCGAGCGTCAAGGTCTGGTTGCCCACGCGGGCCACCACGGCGTCGGGCGACTGGGTGGTCGAAGGCTGAGCTGCGGGTTGCGTGGAAGTCGCCGGGGTCGTTGCAGGTTGCGGGGCCGGCGTCGGCTGGCTCGTCTGGGCCAGGGCCGCGCCGCCCGTGAGAAGCGCCAGGGTCAGGACAAGGTTTTTCATGGGGGGCACTCTAGAGCATTTGTCAAAAGCGCGGACGGTCAGCGGCGGTCAATCGGCAGCGGGCAATCGGCAGCGGGCACCGTGCCCCGCCCCTGCTACAATCCCCCCCGTGCGCCTGACGTTGCAAGCCATCACCGACCCCCACGCCTACGACAAGGTTGTGAGCGAAATGCCCATCACCTCGGCCCTCCAGGGCTGGGGCTACGGCGAGGCGCGGCGGGTGCTGGGCCAGGTGCCCATGCGCTACCTCATCAAAGACGGCGAGCGGACGGTGGGCGCGGTGCAGCTCCTCCGCAAGCGGCTGGTGCCGGGGCTGAGCACCCTCTACGCGCCGCGCGGCCCGGCCATCGAGTCGCTCGAACTGCTGCCCGCTTTTGCTGACGCCGTGCGCAAAGTCGCCAAGCCGACCGACGTGCTGCTAAAAATCGAGCCGCCCTACCCTTACCTAGCCGGGGAAAACGACCACGGCGAGTCGCTGCCCGCCGCTTTCGGCCCGTTCCGGCGCAGTGAAACCGAGCAGCCCGAACACACCATCGTGGCCGACCTGCGCCGCAGCGAGGACGACCTGTTTTCCGGCCTGCACTCCATGGCCCGGCGCAACGTCCGTACCGCCCAGAAACTCGGCGTGGTGGCGGGCCGCGACGACGACTTCGAGGCGTTCTGGGAGATTTTTACCGCCACCAACGAGCGCGCCAAGCTCGGCGCCTTTCCCCGTGAGTACTACGAAACCATGCTGCGCGAGGCCAATGCCTACGGCGGCGAGGCGTACATCGTGCTCTCGCGTTATCAGGGCAAGGCGCTGGCGGGCGGCTTTTTCGTGGCGATGGGCAAGGGCACCTATTACCTCTTCGGCGGCAGCGTGCGCGATGACCGGGTGGGCGAAGACGGCCAGCCGCTCAAGGACGCCAAGGCCCCCGACGCCTTTTACTGGAACGCGATGCTCGACGCGCAGAAACGCGGCTACGAGTTCTTCGACTTCTGGGGCATTCCCCGCGTGCTCGACGAGAGCAAGCACAGCTACGGCGTGTTCAAGATGAAGCTGAAATTCAGCGAGCAGCGGGTGTGGTACCCGGCCTACGAACTGCCGCTCAGCCCGCTCGCGCCGCTGGTCAATAGGGCATTGCGCCGCCGCAAAGACCAGAACAATATGCGTAAGCGCGGCACGACGGACGACGTGCTGTAACGCGGGATATCTGCCGAGCATAAGCAAACCGTTTGCCCCCTGACCGCCCGGTAACCGTTAAGCTGACCGCATGGCGACTGTCTATGTCATCCTGCTGACCCTGCACAACCTCAACCGCTGGCTGGTGCTGATCTTTGGCATCTGGGCGCTGCTGCAAAACGTGCCGGGCCTGAACGGTTCGCGGCCCTTTACCCCCGCCGAGCGCCGCCCGGTGGGCATGTTCATGGGCAGCGTGCACCTGCAACTGCTGCTGGGGCTGCTGCTGTTCGCGTACCTCGGCATGAACAAGGTGCCGGTCTTTGCCAGCGCCCCGCGCGCGAGCTTCCAGTGGGAACACCTGGCCCTGGGGGTGCTGGCCGCCGTGTTCGCCACACTTGCCAGCGTGCAAAGCCGCAAGGCCGCCACCGACCAGGGCAAGTACCGCGCCGCCGCGCTGTGGACGGCGCTGTCGCTGGTGGTCGCGCTGGCGGGGATTCCCTGGTGGCGTCCGCTGTGCGCTTTTTCAACCTCTGAGGCATTTAAAAGACACCCTCACCCCTTGCGTCGCAAGGCCCTCTCCCATCAAGGTAGAGGGTCAACGACAGCCCAGATCATTCTGTCAAATGCTCTAAGGGAGGGAAAAAGGGGCGGGCCTGGAAGTTTCCACGGCCCGCCCCCTTTTTGCCAGCTTCAGCGCTGCGGCTCGATCACGACTTTGCCGGTCGTCTTGCGGTCCAGGATGTCCTGAAAGGCGCGCGAGCTGTCGGCGAGGCCGTAGCTGGGGCCGACCTGCGGCACGACCTTGCCGCTGGCGATCAGCGGGGCGAGACCCTGGGAAGCGGCGGCGGAGACTTCGGCGTCGAGCATCAGCGAGGTGAGCCACAGCCCGATTACGCTGACGTTGCGCTTCATCAGGGCGGCGGGGTTCATGCTCACTTCCTCGCGGCTGGCGTTGCCGATGAAGATGATGCGGCCAAGCGGCGCAACCATCTTCAAGCTTTCGTCGAAGCGCGAGCCCCCCACGACTTCGAGCAGCAGGGGCACGCCCTTGCCGCCCGCTGCGTCACGGACTTTCTGCACGCGGTCGGGGTCGTCCTGCAAAATCGTCACGTCGGCGCCGAGGTTGCGGGCGAGTTGCAGTTTTTCCTCGGTGCTGGCGAGGGCAATCACGTTCATGCCGAGCGCCTTGGCGAGCTGCACCGACGCCGTGCCCAGCGCCCCTGCTGCCGCCTGCACCAGCACCCATTCGCCCGCTTCGCCGCGCCCCAGAGTTTTGAGCGCGTGGTAGGCGGTCATGAACGACACCGGAAACGCCGCCGCCTGCGCGGGGGTAAACGACTCGGGCACCGGCACCACGCCCGCCGCCGGGACCGCCGCGTACTCGGCGAGGCCGCCCGTGCCGCCGAGGGCCGCGACGCGCTGGCCGACCTGCACGTTCGTGACCCCTTCGCCGAGTTCGACGACCGTGCCGGCGAGTTCCATGCCGGGCACGTAGGGCACCTTGGTCGCCGTCAGGTACTGTCCGCCCACGCTCAGGGCGTCGGCAAAGTTCACGCCGACCGCTTCGACTCTCAGCAGCACCTGCCCGGCGCGGGGGGCGGGGCGGGGGACTTCGCGCAGTTCCATTACGTCGGGCGTGCCAATGCGCTCGACCACAATAGCCTTCATCGTTTCAGACATAGGGGGAAGATAGCGGGCCGCCAGGGAACAGGGGGCGGGCCGTCTACGTCTGGGGACTGACGGCCTCGCCCACCGCTGCCACCGCCGCCTTTTCGCCGCGCTCGACTTGCGCCCGCAGTTCGCGCACCGCGCCGGGTCTTGCTCACTCAGGAAGGCCCGCCACACCGCCTCGCGCACAGGTCGTCGAACCACACGGCGGTCTGGGCGCGGCGTTTGGCGGCGAGGTCCACCGTTTCCGCGTACTCCTGCACTTTGGCCCACAGCTCGGGAATGCCTTCGCCCGTGACCGCCGAGGCCCGCAGCGCGGCGGGGCGCCAGGGAGCGTCGTGGGGGGTCAGCAGCGTGAGGGCCGAGCGCAACTCGGTCTGGGCGCGAATGGCGGCTCTGGGGTTGGTGTCGGCCTTGTTCACCACGCACAGGTCGGCGAGTTCCATGATGCCGCGCTTGATGCCCTGAAGCTCGTCGCCCGCACCGTGCAGGGTAAGCAGCACGAAAAGGTCGGTCATGCCCGCCACCTGCGTCTCGGACTGGCCGACGCCCACCGTTTCTATGAGCAACACGTCGTAGCCCGCCGCCTCGCAGAGCGTGATGGTTTCTCGGGTACGCCGCGCCACGCCGCCGAGGGTGCCGCCCGACGGACTGGGGCGAATAAAGGCGCCCTCGTGCACAGTAAGCCGGGGCATGCGCGTCTTATCGCCCATGATGCTGCCGCCGGTGCGCTGGCTCGACGGGTCCACCGCCAGCACCGCCACCCGGTGCCCAGCGTCTGCCAGAAACAGACCCAAAGCCTCAATCAGCGTGCTTTTGCCTACTCCCGGCACTCCCGTCAGACCGACGCGCAGCGACCTGCCGGCGTGGGGCAGCAGCTCGGTCAGCAAAGCCTGCGCCTCCTGCTCGTGGGCGGGGCGACGGGACTCGACGAGCGTAATCGCCTTCGCCAGGGCGCGGCGCGACCCCGAGAGCAGCGGCGCGGCGAGCGGGTGAGAGGCGGGGGGCGGGGTAGCGGACATGGGAGGAGGATAAGTCATACGAATTGCGGTTGAATCGCTCAGTTTGAGCGATGAAACCGGAGCGGAGCGAGTGGCAAAAAATACGTGCTGTGGGAAATGGACTCCAATCCGGCGCTTTTCCGGGTTTTAGGGAATTGGACGCAGCACGTATCAGGCGAGGAGCCGTTCACAAAGACCCGGCAGCAGGCGGTAGATGTTGACGCCGCACGCCTCGTCGAAGTGGCTCTTGAGGTTAAGGAGCGCCCGCCATTTCTCTGGCGTCGTTTCATTGACGCTGTAGCGCAGGGCCACGTCCACCACCCTTTCCTGCACGGTGCAAAAGCCGTCGGCGAGGGCCAGGGCGTCACACAGTTGCAGCAGGCTGTCTTCTTCCGTTTGCTGGGCCTCATCCAGGGCGACCCGCAGCCGCTCCCACTCGGCGGGGGTGCCGTCCCACTCGCCTTGCAGGGTGTCGAGCGAAGGGATGACAAAGCTGTGGGTCAACGCGACCCGCGCCGCATCCGCATATCCGAGCGCGAGAAGCTGCTCGTAGCCGTCCAGAATGTGCCGGTCCTTGTTCGGTCCGGTTCGGCGCCCGATGTCGTGCAGCAGCCCCAGCGTGTGCGCCCGCGCAGGGTCGAGGTCGGGGTGATGCTCGGCAATCCGTTGCGCCGCCAGCGCCACATTCCGTGAGTGGGCGACCCAGGCCCCGGCGTTGCAAGTCGCGGCTTCCAGCAAGAGGGCTTCGGCGGCCTCGGGGGTGGGAAAAGGCATGAGGACAGGATGCCTGAAACGTTCGGCCCAGGGGTCGCTGCCAAACGCGGTGCTCCGCCATTCGGCGTAAGCGCGGCGCCTACTCCCAGTGCGAGCATGTCACCATGACGCCATTCACCCTTCGCCCCGCCACCGACGCCGACATTCCCGCGATGGCGGCGATTCAGACGGCGCTGAACCCCAACCATCCGATGACCGCCGAGACTTTTGCCCGCGAGATGCAGGAGGCGCGCGACCACCCGCTGGGGCTGCACGAGGCGTACTGGGTGGCCGAACTCGGCGGCGAGACTCTGGCCTACGCGAGTGTCATTCAGTACGCGGGCCTGTTCCACCCCGACCGCTATCACGCCGAGGTGCAGGTGCTGGAACGCGGGCGCGGGCAGGGCCTCGGCACGGCGCTGGCAGAGACACTGCGGGCACACCTGACGGAACGCGGCGCCCGCGAAGTGCTGTCCGGGATGTACGAGGACGACCCCGCCGCCCGCTGCGGGCTGCTGCGGCGCTGCGGGTTGGAGGAGGTGCAGCGGTACTTTGACAGCCACCTTGACCTGACCGCGTTTGATTTCGGCGCGTGGTCGGCGCCGCTTCCCGCTGGTGTGCGTGTGGCCTCCTATGCTGACTTGCGAGCCGAACAGGGGGAGGACGCCGCGCTGAGCACCTATTACGACGTGTACTGCGCCACCGTTCCCGACGTGCCCGCCCCTGCGCCGCGCACGCTGCCCGACCTCGAACAGTTCCGCAAACGCACCGAGGATGAGCATTTCCGGCCCGGCGGCGTCCTGTTCGCCCTGATACCGGACGGTCAGGCCGCCGCCTTCACCGAACTCAAGTCCTGGGAGGACGACCCAACCCGCCTGAGCATCGGCTTTACCGGCGTGCGGCGTGAGTGGCGGCGGCGTGGGCTGGCGCTGGCCCTGAAGGTGGCGGCGATGCGCGACGCCCACGCGCAGGGCGTCCGGCGCATCACCACCAATGCCGAGAGCGGCAACGCGCCCATGTGACGCTGAACAGGCGGCTGGGCTTTCAGAACGACGTGGGCTACGTGGAATACCGCTGGGGGAAGCTATGAACGACAGGACAGTTCACATCAGAGAAGCGACGGAAGCCGATTATCCGGCGGTCGGGGCCGTCCTCACCGCCGCGCGGCCCGGCCAGACGGTGACCGCCGAGCAACTGCGGGTCGCCGCCGAGAACACCCGCACCCACCCCAAGGGCCTGCACCTGGCGCAGTGGGTGGCCGAGCGCGGCAGTAAAATCGTGGGCTTCGCGGGTGTCACGCAGTGGGCCGGGTCGCACCAGCCCGACCGCTACAACGTCACGGTCACAGTGCCGCCGGAGCACGGGCGACGGGGTGTCGGCGCGGTGCTGGCGGCGACGGTACGCACCCATCTGAAGGAACGCGGCGCCCGCGAAGTGCTGGCCGGCGCGCGGGAGGACGAGCCGCACGCCGTCGCCTTCCTGCAAGCGCGCGGGTTCAGCGAACTGGAACGCGAGTTCACCAACGTCCTGGACTTGACCACCTGGACGTCGCAACCCGCCGACCTGCCCGCCGGATACCGCCTGCGGAGCCTGCCGGACTTCGTGGCCGACCTCGGGGAGACGCCCGCGCTGGGCGCCTTCCGCCGCACCTTCAACGAGGCCCGCGCCGACGAGCCGCGCCGCATTCCCGCGCAGCCGTACAGCCTGGACGACATTCGGGCCTACGTGCAGCACCCCACCTTCTTCCCGGACGGCCTCTGGCTGGCAGTCACGCAGGCGGGCGAGGTGGCGGCGCTCACCGAACTGTGGCGCGACCTCGCCGACCCGCACGCGCTGAACACCGGCCTGACCGGCACCGCCCGCGCGCACCGTCGCCGGGGGCTGGCGCTGGCGCTCAAACGCCACTCGCTGAACCTCGCGCACGCCCAGGGCATCCGCCGGGTCGTGACCCACAACGCGACCGCCAACGCGCCCATGCTCGCCATCAACACACGGCTGGGGTTCCAGCCCGAACCGGCGTTCATTGAGATGGTGTGGGGCGGCCTCGGGGAGCAGGTTCGGACGTTGGCACAGGACTGACGCAACTCCCTACACTGTTCCCCACATGACACTTCCTCCTGCTGCGCGGCCCGCCGCTGCCTTGCCCCATTCCCCGTTGCCCAGCCCCCCATTGCCCAGCCCCTGGGTGCTGTCGGCGTTCTGGTTCGGAACGGCCTTCCTGTGGCTGATGCTGCTGACCATCTACATGCCTGCGCATGTGGTGGGGTTCATGGGCGCGGCGCACAAGGGCACGTACCTGGGGCTGCTGGGGGCCATCGGCGCGGCGATTGCGCTGGTCGTGCCGCCGCTGGTGGGGGCGCACTCGGACAAGACGGGGCGGCGGCTGCCTTACCTGCGCCTGGGCGTGGGCATCAACGTGGCGGGGCTGGCGGTGATGGGCGCGGCGGTGGGCCTGCTCGCCGGGAGTACGGGCTTCTGGGTATACGTGCTCGGCTTCGTGCTGGTGCAGTTCGGCAACAACTACGCCACCGCGCCGTATTCGGCCCTGATTCCGCAGCTCGTGCCGCCGGAGCAGCGCGGGCGCTACAGCGGGGCGATGGGCACCTTGCAAGCGCTGGGGCAACTGCTGGGCGCGGCGGCGGGCGTCGCCATCGGCAGCCACTACGGGGCGAGCCTCCCCTTTGTGCTGATGGCGGCGCTGCTGCTCGTGGCGGCAGTTATCACTATCCGGGGGGTGGTGGAGCAGGCCGAAGCGGTGGCCCCCGCCGCGCCGGGTGAGGTGCTCCCCTGGCGCGAGCTGTTCGCCTACGCGCCGTTCAAATGGGTGTTTATCACGCGGGTGCTGTTCGCACTCGGGCAGTACAGCGTGCAGCCGTTTTTGCAGTTCTACGCAGGCGACGTGCTGCGGCAAAAAGACCCGGTGATGAGCAGTTCCCTGCTGCTCGCGTGCATCGTCATCGCGTCCATCATCTCCGCCGTGGTGGGCGGGCGGCTGAGTGACCGCATCGGGCGCAAGCCGGTCATTTATTTCGCAGGCACGGTCATGACGGTCACGGCGCTGCTGCTGCTCGTCGCGCCGAGCTTCACCTTCGCGCTGCTGCTGGCGTTTTGCTTCGGCTTGGGCTTCGGGGCGTTTACCAGCGTGGACTGGGCGCTGGGCGCCGACGCCATGCCGAGCCGCAGCAGCTACGCCCGCGACATGGGCATCTGGCACGTCGCCTTCGTCGCGCCGCAGTTCGTCAACCTGCCGATGGGCGCACTCCTCGACTGGGGCAACCGGCACGGCGACAACTTCGGGTATGTGCTCGTCTTCGGCAGCGCGGCGCTGTTTTTCCTGCTCGGCGTGGTGCTGGTCCGCAACGTACCGGAGGTGCGGAAGGCGGGGTGAGGGAGTCCGCAAACCAAATTTTTTCCTCACTCCCCCCTGCCTAGCCGCCCCCTTTGACCCCGCTGCGCTGCGGCGGCTACACTCTGCACCATGTTCGCGGCACTGAACAACGACAACGACGATTCCCGCTAGGGGACGCCTCGTCGTATGGCCGCGCCCCCGCCCACCCCGGCGGGGGTTTTTCGTTCAAGGAGAGACTCATGACCAGCCCACTCAAACGCACGCTGACCCGTGAACTGCCCCAACATGAGGGGCAGACCGTTAAACTTCAAGGCTTCGTCCACGCCCGCCGCGACCTGGGGGGCGTGCAATTTTTGGTGCTGCGCGACGTGACCGGCGTGACCCAGTGCGTGGGCAGCGGCCTGACCCTTCCCCTGGCCGAGAGCAGCGTGGAAGTCGTCGGCAAGGTCAAGGCCCACCCCAAAGCGCCCGGCGGCTTCGAGGTGCAGGTGGAAGACTTCCGCGTCATCTCGGCGGCGACCGAGGCCACCCCGGTGGAAATCCCCAAAATGGAGTGGAACGTCAACCCCGAAACGATGCTCGACTACCGCGTGGTGACGGTGCGCGGGCTCAAGGAGCGGGCGGCGCTCAAGGTGCAGGCCGAACTGGTGGACGCCTTCCGGGCGCACCTGCGCGGCGAGGGCTTTACCGAAATCAGCACGCCCAAAATCGTGTCGGCGGGCGCGGAAGGCGGGGCGAACCTCTTCCCCATCGACTATTTCGGGCACCCGGCCTACCTCGCGCAGAGCCCGCAGCTCTACAAGCAGATTATGGTCGGCGTGTTCGAGCGCGTCTTCGAAGTCGCCGCCGTCTACCGCGCCGAGGAGCACGCCACCAGCCGTCACCTCAACGAATACCTGTCGCTCGACGTGGAAATGGGCTTCATTGAGGACGAGGAAGACGTGATGGGCCTCGAGAACCGCCTGCTGGCGAGCATCATGGAGCGGCTGCGGGCCACCTCGCAGGCCGAGTTTGAGCTGCTGGGCG
Source organism: Deinococcus radiodurans R1 = ATCC 13939 = DSM 20539 (assembly GCF_000008565.1). Lineage (GTDB taxonomy): Bacteria > Deinococcota > Deinococci > Deinococcales > Deinococcaceae > Deinococcus > Deinococcus radiodurans. The sequence continues at coordinate 1,065,838 of NC_001263.1, read as the reverse complement.
CGACGATTCCCGACGTGCCGGCGCACATTCCCCGCATCACGCTGATGGACGCCCGGCAACTGGTGACGGAAAAATACGGCCACCCGGTCGGCGGCAAAGACCTCGACCCCGAAGCCGAGCGCCTGCTCTCGCAGCATTTTGCCGAAACCGAGGGCAGCGACTTCGTGTTCGTGACGAAGTACCCGCGCGCCGCCCGGCCCTTCTATGCGCACCCCGAACTGAACGAGGACGGCAGCGTGAACGGTGAAGTGACGCGCGGCTTCGACCTGCTGTTCCGGGGCATCGAAATCACCTCGGGCGGGCAGCGCATCCACGACTACGGGATGCTGATGGACTCCATCGCGGCGTACAAACTCAAACCCGAATCGCTGGAGGGCTACACCGAGGTCTTCAAATACGGGATGCCCCCGCACGGCGGCTTCGCCATCGGCGCCGAGCGACTGACCGCCAAGCTGCTCGGCATCGCCAACGTGCGCTATGCCCGCGCTTTCCCGCGTGACCGGCACCGGCTGACGCCCTGAATGATCATTAAAAACCGGGAGAGCCGTGGCATACAGCCTGCGGCTCTCCCGGTTTTTGTGGACTCAGTGGTCGAGGGTATCGGTCCCTAGCGCCGAGTACGCGGGGCAGTGGGCGGTGGCCGAGGTGGTAAGCAGCGCGGCGCCCAGGCCCAGCGCAGCGAGCTTGCCGAGGCCGTGGCGGCGGGTGGCGACAATCAGCAGCCCGATGCCGACGGTGGCACGGACGAGGCGGTCAAGGTTCCCGACATTCTGGTTCATGGCCTGATTGTTGCCGGTAGCACGCCGCCCCGGCTAAGCGCCGCCTCCATCAAACATTGTCGCGGCGCTGCCTGACCCGCCCGACCGTCCCCCGGCGCACAGTCTGACGCGCCCGCCCCCGTACACTCGGCGGCATGGAAATGTTCGCGCAGTTCAGCGTCGAGGGTCAGCGGATGTACGGAATGCTCCACACGCCGGACGGTTCCGCCACTGGACAGCAGGCGCCGCCGCAAGGCTGGCCGAGCGTGGTCATCGTGCATGGGTTTACCGGCGACAAGGTGAGCAGCCACCGCCTGCTGGTGCTGCTGGCCCGCCGCCTCACCGCCGCTGGCATAGCCGCGCTGCGCTTCGACTGCCGGGGCAGCGGCGAGAGCCAGGGCGACTTTTCCGAGATGACGGTGGGCCGCGAGGTGCAGGACGTGGAGGCCGCCTTCGACTATGTGCGCCACCAACCCGGCCTCGACCCCGAGCGGGTGATGCTGCTCGGCTACAGCATGGGCGGACTGGTCAGCGCCCTGGCCGCCGAAAAAGTGCGGCCTCACCGCTTCGCCCTGTGGTCGCCCGCGCTGCCCGAGCTGTGGCTGCGGCACCTGCGCGGCGGACTGCTGCCCCCGGTCATCAGCGACTACGGCGGCTGGCCGCTGGGCCGCGCGTTCCTGCAAGAAGTCGTGCAGACGCGCCCGTTGGAGGCCGCGGCCCGCTGGGGTGGGGTCGCCCACGTCTTTCACGGCGACCGCGACCAGACCTGCCCGGTGGAGTGGGGCGTGCGTACGCCGAAGCCCTGCGCTGCGACGCCACCGCGATTCCCGGCGCGGGGCACACGTATGACTCGCTCGAACAGATAGAGATGTTGCAGCGGGAGACGGTGCGGTTTTTGCGGGGGGGGTGAGGGTTTATGGGGTGTGGACGCCCCCTCACCCCTTTGCTTTCGCAAAGGCCCTCTCTGCTCCGCAGCTCTGCGAGTCCCGCAAGGGGAGAGGGTCAGAGAAATGCTTGCGCCTCAGCTTTTATCTACGCCGTCCACAGAAAATCGTGAAACGCAGAACGGAAGGGCCGTCGGGCGCTGAAGGCGCACGGGCCTGACACGATTTGGAAGGTTCAGGCAACCAGCCCCCCACTCAACTACGGAGCACCGCCCGACACGCGAAATCACCGCCATGTGCACAGCGCCAGCGTTAAGCCCCTGTCCCCTCTGGGGATAGGGGTTTGGGGTTGGGGCCTACAGCTAAAGCCCTGGCTTCAACACCCTCACCCCTTCTCCCCCACCCACACCGTATGCACCGCCCCCTTCCCCACCCTTTCCCGCACCTGCTTTAAGCGCACCCGGAACCCCGCCCGCTCCAGCTTGCGCGTGAACGCCGGGGCCGGATGCGCCGACCAGACCGCCAGCACCCCACCGGGCCGCAACGCTGCCCACGCCGAACGCAATCCGGCGGGACTGTAGAGCCGCCCGTTTTCGTCGCGGGTGAGGCCCTCCGGCCCGTTGTCCACGTCGAGCACAATCGCGTCGAACGGCCCCGCCTCGCGCATGACCGCGCCCACGTCCCCGACCCGCACCTCCACCCGCGGGTCACGCAGCGGCCACCCGGCGCATTCGCCCAACTCGCCCCGGTTCCAGTCCACGACCTGCAGCACGAGTTCGGCGACGACCACGCGGGCATCCGGCCCGAGCTGCCGCAGCGCCTCGGCGAGCGTGAAGCCCATGCCGAGGCCGCCGACAAGCACCCGCGCCGCCTGTCGCCCCGCCACCGGAGCGCACCCGAGCTGGGCGAGCGCGTCTTCGGAGGCGTGCATCCGGCTGTTCATCAGCTCGCCGGGCATGGTGCTCACACTGATGGCAAAGTCGGCGCCTCGGCGAAACAGGTGCAGTTCGCCCTCCCCACCGGGCACCGGCGCGGAGCCGAGCAGGACGCGGGGAATCAACGGAAGGCTCCGGCACACATGGCGTCAGGGTAGCAGCGGCGGAGAAAGTCAACGCCTTATCCTGCGACATGCGAGTGCTGAGCGTGAATGTCGGGGAGCGGCGGCCCATCCGTGCCAAAAGCGGTTACAGCGGCATTTTCAAGGAGCCTGTGTCCGGCCCGGTACAGCTCGGCGAGTTCGGCCTGGCCGGCGACCACATCGCCGACACCCGGCATCACGGCGGGCTGAGTCAGGCGGTCTATGTCTTCACGCAGCCCGACTACGCCGCCTGGGAAACGGCCCTGGGGCGGACACTGCCGCCGGGCACCTTCGGGGAAAACCTGCTGCTCTCCGACCTCGAATCGGCTCCGCTGCGGATTGGGCAAACGCTGCGCGTGGGAGACACCGAACTGGAAATCACCGCGCCGCGCATTCCCTGCGTGACGCTGGCGGTGCGGATGGGCGACCCGGATTTTGTCCACAAGTTCCGCGAGATGGAGCGCCCCGGCTTCTACTGCCGGGTGCTGCGCGGAGGCTGGCTGGAAGCCGGGCAGGACGCGGAACTCGGCCCCGAGCCGTCCGAGTACGCGCCGACCATCTTCAAGCAGTTCGTGACGGCGTTCGGGGGCGGCTGATGGGAAGTTCGCCGTGGTGGTATGTGGTCGACTATCAGCCCGACCTTCAGCAGGCCCTCGACGCCTTGCGGGAGCGCGAGTTTCAGGCCGGACGATACTTCCCGGCGCTGGACTTTCCGCCTTTTCCGGTCACGCCACAGTCACCCGCGCCGCAGTCGCTCGCGTCGGGGCCGCAGCATGGCAGCATCGAAGAGGCTGTGGAGGCCGCCGAGGACACCGGCACCCGCAGCATCCTGGATTTCGAGGCCCTGGCCAGCAGCGAGGACGCCTGGGGCCTGCGCGAACTGATGCCGGAGCAGCAGCCCACGCTGGCGCAGGTCAGGCCCGCCGGACGTCCCCCGCTTTCATCGGGCGCGGTGAGGGCTACGTGGTCACGACTTACCGGGGTGGGCAGCCGGAATTGCTGTATTTTGTCGGTTCTTCGTTTGACTGAGCAGCAATACTGTTTACTCCCGGGGCGTGGGCGGCACCGTCCAGCTCCCGAACCAGCCCTGCGCCGCGCCGCGTTTGTCATCGGTCAGCACCGAAAAAGGCGCAGGCGTGCCACCTGACTCCCGAATCGCCTGCACCAAAAAATCGCGCAGCCGCCACACGTCGGCGGGATGAGACGTGACCTGGAGTGTGGCTTGCAAGTGCCCCGGCGTCCAGCCAAGGGCGGTGGCGATGGCTTCGTCGCTGAGTGGGCACAGTTGGCGGTTGGCCTGAAGGTCCTGGCGGGTGCGCTGTTTTTCGGCGGGGTTGAGGGACATGGCTGGAGTATGGCTCCTAGAGCAGTTCTCCGAATTACGCGTGCGTCGTAACAGCGCCGCCACCCGCCCCATTCTCTGCTTCGCAGCTTTGCAAGTCCGTCCTGCTCAACGTTTTGCACTCGCTCTCTGCGAGCTGTTCCAGTCCGCTCGCCAAAAAGCTGTGCCATCTTTTTGTCAAATGCTCTAAAGACGCAGCAGGCACGCCTCCACCGTCGGAGTGATTTTGGCCGGGTCAGCAGGCTTTTTCACGTCCACCCGGGCATTCGCCTTGTCAAAGGTCACGGTGTAGAGCAGTTGCCCGGCCACCGCCCACGCCGGGAGATACCAGCGCCCGCCACGAAATTGAGCGTTGACGGGCAGCGGTGCCAGAGCCGACGCTGAACTGACTCCGATGTGAGAAAGGCCACCAATCAACCACATGTTCGGCCTGACGGTGCTGACGCGCAGGCAGCCGGCGAGGTCAATCAGACCATTGTCCGTGTCCAGCAGCGGCTTCCAGCCCATCTGGGCGAAAGCGGTGAGCGGAAGCATCAACTGCCCGCCGGAAACGTAAACCGTGGTCTGCCCCAGCGTGCGCCCATCGAGGGTGAACGTGGCAGGCGTTGTGTTTTGCGCCTGGGCAGAGGCGAGAAAAAGCGCGGCCAGCAGCGGGAAAATTCGTTTCATGGACAAAGTGTAGAGGGGGGGTGACGGGCGTCTGATGCCAGCGCCACGCGAGAACAGAAGAAAAAAGCCCGAGCCGACGCCCCAGCCCCCTCAGACCACGTCAGGCAGTCAAGCCCAGTCCCGCCGCCACTTTGTCTCGCTCGCTCACGCCTGCCAGCGCCCCACCGATCAAACCGTGTTCGTCGGTCAGGACGAGGGTGGGAAAGACGCTCACCCGGTAGCGTTTGCCGACGCTGCCGTCTTTATCCAGAAGTAGCTGGTCGCCGTACACCGTTTCGGGCAACTCACCCCTGCGAAAATCGATCACGCGCAGGTCAAGCCCGTTTTGGGCTGCCAACTGTCCGACGAACATCTCCAGGGGCCCGCACGCCACGCAGTGTTCGGCTTTGAAATAAAGCAGGGTGCGCCGCGTCAACCCGAGTTCGCTAGGCGGAATGACGGTGCTCCCAGGCCGCGGCAAGCTGGCTTGAAAGCGTTGGTCCAGCCAGCGGCCAATGAATTTGGGCACCCTGATCTTGAGCTGCATGACCACGCTACGAGGTTGAGCGGGCGGAAGTTGCCAATAAAAAAAGCCGGAGCCCAAGCCCCAGCTTCCTTCATCTTCGCAAATCAGTTCAAAGAGCCGCTGTTAAAGGTAAATCCACCGTCGCCGTAATCCACGTTCAGCACGCTGCCGTCCTGAATCTGGCCGCCCAGAATCTCGCGGGCCAGCGGCGTTTCAATGTACTGGCTGATGGTGCGCCGCAGCGGACGCGCGCCGTAGGCGGGGTCGTAGCCCAGTTCGGCCAGCTTGTCCTTGGCGTCCTCGGTCAGGTGCAGGGTGATGCGGCGCTCGGCCAATCGCCTCCGCAGGCCGCCCAGCTGAATGTCCACGATGGACTGCAAATCCTTCGCCGTCAGCGCGTCGAACACGATGATGTCGTCCACGCGGTTGAGGAACTCGGGCCGGAACTCGCCGCGCAGCTCGTCCATCACTGCCGACTTGATCGTCTCCGCGTCCTCGCCCCGCTGCTGCATCTCCAGAATCAGCGGCGAACCGATGTTGCTGGTCATGATGATCAGGGTGTTGCGGAAATCCACCGTGCGGCCCTGCCCGTCGGTCAGGCGACCATCGTCGAGTACTTGCAGCAGCACGTTGAACACGTCGGGGTGCGCTTTTTCGATCTCGTCGAAGAGAATCACGGCGTAGGGGCGGCGGCGCACGGCCTCGGTCAGCTGGCCGCCTTCCTCGAAGCCCACGTATCCGGGAGGGGCCCCGATCAGGCGGGCCACCGTATGTTTCTCCATGTACTCGGACATGTCGATGCGCACCATCGCGTCGCTGCTGTCGAACAGGAACTCGGCCAGCGCTTTGGCCAGCTCGGTTTTGCCCACCCCGGACGGCCCCAGGAACATGAAGGAGCCCAGCGGACGGTTGGGGTCGTTGAGGCCCGCGCGTGCCCGGCGAATGGCGTCGGAGACGGAGACGATCGCGCGGTCCTGCCCGATGACGCGCCCGTGCAGTTGCTCTTCGAGGTGCAGCAGCTTTTCGCGTTCGCCTTCCATCAGCTTGCTGACGGGAATGCCGGTCCAGCGGCTGACCACGGCGGCGATGTCTTCCTCGGTGACTTCCATGTGGGCGAATTCGGCAGACTTGAGTTTCTTTTCCAGGTCCTGCACGTCTTTTTCCAGCGCAGGCAGTTCGCCGTATTCCAGCCGGGCGGCTTCTTCGAGATCATAGTCGCGCCGGGCCTTTTCGATCTGGGTGCGCACCGCGTCGAGCTTTTCACGCTTTTCGCGCAGGGCGGCCACCTCACCGCGCTCGGCTTCCCAGCGGCTGCGGACTTCGTTCAGCTCGTCAGTCAGCGTCTTGAGCTGATTTTCGATGTCCAGCAGACGGTTTTGCGAATCCACGTCCTTCTCGCGCTTGAGGGCCTCGCGCTCGATTTCCAGTTGCAACTTGCGGCGCGAGAGCTGGTCGATGCGCTCGGGGCTCGATTCCAGCGCCATCCGCAGCCGGGCCGCCGACTCGTCGATCAGGTCAATCGCCTTGTCGGGCAGTTGCCGGTCGGTGATGTAACGGTTGGACAGCGTCGCGGCGGCCACCAGCGCAGGGTCGGTGATTTCGACGTTGTGGTGGACCTGATAGCGCTCCTTGATGCCGCGCAGGATGGAAATGGTGTCTTCCACGCTGGGTTCGTCCACGAAGACCGGCTGGAAACGCCGTTCGAGGGCCGCGTCCTTCTCGATTTCGCGGTATTCGTCGAGCGTGGTCGCGCCGATCAGGTGCAGTTCACCACGTGCCAGCGCAGGCTTGAGCATGTTGCCCGCGTCGGGGCTGCCCTCGGTCTTGCCCGCGCCGACGATGGTGTGAATCTCGTCCACGAACAGGATGATTTCGCCTGCCGACTTCACGACTTCGTCAATGACGCCCTTGAGGCGCTCCTCGAACTCGCCCCGGAACTTGGCGCCCGCGAGCAGACTGCCCATTTCCAGCGAGACGATTTTCTTGTCGCGCAGGCCCTCGGGCACGTCGCCCTTGACGATGCGCATGGCGAGGCCCTCGGCGATGGCGGTCTTGCCCACGCCGGGTTCGCCGATCAGGACGGGGTTGTTTTTGCTGCGGCGCAGCAGAATCTGCATGACGCGGCGGATCTCCTCGTCGCGGCCGATCACCGGGTCGAATTTGCCGTCGCGGGCGCGCTGGGTCAGGTCGGTGCCGTATTTGTTCAGCGCGTCGAATTGCTGTTCACTGGTTTTGTTGGTCACGGTTTTCCCCTTGCGCTGCTCGGTCACGGCGCGGTTCAGGCTCACTTCGTCGGGCAGGCCCCGGCCCCGGTACTCGCCCCGCAGCGCCAGCAGCAGCGTATCGGCGGCCACGAAACTGTCGCCGAGTTGCGCGGCGAGCGTGTCGGCCTTCTGAAACGCGCGGTTGAGCGCCGGGTCGAGGTAAAGCTGGCCGTCGCTGCCCTGCACTTTGGGCAGCTTGGCGATTTCGGCGTCCAGCGCGGCTCTGGCCGTGTTCAGGTCGCCGCCCGCCAGCGTCAGGGCGCGGGAAGCGGTGTCGTTGTCGAGCAGGGTTCGCAGCACATGGAAGTGCGTCAGGTTTTGGTTGTGGTTCTCTTGCGCGAGTTGCTGCGCCGCATTGATGGCGACGGCACTCGCCTCGGTAAAGCGTTCAGGATTCAAAGGAAAACCTCCAGAGTGGGGGCATGGTTTAACTGCCCTCATTCTGAAACTTGAGTGTCCTATTGTCAAGTTTATTGAGGCTTTAGGAAAGTGGATGTGATCAGGGTTGGGTTATTGCCAGGCCGACTCTTTCAGTTCCACATAACCCAGCGTCCAGAGATAGGTCTTGTCATAGCTGATTTGGCAAATGCGCGGACTGCTCTCGCAAGACGCTGCACTCATACGGCCGCGTGGAAAAAACGGCCAGATACGCACCAATTCTCGCGCTGGTGACGAGAGAAACAGCTCCTCAAATGCTGGTTCGTTCTTCAGAGGTTGAAACCGTACTTCTGCGGAGGCATTCAGGCGCGTCGGCTTTAGCTTAAGGCCCGCCAGTTCGCCCTGTGTCTGTGACAGTCCACCCGGAATTTTCCGCACCCGTTCCACATCCGCGCGGCGCGCGTCGGGGAGCCAGGTGACGGCATACCCCAGCGGGCCGGACAGGGCTTTCAGGTTGACGAAGGCGAGTTTTGTGGCGCCCCGCTGCCCAGTTTCAGCGATGGGGACGGTGGAAACAGGCTGCCCCTTTTGCTGAACCTGTACGGTTCCCCCACCCAATCCGGCGTGCATTTGGCCCCGAACAGGTTGCACAGCGCCAGCAGCGGCGCGACAATCTGCCCGTTTTTGAGGTGGGGCAGGCCGTCCGCCGACTGCACCCACAGCAGGCCGCCGAACTCCACCAGCACCGGCTGCGGCGCAGGTGAGGCCGCCGCGCCCGCCTGGGCAGAAGCGAGGGTCAGCAGGGCCGCCAGAGCGAGTTGTTGCATAGGAGGAACCTGACACGCCGGGGTGAGCGGGGCATCCACCGAAAGAAGGACACCGTGCCCTCAGGGCCGCTGCAAGGTGGGACGGGGCAAGCCATCAGCCGAGGTCGCCCAGTCGTTGCCGTCCAGCATGGTGACTACGCCGTATTTGGGGAGGTCCCTCGGCGCGCCTTTGACAAGTTTTTGCAGCATATGGTCGGCGGGCATCACGGCGAACAGATAATCGTGCGGATGGTTCAGTTCCCCGCTGGACCTTGAGCCACCGTCAATGGACTTGAGAATTTCAACGTTGTAGGCGGCCAGAACCGTCCATTCGTTGAGTTTCAGCGCCTGCCGGGGAGTGGTCTGCGGCTTCCAGCTTTCAGACCAGCCCTTGAACTTGTCGCTGTCGGGAAAGGTGATGCCGGTGCAGGTGTTAGGGCCTCCGGTTTGCAGCCTCGGCAACTGGGTTTTGGTCAGGGGCCGCAGCGCCGCGTAGACCTGAAGCTGCTTTTGCCCCTTCAGCGGCGGACAAACGCGGTCTTCCCACAGTTTGCCGCTGAGCAGCAGGCGCGAGCGCAGCATTTCGTTGGGCAGCGTCTTCTCCGCATAGGGTGAGGCGGCGAGCGGCTCAGCAATGAGTTGCCCGCCGCCACCGCCTACCCTCGGCACCAGCGCCAGATAAAGCCACCCGGTCGCCGCCGGAATGCTGAGGGTGGCGACCTGATACGTCGCTCGGGGCGCGGACTCCTCCGACATCAGGAAGGACAGGTCGTCGGCGGTCAGTTTCTTTTCCCACTTCACCGAAGCTGCCCCAGCAGCGGCAAAGGCACCGTGCGCCACAGCAGGAACCCTCCCCCACCAAGGACCAGAGCCGCCAGTACGCCCCAGCCGAGCGGCGTGGTGAAAAAGTGGCCCAGCAGCTCCGAGTTGGTGACTTTCACGTTGCCCATCGCCTTGACGGCCAGGTGCTCGGCTTCCTCGCGCTCGAAGCCCTCGGCCTCCAGTTGCCGCACCCGGTCGAGCAGGTGCGTCCGCAGCTCGGCGGCGACTTCGCGGCGCTCGCCCCCCCGCAGGCCCAGCGTGGCGCGGTGGATGTAGCCCGACAGCACCCGGCTCATGCGGGCGCTCCCCGCCACAGCAGCGCGTTGACGGCACTTTGCAGCCGCGACCACTCGCCCTTGCGCCGCTCCAGCTCCTTCGCGCCCGAATCGGTCAGGGTGTAGACCTTGCGCGGGCTGCCACCGCCGGGGGTGGGCTGCCAGTCGCCCACAATCCAGTCGGCCTTGCTCAGTCGCAGCAGCGCCGGGTACAGGCTGCCTTCCGACAGCTCGAAGAGGCCGCCGCTGCGGGCATTGATGTGCTGCACCAGCTCCAGGCCGTAGCGCGGCTGCTCGCCCACCGCCGCCAGAATCACGAGGTCCACCGTGCCAGATTTGAGGGGGGTCATGTCTTGCCTCCTAAGGCTTGTATTGCAAGGCTTGTCGAACAAAGTATAGGTTTCAGGAGGCAAATGGCAAGCGGGGCAGGTGCAGGGCCTTTGTTCTTTCGGGTAGGAAACGGCTGTCAGCCAAACCAGGAGGCCGACAGCGCCTCACCCACTGCTCAGCGCCTTCTAGAGTCGAGACTGCCAGCAACCAGTTCCATCATGCCGCTGCCCTGGCCGGGTTGCCCGCGCCAGGTGCCCGACAGCTCGACCGGGCCTTCCCAGTAGACGATGCGGGTGCCCTTGCTCACGAGTTCCTGGTCGTCGTGGGCGGCCTCCACGTTCAGGTCGAACTCGCCCGCGCGCACGTGCCAGTCCAGCACGTAGTCGCGGCCCGTCGCGCTTTTCCAGACGCGGCCCGGTTCCATCACCACATTGGTCGCGGCGCGGACCTGACCTGCTTGGTCGGTGATGGTGCCGAAGGTCTGCACGACCTTGCCGTCCGGCAGCAGCACCCGGTAGAGCATCAGGTCTTCGCCGCCGTCCATGTGGGCGCTCAGCCAGTCCCAGCGGGCCTGCGTCCCGGCGGACATGCCGCCCCACTGGTGGTCGAGCCAGGCCACGCCGCCCGTCACGTCTTTGCCGGCAACAGTTCCCTGCATCCCCAGCCGGGTAATGCTCTGGTAGTACATCGCGCCGGTCAGTTCCGGCACGCCGCTGTAGCCGGGCGGGTGAATGACCGGCGGCTTCTGGGGCAGCAGGGTGAGGCGCAAAGGTCCGGCGTCGAGCTTGAATTCGCCCCGGGGCCCACTCACCGTCTGCTCGAAGGTCCAGTCGCCGTCGCGCAGCTTCAGCGGCGGATAACTCGCCTTGCCGGTGCCGAGTTGCGGCGACTCGTTCTGTTCCAGAAAGGTCACTTTGCCGGTCGTCAGGTCGGTGACGGCCACATGCGAGAAAAACACGTCCGTGGGAAAATTGGGTGGCGACACCTTGAACTGTGCCCAGTGGAAGGCGAGTTTCTGGGCAGGCAGATAACCACTGAGATACCACCACTCCATCAGGTCGCCGTGCGGCCCGAGGTCGTCGGCGCGGGGCTGAACGGCGGGGTCGAACGACGGCTGAAGACGGGGCGCACAACTGCTCAGCGCCAGAGCGGCACATGCGGACAGCAGCAGACGTGAGGGCATGTCAACAGAATGACAGACCCGCGCCCGCCAGGAGTGCATCCCCGCTTACCAGCGCTCCCGCCACCTCGGCACCAGCGCCAGCGTGCTCAGCACCAGTTCGTAGACCCCGGCGTGCTCGCCCCCCAGGTCAGCCACCACCTGCACCGCGCCGGGTGAACTGCCCTCGTACACGCCCTCGAAAAACCAGTGTTCACCGGGACTCGCCAGCAGATGCACCGCCGGGGTCTGTGCCCAGGTTTCACCGGGCGCGACTTCCTCGCCAAAGCAGGTCAGGTCGGCCACCAGCACGCCGCAGCCCACGACGACGACGTAATTCTCGTCGGCGGTCACCAGCGCCCCGCACGGGTTCCCGTACAGCCAGCCGATGTCCCAGCGGGTGCCGGAGAGGTTGAGGACGTAGACCGTTTCCGAATCTGCGACCACCTGCCAGCCGCCGCGCTCGGCCAGAACTATCTCACCGGGCAGAACTTTACCGGGATTCATGGCCCTCCCCCAGCAGTTCGCGCTGCCAGCCGTGCAGCAGTTCCAGCGCCTGCATGGGCGTGAGCCGTCCCAGGTCCAGGGCCGCGAGGTCGCGCCGCAGTTTGCCCTCGTCGCCCTGGGCATTGAGCGCCGAGAGCAGCCGCGCCGCCCGCGCCGTGACCGGGGCCGGCAGGCCCGCCAGTTTCGCCACTTCCACCCCGTAACTCTGCCGCGCCGCGCCGGGGATGACCTGGTGGTAGAAGGTGAGCCCGCCCTCGTCTTCCTCCGCCGCGACGTGCAGGTTGATGAGGCCCGGATGGTCGAGTTCCAACCGCGTGAGTTCAAAATAATGCGTTGCGAACAACGTGTGCGCTCCCGCCGCGTGCAGGTGCTCCAGCGCCGCCTGCGCGATGGCGAGGCCGTCTAAGGTGGACGTGCCGCGCCCGACTTCGTCCAGGATGACGAGGCTGCGCGAGGTGACGCCGTGCAGGATGCTGGCGAGTTCGGTCATTTCCACCATGAAGGTCGAGCGCCCGCCCGCGAGGTCGTCCGACGCGCCAATGCGGGTGTGAATGGCGTCGTACACGGGCAACTCGGCACTGTCTGCCGGAACGAAGGAGCCGATTTGATGCAGCAGCGCGCACAGCGCCACCGTCCGCAGGTAAGTGCTTTTGCCCGCCATGTTCGGCCCGGTGAGCAGCAGCGTGTGCCGCCCGCGCCCAAGTTCGGCGTCGTTGGGAACGAAGCGCCCGCCCGTCGCCCGCTCGACCACCGGGTGCCGCGCCTGCGTGAGCCGAGTTTCGCCGCTCGTCGTGCGGGGCCGCGTCCAGCCGCTGTCCACCGCGATTTCGGCCAGCGCGGAGAGCACGTCGAGTTCGGAGAGCGCCCCCGCCGCCTCGCCGAGCGCCTCGGCGTGCGCCGCCAGCGAGTCGCGGAGTTCGGTAAACACGTCGAGTTCGAGTCGCCCCGCCGCCGCTTCCAGCCGGGCGATTTCGCGCTCGCGCTCGCGCAGGTCCGGGCGGGTAAAGCGGGCGCGGTCTTTGAGGGTCGCAATCTGGCGGTAGTCGGGCGGCACTTTGCCCAGGTGGGCAGAGGTGACTTCGAGGTAATAACCGAAGACATTGTTGAAGCCGACTTTCAGGCTGCCGATCCCGGTGCGCTCACGCTCGCTCGTTTCCAGCGCGGCGAGCCACTCGCGGTGCCCGAGTGCCTGGGCGCGGAGGTCGTCGAGTTCGGCATGAAAGCCTTCCCGAATCAGCCCGCCGTCGCCCACCCGCAGCGGCGGCTCGTCCACCAGTGCGGCGCGAATGCGGGTGACGACTTCGGGGAGGGCACCGAGCCGTTCACGAACACTGCCGAGCAGCCCCTCGTGCCCGGCGAGCAGTTTTTCGGCCTCGGGCAGCAGTTCCAGCGTGCGGGCGAGCGCGGCGACTTCGCGCGGCGCGGCGCGGCGGGTAGACACGCGGGCGGCGAGGCGCTCGAGGTCATGGGCGCGGTAGAGCAGCGAGCGCACGCCGCCGCGCAGGTCGGGGGCGCGGGTGAGCGACTCCACCGCGTCGAGCCGGAAGCGGATGCTGAGTTCGTCGAGCAGCGGCGAGCGCAGCCACGCCCGCAGGCGCCGCCGCCCGCCCGCCGTGCGCGTCTGCGCGAGAATGTCCATCAGCGTCACGCCTGCGGCGACTGCGCGTGAAACAGCTCCAGCGCCCGCACCGCCGCCTCGCTCAGCCGCATGTGCGCCCCCGGCTCGAAGCGCACCACCCGCCGCACCATGTCGAGCCGGCCCTGCTGCGTCAGGCGGGCGTAGCCGAGCACCGCCCCGCACGCCCGGCGCAGCGCCGCCGTGTTCAGGTGCCCGGCACCTCGCCGAGCGTTTCCCGAATCTCACTCACCGCCGCGTCCTCCCCGAAATTGGCGGGCGAGAGCATCACCGGAAAGCGGGTCTGGAAGTCGGCCAACAGCGCCGGGTTGTCGCCGAGCTCGGGGGCGAGCAGCACTTCGCGGGCCCGGCAGCGCGAGAGTTCGTCGTAGAGCGCGAGGCGGGTGTGAAAGGCCGCCGCCCGGAATTCGCCGGTGGACACGTCGAGCAGCGCGAGCGCGTAGCCGTCGCCCGTCGCCACCGCCGCCAGATAGTTCTCGTCGGCGCTGAGGTGCCGCTCCTCGGTGACGGTGCCGGGGGTCAGGAGTTGCACGACTTTGCGCTCGACCAGCCCGCTACCGGGTTCCTCGATCTGGTCGGCCACCGCCACACACACACCCGCCGCGAGCAGCTTTTCGACGAACTGGTCGAGCGTTCGCAGCGGAATCCCGGCCATCGGCGTGGAAAAGTCCTTGCTCGATTTGTGGGTGAGCGCGATGCCGAGCAAACGGGCGGTGCGCTCGGCGTCTTCGCCGAAGGTCTCGTAAAAGTCGCCCACCTGAAAGAGCAGCACGGCGTGCGGCAGCTGCGCGGCCACCTCGTCGCGCATGGCAACGTACTGCTCGAGCATCGGCGGCAGCGCCCCGGCCCCGGTGCCTTTGAGGACGCTCTGTGCCGCTTTGGTGGGGGAAACTGCTCGCATAGAGGGACAAGATAGCGCAGGTCTTTACGTTCTGAGCGAAACGCAGGGCAGCATTCACGGCCTATGCTCGGGCTTCCGCTCCCCAGACGGGGCCAGCTCCAGCCTGAGCAGCCCGCCCGGACACCCTGAGTAGACCAATTCTGAGCCGTCCAAGAAAAATTGCCGGGTTATTGCAAAAGTCGGCATTTATTCTAAGGAAAGGGCAATTTTCGGCAACAGAAATTGTTGACAGCAGGGCTCAAATTGCATTGACTTTTCCTAAAGGCATCTTTAAAATCGGGCCACCTCAGAACCAACGTGCGGACACGGGTCCGTGACGTTTTCACACCTGGAGGAACCGATGAAGAAGATGACTTTTGGTCTCGCTGCGCTCGCCGCCCTTGCCCTGGGCAGCGCTCAGGCCGCCACCACCGTCAAGATCGCCACCATCAGCCCGCTCTCGGGCAGTTCCAGCAACCTCGGCCTCCAGATCAAGAACGGCGCGCAGCTCGCCGTCAACGAGTACAAGGCGGAGTTCGCCAAGCTCGGCATGAACCTCTCGCTCGTCGCCTACGACGATCAGGCCGACCCCGCCACCGGCACCGCCGCCGCCCGGCGCGTGGTCGCCGACAAGAACGTGCTCGCCGTGGTGGGCACCCTGAACACCGGCGTGGCGATTCCCGCTTCGCAGGCGCTGAGCACCAGCAAAGTAGCGATGGTCAGCCCCGCCAACACCGGCACCAAGGTGACCGACCGTGGCCTGAAGAACATGAACCGCATCTGCGCCCGCGACGACGCGCAGGGCCCGGCGGGCGCCGACTTCATGGTGAGCACCCTCAAGGTGAAAAAGGTCTACGTCATCAACGACAAGACCCCCTACGGCGAAGGGCTCTCCGGCGAGGCCGAAAAGCGCCTCAAGGCCAAGGGCGTGCAGATCGTGCAGTCTGAAGGGGTGGCCGCCGAGGAGCGCGACTTCACCGCCATCATCACCAAGATTCAGACCCTCAAGCCCGACGCCATCTACTTCGGCGGCCTCTACGGGCAGATCGGCCCCTTCGCGCAGCAGCTGCGCGCCAAGGGCGTTCAGGTGCCGCTGATCGGCGGCGACGGCATGGACAGCGACGAACTCGCCAAGCTCGCCGGGGCGCAGGGCGCGAACAACATCTACTTCACCACCGTCGCCCCCCCCCTCGACAGCGTGCCCGCCGCCAAGACGATGGCCGGCAACTTCAAGAAGGCCTTCGGCAGCGACGTGCAGGGCTACGGCATCATGGGCTACGACTCGGCCAAGGTGGTCTTGCAGGGCATCCTCGACGCCGCCAAGAAAAACGGCAACAAGGCCCCCAGCCGCGCCCAGGTCGAAACCGCCATTCGCAGCGGCACCTTCGGCAACCTGCTGACCGGCACCGTGCAGTTCGACAAGAACGGGGACCGCAAGGCCGGCAAGATGTACGTGATCGCCATCAAGAATGCCCAGCGCTCCACCGCCGGTCAGGTCAACGTCCTGCGGAAATAAGACTGGTCGCGCCGCCAAGTTCTAACCGGGGCTGCCCAGGCAGCCGAAGAAAGTCAGCGGGGGAGTGAGGCGACAGCTTGCCAAGCTCCCCCGCTGACTTTTTTGGGCCGGGGAGCGCACCGGGGGCGGCTTATGCCGCAGGCGAACGAAAGGAAACTATGGACATAAACACGGTGCTCACGATTCTGGCTCAGGTCTTCGTCGGCGGCCTGAGCCTCGGCGTGCTGTACGCCATCATCGCGCTGGGCTACACGATGGTGTACGGCGTGCTGCAACTGATCAACTTCGCGCACTCGGAGGTCTTTATCACCGGGGGCGTGGTCGCCTACTTCGTCTTTGAGGCGCTCAAGGAGTCGCCCATGAACGGGCTGCTCAAGCTGCTGATCGCGGCGCTCGCGGCGATGGCCGTGTCGGGCGGGCTCAACGTGCTGATCGAGCGCCTCGCCTACCGGCCCATTCGGGGAGCGCAGCGCTTGGTGCCCTTGATTACCGCCATCGGCGTGTCGCTGATTTTGCAAGACCTGCTGCGCCTCATCGTCGGCCTACGCGGGCTGTTCGACCTCAGCGTGACGCTGCCGCAGGGCTTTGCCGACCCCATCACCAAAGTCGGCGGGGTGAACATCTCGGTGCTGAACTTGCAGGTCAAGGACATCATCCTGATCGTGGTGGCCGGGCTGATGCTCATAGGGCTCAACCTGCTCGTCAACCACACCCGGCTGGGCCGCGCCATTCGCGCCGTGGCGCACGACCGGCAGACGTCGGGCCTGATGGGCATCGACTCGAACCGCATCATCAGCTTGACCTTCTTGATCGGGGGCGCGCTGGGCGGCCTCGGCGGGGCGATGTTCGCCATGAAATATCAAGCACTCAACGCCTACTCGGGCATGGTGCCGGGCATCAAGGCCTTTACGGCGGCGGTGCTCGGCGGCATCGGCAACATTCCCGGCGCGGTGCTCGGCGGGCTGGTGCTCGGCTGGCTCGAAACGCTGCTCGGCACCATTGACCTCTTTCAGGTGGTGCCGGGGCTGGGCTGGCTGAAATACATCACTTCCGACTACAAAGACCTCGGCGCCTTCTTAGCGCTGCTGCTGATTCTCTTTTTCAAGCCTGCCGGTCTGCTCGGCAAGGCCACCACGGAGAAGGTGTAATCCATGACAATCCTTCCGACTTCTCCTGCTCCTTTCAAGACGCGGGGACAGGGCGCCGACCGCACCTGGCCGCTGCTGGCGTACTCGGCGCTCACGGCGGCACTGCTGGTCTTCCTGCGCGACGTGGTGGCCGACGGCCCGCTGCGGCTGCTGCAACCCGTGCTGTTCGGGGCCTTCCTGCTCTCGCTGCTCTTCGCCTATCAGTGGAAGGCGGCGGGCTGGGCCAAAACGCTGGTCTACGCCCTGGGCATCGTCTTCGTGCTGCCGTACATGGGCCAGCACAACACGTCGTATTTCGACCTCGTGATTCAGATGCTGATTTTCGCCGCGCTCGCGCTCGGACTCAACATCGTGGTGGGGCTGGCGGGGCTGCTCGACCTCGGGTACATCGCCTTTTTCGCGGTGGGCGCGTACCTGTGGGGGATTTTCGGCTCGCCGCAGTTCGGCGAAATCACCGGCAACGCGGCCTTCGCGGCGGGGGTCAATCCGGCGCTGTTCTGGCTGTTCATTCCGCTGGCGGTGGCGGCGGCGGCGCTCGTCGGGGTGCTGATCGGCCTGCCGGTGCTCAAGCTCAAGGGCGATTACCTCGCCATCGTGACGCTGGGCCTCGGCGAAGTCATTCGCATTTTCGCCAACAACCTCGGCGTAACCAACGGGCCGCAGGGCATCGACGCCATTCAGAGCGCGCCGGTGCCGTGGCTCGACAACATCGCCAAGTCGCTGGGCTTTTCGGAAGACCAGTACCGGCTGTTTTTCCTGTACCTGCTGGTGCTGGTCGTCATCGGCATCGTCGTTGTGGTGAACCAGCGTCTCGACCGCTCCAAGATCGGGCGCTCGTGGATTGCCATTCGTGAAGACGAGGTGGCGGCGCAGGCGATGGGCGTGCCGCTGCTGAGGACCAAGCTGCTCGCCTTTGCGACCGGCGCGAGCTTCGCCGGGGCGATGGGCGTGATTTTCGCCGCCAAGCAGGCGTTTATCGACCCCAAGAGCTTCGACTACTTCCAGAGCATCGGCGTGCTGAGCATGGTGATTCTGGGCGGCATGGGCAACATCGCGGGCGTGATGGTGGGCGCGGTGGTCGTGACGCTGCTCAACTTGATGGTGCTGCCCACCATTTCCGAAGTGATGCAGGCGCAGTTTCCCAACATCAACCAGAACCTCGACCCCTCCAAGTACCAGCGCCTGATTTTCGGGCTGGTGCTGGTGTTCATGATGCTCTACCGCCCCGAAGGGCTGGTGCCGAGCGAGCGCCGCAAGGCCGAAATGCACGGCGGCGACGGCCCGGCGCCCGACAGCCTGACCGCCGACAACCTCAACGAGGGCGGCAACATCGGCGGGCACCTGAGTGACGGCAGCGCCGAAACGCTCTCGCCGGGACAAGCGACGCGGGACGACGAAAGGACGGGCAGCGAGAAATGACCCAGATCAGAATGACCCAGGTCGCCCCCACCGCACCCAGCGCGCCCCTGCTGGACGTGCAGCACCTCACCAAGTCGTTCGGGGGGCTGACCGCTGTGAACGACGTGACCTTTCAGGTACCCGAGCGGCGTATCATCAGCGTGATCGGGCCCAACGGTGCGGGCAAGACCACCTTTTTCAACCTGATTACCGGCATCTACGCGCCCGACCGGGGCACCGTGAACCTCGCCGGACGCAGCCTCGTGGGCCTGCGCCCCGACCAGGTGGTGGAGGCGGGCATCAGCCGCACCTTCCAGAACATCCGCCTCTTTCCTTCCATGACCGCCGAGGAAAACATCATGCTGGGGCGCGGCGTGCGGCTGCGCGGGGGCTTCTGGGACTCGGTGCTGCACACCGCCCGCTTTCAGAAAGACGAGGAAGAAGCCCGCAACACCGCCCGGCTGATGCTCGATTTCGTGGGCCTGAGCAAGTGGCGCGGCGAGCTGTCCACCAATCTGCCCTACGGCGACCAGCGCAAACTGGAAATCGCCCGCGCGCTGGCGACCACGCCCAAGCTGATTTTGCTCGACGAACCGGCGGCGGGCATGAACCCCCGCGAAACCGAAGACCTCAAGGCGCTCATCCGCGCCATCCGCGACGAACTCGGCGTGACGGTGGTCCTCATCGAGCACGACATGCGGCTGGTGATGACGCTCAGCGAGAACATCACCGTGCTCAACTACGGCTCCAAGCTGGCCGAGGGGCTGCCGCACGAGATCCGCAACAACCCCGAGGTGATGACCGCTTACCTCGGCAGCGGCGCGGCGGCGGGCAACTACGGCAAGGAGGCCCGCTGATGACGGCTGTGCGAACAGTGGCCCCCCACACGGCGGGCGGCACTCCGGTGCTCGAGCTGCAAAACGTCCACAGCTACTACGGCCAGATCGAGGCGCTCAAGGGCCTGAACATGACCGTGAACGAGGGCGAAATCGTGGCGCTGATCGGCGGCAACGGGGCGGGCAAGACGACCACCCTGCGCACCATCAGCGGCATGATGAAGCCCAAGACGGGCAGCGTGACGTACCTGGGCCAGAACGTGACCGGCGTGCCGTCGCACCAGCTCATCGGGCGCGGCATGGCGCACGTGCCGGAAGGGCGGCGCATCTTCCCGCAGATGACGGTGCGCGAGAACCTCGAAGTCGGCGCCTACACGGTGAACGACAAGGCCGCCATCAACGCCCGCATCGAGGAAGGCTTCGAGCTGTTTCCCCGCCTGCGCGAGCGCGAGTCGCAGCTCGGGGGCACCATGTCGGGCGGCGAACAGCAGATGCTGGCGATTGCCCGCGCCCTGATGATCGCGCCCAAAGTGCTGCTCCTCGACGAGCCGAGCATGGGCCTGTCGCCGCTTTTCGTGGAAAACATCTTCTCCATCATCGAGCGGCTGAACAAGGAGCGCGGCACCACCATCTTGCTGGTGGAGCAGAACGCGAGCATGGCGTTGGCGATTGCCGACCGCGCCTACGTCCTGCAAACCGGCGAAATCAAACTCAGCGGCAACGCGCAGGACATCGCGCGGGACGAGACGGTCCGGAAAGCGTACCTGGGCGACGAGTAGGGAACTCAGAAAGCGGGAGGGGCAGAGGGTGAGGAACCTTCTGCCCTTTTTACTGTCTGGAACGCGAAAAGCCCCCATCACCGAACGGGGCCCATCACCAAGCGGGGGCAGGAGCCTTAGACGGATTCCGCTCCATTCCAGCACAGTCGGAAAGGCGTCGCCTGTACTTCCACACCGCGAAACCCGTCTTTTTTCTTTCTCGCATCCGCTTGGATTGAATCCAAACTGCGGGATTCAATCGAAATTTGTATTAGCCGACGCTGAGATTGCCAAGCGAGAGCGTGTCCGAGCCTGCCGAGTTGGTGCAGGTGACGCTTGCCTTCGGATAGCTGCCGGAGAGAGACACGGCGTAGGCGTAGGGCGAACCTTCGAGGGTGGCCGCCGTCATGTTCAGGCTGCCCGCTGCCGAGTTGAACACGCAGGAAGCCGGGGCATTGAGGCTCACTGTAAGCGAGTGCTGAGACCCCGACAGCACGAAGCCGGAGAGCTTGGGGGCTACCGCGCTGCTCGGCACCGCCGGCGTATTGGGCGTGGACGTACCCGGCGTGGAAGTGCCTCCCCCACAGGCTGTGAGAACAGAGGCGAGCAGGACCACAGGGAGGAGCTTTTTTATAGGTTTTAGGGTAACGGGTTGCGGCGGCCACCGTCTGAGAGGGATGGACATGACGTTCAGCGGCCCAGCGCCTCACCCCAGCGCCACGTCCAGAATCATCATCGCCACGAAGCCGAGCAAGGTGGCCTGTGTGGCGATGTCGGCATTGCCGCCGCGCTGCGCTTCGGGAATCAGTTCCTCGATAACGACGAAAATCATCGCGCCCGCCGCAAAACTCAGGGCGTAGGGCATCAGCGGGAGCGACGTGCCCACGAAGGCCGCGCCCAGCCAGCCGCCCACCGGCTCGACCAGCGCCGACGCCTGTCCGAACATGAAGGCCCGGCGCCGTGACAGCCCCGCAGCCCGCAGCGGCAGCGCCACCGCCAGCCCTTCCGGAATGTTCTGAAGGCCGATGCCGAGGGCCAGCGCCAGCGCGCCGCCCAGCGTGGCGCCCCCGGCTCCTGCGCCCGCCGCACCGAAGGACACGCCCACCGCCATGCCCTCGGGAAAGTTGTGCAGGGTCATGGCGGCCAGCAGCAAGGCGCCCTGCGACCAGCGGGCGGGCGGTCCCTCGGCCTCGCCGTGCGAAAAGCCGGGGTGCAGGTGCGGCAGCAGCTTGTCCAGCAGCCCCACGAACGCCGCGCCCAACAGCAGGCCGATGGCGGGGGCGAGCAAGGACCAGAAACTCGCCGCCAGCATGACCCCCGCCGCCAGCCCCTGCGCAATGTTCAGCAAGCGGTTGCTGACCGAGCGGGTAAACAGCACCGCCGAAGCGCCCAGCGCCGTCAGCGACCAGGTGAAAATGGTCGCCAGCAGCGCCTGCATGGGCGTCGAAAGGTCGTTGAAAAAGTCCACGCCGGGCATTGTTTCACACCCCTCGGCGGCTCCCCCGCGCCCTCTTCAGCGCCAGATCAGCTCCGGCCCCAGCTCGCTCACCTGCGTTTTGCCGCACAGCATCATTGCCAGCCGCACCTCGTCACGCAGCAGCTCCAGCGTGTGCCGCGCGCCGTCCTCCCCCGCCAGCGCGAGGCCGTAAAGGACGGCGCGGGCGAGAAACACCGCGTTCGCCCCGAGTGCGAGCGCTTTGAGGACATCGGTGCCGCGCGTGACGCCGCCGTCGAGATAAATCTCGGCCCGTCCGTTCGCCGCCTCCGCGATTTCGGGCAGGGCATCGAGGGCAGTCACGGCGGTGTCGAGTTGCCGCCCGCCGTGGTTGCTCGCCCAGATGTGGCAGCCGTGCTGCACGGCGAGGGCAACGTCCTCGGCGGTGAGCAGCCCCTTGAGGACAATCGGCAGCCCGGTGATACCGCGCAGCCAGCCGATGTCGTTCCAGGTAATGGCGGGGTCGAGCAGCGAGTCGAAATACTGGAGGTCGTCCAGATGCTCGCTGCCCGGCACGCGGGGGCCGATGTTGGGCAGCACGGTGCCAGGCTCGATGTGTACGGGCGTCCGGATGATGGCTTCGCGGCGTCCCAGCACCGGCGCGTCCACCGTCAGCACCAGTGCCCGCGCTCCGGCGGCCTCGGCCCGCTGCACCAGAGCGCGGCTGACCTCGCGGTCCTTGTAGAGGTAGAGCTGAAACCAGAACTGCCCGCCCGCCGCGTCCGACACGTCCTCGATGGTCCGGTGGCTCATGGTCGAGAGCGTCATCAGGCTGCCCAAGCTGGCGGCGGCGCGGGCAGTCGCCACTTCGGCGTCGGGGTGCACGAGGCCGTGCAGGGCGCAGGGGGCCACACCCACCGGAAAGGCGAGCGGCAGGCCCAGCACCGTCGTGGAGGTGTCGATGTGCGACACGTCCACCAGCATCCGGGGCCGCAGCTTCAGCCGGGCGTAGCCCTCGCGGTTCTCGCGCAGGGTGTGCTCGTCGTTCGCGCCGCCGGTGTAGTAGGCAAAGGCGGCGGGCGGCAGCACCCCGGCGGCGGCCTGTTCCATCTCGCGCAGGTTGAGGTAGGGAAGCGACATAGGGGCTCCTTCAGAGACAGAGAGGCGAGGACAAAGAGCGGGGAGGACATTATCTGACTTGCCGCAACACTTCGCCCAGCCGCCGCACGCCTTCCACCAATTCTGCTTCCTCATAGAAGGCGAAGCACAGCCGCGCTTTGTCGGTCTGGGTGCCGTTCGGAGAAAAGAGAGGACCGGGCTGAAAGCGCACGCCGTGGTCGAGGGCGCGGGGCAACAGTTCGGTGGCCGACACGCCAGCGGGCAGCGTCACCCAGATGAAATATCCGCCGGTAGGCCGCTGAAAATCCAGCCCCAGCGGGCGCAGTTCGTCGAGCGCGTCTGCCAGCGCCCGCGAGCGGCGGCGAAAGGTTTCGCGCAGCTTGCCGATGTACTCGGGGAGCAGCCCCAGCTCCAGCATGCTGCGGACCATGCCGCCCCCCAGCGGGCTGTAGCCGCCGCCGCTCACCAGCGCACCGTTTTGCGCGAGCCGCTCCAGCACGTCCTCGCGGGCATTGATCCAGCCGAGGCGGGTGCCGGGGGCCAGAATCTTGGAAAAGCTGCCGAGGCTGACGACCTGCCCGGTGTCGGCCCAGGCGGCGAAACTGGGCGGTGGGGTGCCCTCAAAGGTGAGGAGCTGGTACACCTCGTCGGCCAGGATGGTAAAGCCGTGCTCCTGCGCCAGCCGCACCAGCTTTTCGCGCCGTTCCTGCGGCAGCGTCACGCCGGCGGGGTTTTGATGCACCGGGATGGTGTAAACGAGCTTGGGCCGGTGCTGCGCCACCAGTGTTTCGAGGGCGTCCACGTCGAGGCCCTGCTCGTCTACCGGCGCCGTCACGATGTTCAGTCCGTGGTCGCGGAACATGCCGAAGGCAAAAAAGTAAGTAGGGTCTTCTACGATGACCGTGTCGCCGGGGCGAGTAAGCATCGCGCAGCACAGGTCAATCGCCTGCGAGGTGCCGCCCGAGATGAAGGTCTGCTCGGCAGACACGGGAAAGCCGTATTCACGAGTCAGATACGCGGCGAGTTCGGTGCGCAGGAACCCGTCGCCCCACTCGTAGCCGTACTGCAAAAATTCGGCATTGCCCTGCGCGAAGCGGTGCGCGGCGGCCTGTTCCATTTCACGCAGCGGCAGCATGTGCAGCGAGGGGTGCCCTACCGCGAGGTTGATGACGCCCTCTGTCAGGGTGGTCTGGGCGGTTTTGAGCATGAAGTTTCCTCCGGAAAAAGCCGGCTCCTACAAAAAAGGGCTGGTCACCCACAGCACCTCGGCTTCCTGCGCCGCCGGGTTGCGCCAGGTGTGGGGAATGCGGCTGGACACGGTCAGGCTGTCGCCCTCGCCGAGAAAGTAATGAGCGTCCTCGACCACGAATTCCAGTTGCCCGCGCAGCACGGTGACGAAAGACACGTCGGCGTCGAGGGTGTACAGTTCGCCGCCGTGCCCGCCGGGGTCGATGAGGTGCGCAGCACCATCAGTTCGCCACTCAGCCCCTGCGAGAGCAGCCGCTCGGTTACGCCTTCTCCACCGAAGTTGGCGAGGGGAGCGCTGTCCCGGCGCACGATGCGCGTCTTGGGCGGGTCGAACAGCTCGCCGGGGCGAATGCCGAGCGCGTCGCACACCTTGACCAGCGTGGCGACACTCGGCGTGGTCAGGTCGCGCTCTAGCCGCGACAGGTAGGACTTGTCCAGCCCGCTGCCCTGCACCACCTGTTCGAGCGTCAGGCGCTTTTGCTGCCGGATGGCGCGCAGCCGGGCGCCGATGTGGGCGGAGCGGTCGGGCGCGGCGGCCCTCGTTTCGGCCCGCGGCACGGCTCAGCGCACCTGCCAGCGGGCTTCGAGGCGGCGGGCCACCCAGCTCAGAAACAGCGTCATGGCGAGATAAATCAGCGACACGGCGAGGTACATCTCGAACGGCTTGAAGGTGCGGCTCGACACCAGTTGCCCCGCGCGCGTGAGTTCGACGATGGAAATGGCCGAGAGCAGCGACGAGTTTTTGAGCAGGCTGATGGCCTCGTTGACCAGCGGCGGCAGCACCCGCGTAAACGCCTGCGGCAAGATGATGTGCCGCATGGTCTGCGCGGGGCTCAGGCCCAGCGAGCGCGAGGCTTCGGTCTGCCCTTTCGGGAGACCCTGAATGCCCGCGCGCACGATTTCGGCCACATACGCCGCCGAGTTGACCGAAAACGCCGCCACGCCCGCCCAGAATTCGTTGATGGGATGCTCCAGCAGTTGCGGCAGCCCGAAGAAGATGACGAAAATCTGCACCAGCAGCGGCGTGCCGCGCACCAGTTCGATAAAGGTGAGCGCCAGCCACGAGAGCGGCTTAAAAGGCGACAGCCGCGCCAGCGCCACCAGCGTGCCCCCGACCACCCCCAGCACCAGCGAAAGCGCCGTGATTTTGATGGTCATCAGGGCGCCCTGAAGCAAAAAGGGCAGATTCTGAACAATGAGGTTGAAGTCCATAAGGGTCAGGGAATGGGAGCGCCGCTAGGAAGGCAGCACCCCCGGTTGCTCTTTTACTTGAACCACTTGGCGACGAGCTTGTCCATCTCGCCGCTCTTGCGGACCTGAATCAGCGCGGCGTTGACGCGGTTTTGCAGGTCTCCGCAGTCTTTGCGCATAGCGAACGACGTGTTCAGGCTGCCGAGCGTGCCCGCGATTTTGAGGTCGGGATAGACCTTGACGAACGAGTTGGCGACCACCTTGTGCAGCACCATCGCCTGCGCCTGCCGGGTCTGCACCGCCATCGCCGCGTCGGTGTAGAGGTTAAAGGACTTGACGCTCGCGCCCTTGACGTCGCCGACCAGCTTTTCCTGCGCGGTGCCGAGCTGCACGGCCACCGTCTTGCCAGAGAGGTCGCTGAGTTTGCTGATGCCGGGGGTGTCCTTGCGAATCACGATGGCGTTGGGGCCGCTGATGTAAGGCACGCTGAACAGCACGCTCTTTTTGCGCTCCTCGGTCACGGTCATGCCCGCCGCGATCAGGTCGGCTTTCTTTGCCAGCAGGCTGGGCACCAGTCCGTCGAAGCTCTGGGTGACGAGGTTGACTTTCACGCCATGTGTTTGGCGACGGCGTTGAGCAGGTCCATGTCGAACCCCACCACCTTGTTGTTGGCGTCGAGCGTCTCGAAGGGCGGGTAGTCGGGGCTCGTCACCACCGTCAGACCGTTTTTCTTGACATTGGCAAAGCAGCCGCTCTGGGCGTGGGCGGTGCTGAGGGCAAGCAGACCGAGGGACAGCAGCAGGGGAATACATTTCATGGGACAACCTCCAGAATGAGCGCGCAACTTTATGCAAAGTTTAGATTTAACTTGCATCCTTTGCAACCGGGTTGCATGGATGACAAATGCGTAGAACTTCCGGCCCATCCCCCAGCGCGGCTGCCCGATACTGAAGGCATGGACCCCGCCGCCCTCGCCGCCCTGCAAACCCGCTTTGGAGAACAGCTTTCGACGGCCCACGCCGTGCGTGAGGCGCACGCCCGCGACGAGAGCCGCATGGATTACCACCTGCCCGACGCCGTGCTGCATGTTCAGAGTGAGCAAGACGTGGTGGACGCGCTGCGTATAGCGGGTGAATATCTATTCCCCATCGTGCCGTTTTCGGTGGGCAGCAGCCTGGAAGGGCAGGTCATCCCGGTACGCGGGGGACTGACGCTGAACCTGCTCGGGATGAACCGCGTCCTTGCCATCGAACCGGGCGGCTTTCAGGCGACGGTGCAGCCAGGCGTGACCTACCCCGAACTCAACCGGCAGGCGCGGAGACACGGCCTCTTTTTTCCGGTGGACCCCGGCGCAGAGGCGAGTCTGGGCGGCATGGCGTCCACCAACGCGAGCGGCACCGGCGCGGTGAAATACGGCACCACTCGCGACAACGTGCTGGAAATGCGGGTGGCGCTGCCCGGTGGGCGCGTCGTCCGGGTGGGCAGCAAGGCCCGCAAGACGAGCGCCGGGTACGACCTCAAAAATCTCTTCATCGGCGCGGAGGGCACGCTGGGCGTCATCACCGAGCTGACGGTGAGGCTCTGGCCGCTGCCCGCCGAGGTGGTGGTGCTGCGCTGCAACTTCGGGACGGTGGCCGAAGCGGCGGCCTGCGCGGTGACGGTCATGGGCGCGGCGCTGCAACCCGAGCGGCTCGAACTCATCGACGAGCACGAGATTCACGCGGTGAACGTGCAACTCGAGCGCGACTACCCCGAGCGGCCCACGCTGTGGATCGAACTCGCCTCCCCCAGCCGCGCCGCCCTGGAAGAATCGCTCTCTGTGTGCAGTGACCTGTGCCGCGACGCGGGCGGGCAGGACCTCGCCGTCGCCACGAGCGCCGAGGAACGCGCCGCCGTGTGGGAGGCCCGCCACAAGGCGTATTCCTCGATGGTGGCGATGTATCCGGGCCACGTCAACCTCAGCACCGACGTGTGCGTGCCGCTGCACCGCCTGCCCGCAGTCGTGGCGGCCACCCGCGCCAAGTGCGACGAGCGCGGCCTGAATGCCAGCTTTGTGGGACACGTCGGCGACGGCAATTTCCACGTCCTGTTCCACGCGGCCCCCGACGACCGGGCGACCTGGGACGCCATCCACGCCACCTACGACGAGATGATGACGCTGACCCTTGCGGCGGGCGGCACCTGTTCGGGCGAACACGGCATCGGGCTGCACAAGCAGAAGTATCTGGCGCAGGAGCGCGCCGACACGCTGGAACTGATGCGCGAGGTCAAGGCGCTGTTCGACCCGCAGGGGCTGCTCAATCCAGGGAAGATTTTTTAAACAGGGAGGGCGGGAAAGCCCTTTTCCCGTAAGGCGTCGGCGTAAAACAGTTTGGTCTGATACATGCGAATCTGGCCCGCCGCATATAACTGGGCAAAGTCCTCGCGGCTGACGAAGCTGGCCTCGGCTATTTCATCAGTGAAAGCAGGGGCGAGCGTCTGTCCCGGCTCCGGCTCGGCCAACCAGACGTGGCGCAAAATCAGCACGCCGTCGGGGAAGCGGCCCAGGTAAGCGCCCAGGAACTTGACGGGGCGCACGCGCAGGCCGGTTTCCTCGCAGGCCTCGCGCACCGCGGCGTCCTGCGGATTTTCACCGTCCTCGACGGCGCCGGAGGGGATGTGCCACAACCCGGCCTTTTCCGGGTGACCAGGAATTCCTTTTTCCTGCACCAGCAGGATGTCGCCCCGCTCATTCAGCAGGACGACCCCGGCGGCCCTCAGCTCCACCGGAACGTGGGTTCGCTCGTCGTGCTCCACTTACCAGCCCTCGCGCTCGCGCAGCCGGGTGATGTGGGCGGTGTGGTGACGCCCGTGCCAGGCGGCCTGACCGAGCAGCCCGTCGAGTGTCCACTCGCTGCCGTCGGGGCGCAGGCCGGCCTGCTGCCAGTCGGTCACGTCTGCCAGCACCTCGTCCCAATGGATGTGCAGCCGCTCAAGCAGCAGCAGACTGAGTTCGGTGGCGAAACTGGACGCGGGGAGCGCGGCCCACGCTTCCTCATGCGCAGGCTGGGCTAACGCTTCCCCGCCCGACAGCACCCGCGCCGTGTGAACGTAAGCGTTGAGGTGGCGGTCGGCCACATGGTGAACGACCTGCCGCACCGTCCAGCCGCCCTCGCGGTAGGGCGTGTCGAGCTGCGGCTCAGACAGTCCAGCCACCGCCGCCCGCAGTTCACCGGGCAGGGCACGCAGGGCCGCCCGCGCCTCTTGCCGCTCGTCGTCGCTGAGGTCACGCGGCTGCGGCATCGGCCCCAGGGGGTAGCGCGGGTCGATCATTTGCGCGTGGTCCTCTTGCGGGCAATGGCTTTGGCAGGCTTGGCTATTTCGCCGCCGCTTGCCTTGTCTTTGCGCGGGCGGGCGGGGGATGGCTCGGTGCTGGATGGTTCTTCGGGAAGGGCTAGGTCCTGTTCGGCAGGCGGCAGGGCCGCGTCTTCTACAGCTTGCGCCTCAGAGGACGCCTCCATCAGGTCGGATTCCTCGGTCATTACCAGCACGTCTCCCGGCTGGGCTGAGATGACAAGGGTGGCGTCGGGAGGTAGGTCAAGCGGCACGGACTCAAAGGAAAGTGCTGGAGCTTCTGCAACAGGTGGCGCGGCTTCAGGTTCTTCCGGCAAAGCTGCGTCGGGCAGGTCAGATGCAGCATCCAACTGGGCTTCCTCAATCTGCACGAGGTCGTCGGTGGGCAGTGGCTCCTCGCTCACTTCGGGCACTTCGGTGACGATGACCTCGGGCATGGTGTCCTCGGGGTCGGTGGCCTCTGCCTCGGCCTCGATGGGTTCTGCACTTCGGTCTCCGGCACGTCCCACGACAGGTCCACTTTTTTCGTCCAGCGGTCCTTGTCGCGCTGCTCGATTTTGTCCATCATGCGGGCGAAACCGCGCTCCAGGCTCAGGCCGCGCTCGTTGGCGAGGCAGATGGCGACGAACAGCAGGTCGGCGAGTTCCATTTCGAGGTCGCCCACGTCCTCACCGGGCTTGGGCGTCTTGCCGTTCTGGTGGGCGATCACCCGCGCGATTTCGCCGGTTTCTTCGGCGAGGCGGGCGAGCAGCAGCAGCGGCGGGAAATAGCCTTCCTCGAACTGCGAGATGAAGGCGTGGACACGCTGCGCCGCCTCGGAAAAGGTGAGGCTGGAACTCGGGTGCGGCGGCACGAACGGCGCAGCGGGGCGCGGGCGGGCCGGCTCCCCGAAGGCCCGTGCCTGCCGGGTCGGAGTTCCCGCCGGCACCGGGGGCAGCCACTCCTGGCGCACGCTGGGCGGGGCGTCGGTGTCACCTGTCGGCAGCCATTCCAGCCAGCTCTGCACGCGGCGCAGGGCGGCGAGCAGCACGCCCGACTGGTACATTTCCAGCCGCGAGCCGTCCACGATGCGTTCCTGACGGGCAAAGACGGTCAGCAGCCGGGCAAGCTGTTCGGGGGTGGCGCCGGGCAGGGTTTCGCCACTGAGCAGGCCCGCCGCTTCGGGGGTCCGCAGCCACGGCCCCCACAGGAAATCGGGCGATTCGTAGACCCAGCCGTGGCGCTCGAGCGTCCGCACGAAGCGGCCCACCTCGGGGTGATAGGTCACGAAGGGAAAAGACCCCTGCCGCAGGACCCAGGTCCCGAAATCAAACCCGTTCGCCCCAAAAATGGGCAGGAACGAGGCAACGTCTTCAAAGGCCTGCCGCGAGAAGGTTGGGGTGGTCATGGTGTCTCCTGCCTTTCAGCATAGGCGAAAGCCTGCATCAAAAAGCCCTGACCCCGCAGGCAAGCGGCGAGGTCAGGGGCAGCGCAGCGCTCAGGCGCGGCTCAGCGGATATACAAGTAAGTTTCCTGCACGTCGCGGTCGGCGTAGGCGTAAGGGGTCAGGTACTCAGTGGTCGCGGTGTTCCAGCGGCCATTGTCGTAGACGCCGCTCAGCACGAGGTCGGTCGTCGGGCGCACACGCAGGAAAATGGCCCGGACCTTTTGCAACCCACGCTGCGGCGCCACGTTGTAGGTCACGCCGTCTTGCGGACGGGGGAACACGGTGGTCCCAGCGCCGACGTAGGCGTTGCGGGTCAGGATATTGACCGAGCCGTCGGGGTTGAGCGCCAGGATGGTCGCGTAGCCGGCGTCACGGGTGGTCAGACGAAATTGCACCGCTTCGCCGACCGCGTAGGCCGCACCTTCGCCCTTGGTGGGGATAAAGGTCGAAATCAGGTTGTTGGAGCTGCCCGCCAGACCGGTGTTGGGGCGCACCGTGACGGTGCAGGCACTCAGACCGAGAGCGAGGCCGCCGAGCAGCAGGGCCGACAAAGGAGTGGGACGCATAGAGGCAGTGTAGGCAGCGGGGGGGCAGCGCGACAGGGAGACTCACTTCACAGTTCGGCCATGCAGCGGTCAGTTGCCCGTCAGCCAGAGCTGGGGCCAGCGACCCTCAGATGCTCCGACCTGTTTCCCATTTGCCCGGCAGGCGCGGCGCTAGCATGGCCGCATGACCCGCCGCGCCCCCGTTCGCCGCTTCTCCGGACGCTGGAGCAGCCGAAGTGGTTCCTGGAAAGCCGGCCTGCTGACCCTGCATCTGCTGACGCTGCCTGTACTGGTGCAGGGCACGGCGGCGGCGACCACAGCGCATGTCACGGCCAGCGCCAACGCACCGACCACGCCTGCCCCGCAGCCGCCGACCTGGACCCCGAACAAAGGCAACCCCCGGCTGATGCCGGAAAACTACACCGTCAACCGCTTTTTCGCCGACCTGCAAGCCGGCAAGGTGGAGCGGGTCAAACTCGACGGTGCGGGCAACACCCAGGTCTTTTTCAAAGAACCGGCAGGCGGCCCCAACCCGCGCTGGCTGCTGCTCCCGCCCGACGCCGCCACCCTGGCCCGGCTGCGCGGCAGCGGCGTCACCATGCAGGTCACGCCGGGCGGCTCGCGCTTCGCATGGCTGGGGCAAGCGCTCCCGCTGGTGCTGACCGCGTTGATTCTGGCGGTGCTGTGGCGCTCGCTCAGAGGCAACGGCGGAGGCGGCGCCAGCTCGTTTGCCAAGTCGAAAGCGGCGATTATCAGCGAGGGGCAAATTAAGCTCACCTTCGCGGACGTGGCCGGCTGCGATGAGGCCAAGCAGGACCTGCAAGAAGTCGTGGACTTCCTCCGCCAGCCGGAGAAATACCATCAACTCGGGGCACGGATTCCACATGGGGTTCTTTTGGTGGGCCCGCCTGGGTCGGGGAAAACTTTGCTCGCGAAGGCTGTCGCGGGGGAAGCCAAAGTTCCCTACTTCTCCATCTCCGGCTCCGACTTCGTGGAAATGTTCGTCGGGGTCGGTGCCGCCCGCGTCCGTGACCTGTTCGAGCAAGCCCGCAAATCTTCTCCTTGCATCGTCTTCATTGACGAAATTGACGCGGTGGGCCGCAAACGCGGTATGAACATACAAGGTGGCAATGACGAGCGCGAACAGACGCTCAACCAATTGCTTGTCGAAATGGACGGCTTCGGGAGCGGGCAGGATGTCATTATCCTTGCGGCGACGAACAGACCTGATGTTCTGGATGCCGCCTTGCTCAGGCCCGGACGATTTGACCGACAAGTCGTGGTGGACGCGCCGGACGTGCGAGGACGGGAGCAGATTCTGCGGATTCACTCGCGCAAGAAACCGCTCGACGTGTCGGTGGACCTCGGGGTGATTGCCCGTCGGACGGCGGGAATGGTGGGGGCCGACCTCGAAAACCTGCTGAATGAGGCGGCATTGCTGGCCGCCCGTGAAGGTCGCAACCGCATTACGGGGCGCGATGTAGACGAAGCGCGCGACCGGGTGCTGATGGGACCAGAACGCCGCAGCATGGTCGTGCGTGAGGCTGACCGCAAAGTCACCGCCTACCATGAGGTTGGGCACGCGCTCGCGGCTCAGCTGCTCCCCAACGCCCACCGGGTGGCCAAGTTGACGGTGGTGCCGCGTGGCCGGGCCGCCGGGTACATGCTGCCCGATGCCGACGACCGACTGCACGTCACCCGCGCCGCGCTGGAGGACATGATCGCGGTGGCGCTCGCCGGGCGGGCCGCCGAGGAAGTGGTCTACGGCGAGGTGACGACGGGCGCCCAGAACGACTTTCAGCAGGCGACAGGACTCGCACGGCGCATGGTCACCGAGTGGGGGATGTCCGGGCGCATCGGCAAGGTGGCGCTGGCGTCGGATGAGGGCAATTACCTCGGCGGCGGGCCGCAGCCGTTGCCGACCAGCGAGCACACATCACAGGTGGTGGACGAGGAAGTTCGCGCCCTGATCGACGCCGCTTATGCCCGCGTGCTGGCGCTGCTGCGCGAGTATCTGCCGCAGGTGCATCAGATCGTGACGGTCCTGATGCAGCGTGAGACGCTGAGCGGCGAGGAGTTTGCCACCCTGCTCGCAGGAGGCAGCCTGGAACCGCTGCCTCCTGTAGGACAAGTCGCGCTGGCTCCGGCCTAAGCAACCAAAGCAGCAGGCGGACACTCTTCGGGGCGTCCGCCTGCTGCTTTGTCTTTTGCTTACAGCACGTAGCCGCTGGCGACTTGCCGGTACGCTTCGACCTGCTGCGCTTGCCACGCGGCGTCCTTGCCCAGTTCCTCAGCGAGGATGGCGGCGGCGCGGGGGGCCGCTTCCATGCTGGCGCGGGCGCCGAGCAGGATCGAGCGGGTGCGGCGGGCCAGCACGTCCTCGACGGTGCGGGCACTTTCGTGGCGCACGGCCCAGCGCAGTTCGGCCTCGCTATAAGGCAGGTCGGGGTGGAGCTGTGCGTCGGCGCCGGGGAGCTGCTGCACGCGCTCGGCGTCGTTGCCATAGACCTTCCAGTGGTCAGGGCGCTCATCCTCGCTCCAGCCGTGCAGGTGCAGGCCGGGGGTGATGGTCAGGCGCTCGGGCAGCCCGCCGAGTTTTTCGGCGCGGTTGATGGTGTCTTCGCCCATGCGGCGGTAGGTGGTCCACTTGCCGCCGGTCAGGGTGATCAGGTTGCCCTTGGAAATGCGAATGACGTGGTCACGCGAGAGGGCCGCCGTGGAGCCGGCGCCGTCGGACTTCTCGTTCTTGACCAGCGGACGCAGCCCGGCGTAGACGCTCAGCACGTCGGCGCGGCCAGGCGCGGGGTCCATGTAGCGCCCAGCGGTGCGCAGGATGAACTCGACTTCTTCTTCCAGTGCGTGCGGCTCGAAGTCGGCCTGCGGCACCGGGGTGTCGGTGGTGCCGATGACCACGTGGTCATGCCAGGGCACCGCGAACAGCACGCGCCCGTCGTCGGTGCGGGGAATCATGATGGCGCTGTCGCCCGGCAGGAACTTCTTCTCGACGACGACGTGCACGCCCTGGCTCGGCGAGAGCATCGGCTTGACGGTGGGGTCTTCCATGCGGCGGATGTCGTCCACCCACACGCCGGTCGCGTTGACCACGATTTTGGCGCGGGCCTCGTGTTCCTGCCCACTTTCCTCGTCACGGAAGCGCACGCCGCGCACCTGTTCGCCGTCCTTGATCAGGCCGATGACCGGGGCGTAGTTCAGGGCCACGCCGCCGAAATCTTCGAGGGTGCGCAGCAGGGTCACGGCAAGGCGGGCGTCGTCGAACTGACCGTCGAAGTAGAGGATGCCGCCGCGCAGGCCCTTTTCCTTGTAGGTGGAGACGCGCGACAGCACCTTGTCGCGGTCCAGGTAAGTCGAGCTGCCCAGGTTGAGCTTGCCCGCCAGCACGTCGTACATCTTCAGGCCGATGCCGTAGAAGGGCGCGGCCCACCAGTCGTAGGCGGGCACCACGAAGCCGAGGTCACGCACGAGGTGCGGGGCGTTCTTGCGCAGCAGGCCGCGTTCGTGCAGCGCCTCGCGCACCAGCGACACGTTGCCCTGGGCGAGGTAACGCACGCCGCCATGCACCAGCTTGGTCGAGCGGCTGCTGGTGCCCTTGGCGTAGTCGTGACCTTCGAGCAGCAGCACGCTGTGGCCGCGCGTGGCCGCTTCGACGGCGCTGCCCAGACCGGACGCGCCGCCCCCCACGACGATGACGTCCCATTCCTGGGGGGCGAGGGCGGCCCGCACCTGGGCCGGACGGGGATCGACAACAGAACCTTGAGTCATGGCACTCCTCCACCAGGGGTCAGGAAGGGACCCTGGCTATCTTGCACATATGTTCACAGTCTTTGAACAAATGTGCAAGGGGCAGATGACGAACATTCAGGAACAGGAAAGGGCTGGGCAACTTGGAAACGGGCACAGTTCTGGCCTCCATACGCCTCACCCCCTCAGCCGAGCGTGCTCGTTTCCGCCGAGTCGCTGACGAGGGCTTCGAGCAGTTGCACCGCTTCTTCGAGGCGGTTGGCCTGAATGCGGGCGGCGGCGCGGGCCTGCCTCCACTCCAGCCGCACCCGCGCGAGCGAGAGGTCATCGCCCCCCACCCGGCTGAGCTTGAGCGCCCGCTCCTCAAGTTCCTCGACGTGGGCGGCGAGCTGTTTGAGGGTGCTCTGGTGGGTGCGCGCCGCTTCGATGGTGGTTCGCAACTGCGCGGCGGCTTCCTGCTCGGCCTGCGCGAGGGCGCGCTGGGCTTCTTGCACCGGCACTGCCCGTTCGCCAAGTTCGCCCGCCTGCCACAGCGCGTAGTTCAGGCCGTAGCGGGCGCGCAGCACGTTGGGATGCAGCGGCACCCCCAGCGAGTAACGAGCGTGGCGCAGGTCGATGTCGAGCATGGTGAGCGGTTGATCGGCCTCCTGCTCGTTGACCAGCGGCGCAAAAGCGTCGAGAAAGCTGCGGGTCTGCGTGAGCATCAGGCGGTTGTGGGCCAGCTTGGCGGGGGAGCTGCGTTCACCGGTCAGCGCGGCGAGTTCGCGCACCGTCAGTTCGAGCAGTTCGACCTGGGCGCGGGCCGAGGCGACCTGATCGGTCACTTCGGTGCGGGCGTGCTGGGAGCGCAACTGCGCGAGCATGTCCTCGGTTTCCCAGCGCCGGACCTCGGCCTGGGTCGCCTGCACGTCCCACTCGGCGGCGCGGCGCAGGCGTTCGAGCGGCGCGAGGTCGGCGTCGGTGCGAATCGAGGCGAGGCTGCGGGTGGCGATTTCGTGGTGCACCCGCGCAAGCATCAGCGGCAGGTCGTGGGCGCGCCGGCCCCACGCAACGGGACGCGGCGCGGGCCGCAGCAGCACGTCTTCGGGGGTGTCCACCGGCACCGGCACCGTCTCGGCAAGGCGGTTGAGGTCCACCGAGGCTTCCTGAAGCCAGCGGTCGGCGCGGTTCTCGCCGTTTTCGTCGCGCATCCGCTGGTACACGTCTTGCAACACGGCCACCACGTCACGCGGCCCCAGCACGCGCACCGCCTGCCAACCCCGGCGCTGCACCGCCGCCTGAATCAGTTGGTCCGCTTCGCGCACGCCGAATTCACGGCCCAGACGGGTCCTGAGCCAGTCGCGGTACGGGTCTTGCGACGCAGGTGAGGAGGGAGCTGACATCAGGGGCAGTATGGCACCCGGGCGCGGGAGGCTCCGGGAAGTGTTCAGCGGACCTGAACTGTCTGGGGCATTTAACGGAATAACGACCCCTCACCCCTGCCTTCGGCAGGCCCTCTCCCCTTGGTAGAGGGTCAACCAGCACCAGATGTCAAATGCTCTAGGTAAATTATTCGGGGAACCCGCTCAGGGGCAGCACCCAGGCTCAAGCGTCCGCAGGCCGCCGTTGCCGCAACGCCTCGTAGAGCACCAGCGCCGCCGCCGTCGCCACGTTGAGCGAATCGGCCTGACCGTGCATCGGCACCCGCACCGCCTGATGAGCCGCGCGCCACTCGGCGGGCAACCCGGCGTGCTCGGTGCCGAGCAGCAGCGCCACCCGCCCGGTCAGCGGCGTGTCCCAGTAGTCGGCGGGGGCGTCGGGCGTGCAGGCGACGGTGCGAAAGTTGTGTTCCGCCAGCCAGCCGAGCGCCGCGTCCTCGCCCAGCACCGCCGTGGGTACGCTAAACACGGCGCCCTGACTCGCCCGAATCACGTTGGGGCCGTAGGGGTCGGCACCGCGCCCCAGCACCAGCACCCCGGCGGCCCCGGCAGCGTCGGCGGTCCGCAGGATGGCGCCCACGTTGCCGGGTTTTTCCAGGCCGTGCAGCACAACCACCACGGTATCGTCCCCTGGCTGGGGTAGGCGCGGTGCGGGCAGCGGAGCCACGCCCAGCACGCCGTCTGGGTTTTCGCGCCCGCTGACTTTTTCGAAGGCGGCGCGGCTGAGTTCCGTCGCGCCCGTCACTTCGGGAAACAGCTCGCGCGCCTCGGGGCTGAACAGCTCGGGGCAGACGAACAGCTCGGGCACCGTCACGCCCGCCGACTCGGCCCGCATCAGTTCACGGGCGCCCTCGATGAGCATCACGCCGTCGCGCTCGCGCTCGCGCCGCGTCCGCAGGCGCACCAGCCGTTTGACCTGAGGATTTTGCAGCGAGGTGATGACGTGCGGCAGCGAATCGGGCATGGAGCGAATTGTAGACAGGTCAGGGAGGCGAGGGGCCGCCCGCTCTCTGTCCCGTTAAACAGGACAGCAATCTTCATGCCGATGTTTACGAATGACAGGTAGCGGGGAGCATAACCCTGTATAAGCGTGAGGAGTTATGCAGAGCACCTGTATAGGACTGGCGATTGCCCGGCCTTTCACTAGGGAACATAGCAAGTGACCAGAAGGCGATGAGGCAGGAAAAATATCGTCTAACACGCTAAAATACAGACATGTATTCGTCTGACCTCGACCTCACCACCAAAGCCCTCATGCGCGAACAGGCCCTTCACGAGCCGCAGGCCATGACCTCATGGGAAGCTCATGACCGCCGCGAAAGCCGCAGCGTGCGCCGCGCCCTGAACTGGCTGGAACGCCGCCTGCGCCGGAGCGCTTGAGGCCGCATCATTTGCCCACGCAGAAGTTGCGAAACACAGCGTCCACCACATCTTCCTGCACGTCCTGACCGGTGAGCTCGGCCAGGGCGTGCAGCGCTTCTTCCAGCTCGTACCCGGCGAGGTCGTCGGGGAGGGTGCGGGCGGCCTGCACGTGGGTCAGCGCCCGGCGCACGGTGTCGGTTTGCCGCTCGGTGGTCAGCCACGCCTCGCCCCGCGTCGCGTCGCCGAGCAGCGCGGCGCCGATGGCCTCGCGCAGCGCGGGCAGACCGGCGCCCGTGACGGCGCTCACGTCGAGGGCAGCGGGGTCGGTCCAAGCGGCAGGCAGATCGGCCTTGGTCCGCAGGCGCAGCACCGTCGCCGTGGGGGGCAGCTCGGTCGGCAGTGGCTCACGCGGCTGGCTGCCGTCTTCGAGGACGAGCACCAGGTCGGCGTTGCCCGCCAGCGCCACCGCCTGCCGCACCCCGGCAGCCTCGATCAGGTCCTCGGTTTCGCGCAGGCCCGCCGTGTCCACCAGCGTGACCGGCACGCCCGCGAGTTCCAGGCCCGCTTCGAGGTAATCACGGGTGGTGCCCGGCAGCGGCGTCACGATGGAGCGCTCATAGCCGAGCAGCGCATTGAGCAGGCTGCTTTTGCCCGCGTTGGGCCGCCCGATGAGTGCCAGCCGCGCCCCCCGCGTGCTGATGCGCCCGGCGTGGGCACTGGCGAGCAGCTCTTCGAGGGCCGACTGCGCTCCCAGGAGCGGCGCGGCGCGGTCCTCGTCGGGCACGCCTTCTTCAGGGTAGTCGAGCAGCGCCTGAATCGCCGCCAGCGTGCGGGTCAGCGCCCGCGCCACCCCCGCCACCCGCTCGCTGAGCGCCCCGCTGAGGCCCAGCGCACTCTGGCGGCGGGCCGTTTCGGTGCTCGCCTCCACCAGCCCCAGCACCGCCTCGGCCTGCGTGAGGTCGAGCCGTCCGGCGAGGTAGGCCCGCAGGGTGAACTCGCCGGGCCGCGCCAGCCGCGCACCGAGGTCGAGCGTGCGCGCGAGCACCCGACTCAGCACCGCCGGGCTGCCGTGGGTCTGCACTTCGGCTACGTCCTCGCCGGTATAACTGCGCGGGCCGCGAAACACCAGGCACAGGCCCTCGTCGAGCAGTTCTTCGTCCGCGTGCAACTCGCCGAACAGAAAGCGCCCGCCCGGAGTCGCGCTCGGGCGCCGCTTGCCCCGGAACAGCCCATCGGCAATCTCAAGTGCGCGTGGCCCGCTCACCCGCACGATGCCCACCCCGGCGCTGCCCGGCGCGGTGGCGACAGCGGCGATGGTGTCTTGCAGACCGGAACGCGAGGAGCGGGCAAACGTCATCCGCCGATGCTAGCGGGTCAAGAAAGAAAAAACCGGGTCAGCGAAAACAAAACGTGAGAAATTTCATTTTGAGCCGGCCCGCCCGCTATTCTGAGGCCATGTCGCGTGCTTCCCTGTCCCACTGGCAGCCCCACTTCCGGCGGCTGGCCCGCTGGTGCGCCGTGAGTGTCTGCCTGGGAATCGCCGCTGGTGCGGGCGCGGTGGCTCAGAGCTCAGCAGTGCAAAGCCTCACGGCGCCCAGCCTGCTGCCACAGACTCAGGGTGCCCCGGCGCTGAGTCCCGCCGTCCGTTCAGGGTTGGCTGCCTCTCCCCTGGTCATCAGCCCTGCGGCGCCCGAKCTGCGGCAGACCCGAAGCGCACTCGCGGCGGCCCCCGCTGGCCCGGCCACGGCGCTCTCAGTGCAGGTGCCGCGCCGCGTGGCCCGGACCACCCTCGACCTGATTGCGGCCCGGCGCCTGGACCCGCCGCCCGCCGCCCGCGCCCTGGCGCTGACCCTGGGGGCGCTGCACGACGCGGCGTGGCTCGCCCGCCAGAGTGGCCGCGCCGTGGACAGCGACACCGCCGCCGCCGTGGCCGCCACCCGGGTGCAGATGGCGCTGTTTGAGCGCGACGGTGCGCGGCTGGCGAGCGAATTGCGGAGCGCGTTGCCTCCCCTGCCGGCCGAGGTAGACCGGGCGTCGTGGGCGCTGGGCGGGGCCGTGGCCGACGCGGTGCTCGCGTTTGCCCAGCAAGACGGCGCGGCGCAGGCGAGTCAGGGCAACGCCGCGCAGCCGAGTGGCGAGGGCCTCTGGGCGCCGTTGAGCGGGCAGCGGGCGCTCGAACCCGGCTGGGGACGGGTGCAGCCCATCGGCCTCGCCCCGGACGCACTGCCGCAGTCACGCCGCCCCCCGGCTGGCAGAGCGCCGAGTTCACCGCCGACCGCGAGCGTTTCGCCGACCAGCAGACCCGACTGACCCCGGCGGACCGCGCCCTGGCCGCCCACTGGGCTGCCGGGTCGGGCAGCGTGACCCCGCTGGGGCTGTGGATCGAAGAAGCGCTGCGGCTGGGCGAGCAGGCGCGGCTGGGCGGCAGCGACCTGGCGCAGGTGCTCGCCGCGACGGCGGTGGCGGGTCATGACGCCTTTATCAGTTGCTGGCAGGGCAAATTCGAGTACAACGTGGCCCGGCCCCAGAGCTGGATGGACCACGTGCAGCCCGGCTGGGCGCCGTCACTGCCCACGCCGCCCTTTCCCAGCTACCCCAGCGGGCACGCCACCGTCAGTGGGGCCGCCGCCGAGGTGCTGGCGCAGTTTTTCCCGCTCCAGGCGCGGCAACTGCGGCGCGACGCTCGGGACGCGGCCTTTTCGCGGGTGGTCGGCGGCATCCACTGGGGCGTGGACGGCGTGGCGGGCCTCGACGTAGGGCAACGGGTGGCGCGGGCGTTGCTGGAAAAGCGGCCCTGAGAGCGGAGCAACAGTCAAAAAGAGGGACCGGTCAGAGAAATTGCCGGTCCCTCTTCTTCATTCCCTTGCTTAGACGTACTGCGTCCGATTCCCTGAAATCCAGGAAAGAACTGGATTTCAGTCCATCTTCCGCAGCACGTCTCTTTTGCTTCTCGCTCTGCTCGGGTTTCATCGCTCACGTTGAGCGATTTCACCGCAATCGGTATCAAAGGTCGCGGCGGTCGAAGGCAAAAATCGCCATCAGGCTGAAGCCCAGCGTGTAGATCAGCAGCAGCACCAGCGCCTGCGTCAGGCTGCCCTGGGTGACGTAGAGATTGAGATAACTGGTGAGCAGCACGCGCTGTAAGCCCTCGGGAAAGACGACCAGCAGCCGCAAGACGCTGAGGGTCGCCAGAGTTGCGAGCGCCGCCGCCGAGGTGCTGAGCAGCAGCACGCCGTAAAACAGCGAGAGCGCCGCGACCGGCATCAGCATGATCCAGGTAAGCAGCCCGCCGCGCAGCACTTCCGCGAGCGCCGCCGAGGGCGAGAGCACCCCCACGCCCTGAAAAAGACCGGGGCCGAGACCAGTGCCGCCCCGGAATTCGCCGTAGCCGTGCGGAATCCCAGCCACCAGTGAGCCGAGTAGGGTGGCAAGCACCAGCAGCAGCGGGAAAAACAGCGCCACGATCAATTTGCTCACGATCACCCGCGAGCGGCTCACCGGACGCAGCAGCAGCGGCGCCAGCGTGCCCTGCGCGACCTCGGCGCCGATCATCTCGGCCACAGCGACGGCGATGAACAGCGGCATCAGGAACTGCACCGCCACGCCGATGCTCACCGCCGGAAGCTGCCAGCCGCTGACGAGGTCCACCCGCAGGATTTCGCCCAGGCGGGGCGCGAAAGACCACAGGAAAGGCAGCAAGGTACACACCAGGAGGGCGATACGGGCGCTGCGTGAGGCCAGCAGCTTGCGAAATTCAAGCGAAATCAGGCTCAGCATCAGGCGTACTCCACCCGTTCACGGTAATACTCGTACAGGTCGAAATGGTCGGGGGTGACCTCGTAGACGGCCACGTCCTCATTGGCGAGCAGCCGCAGCGCCTCGGGCACGTTCGCCTGCGCCCCAAGCTGCGCCACCGCGTAGGGGGGCCGGGGGGTGGCTTTGCGGACATAGGGCTGGCGCTCGAGCAGGGCCGCCGCGCCCACCGGGTCGTCCACCCGGAAGCGGTAGGCGCTGGTGCGGCTGCGTAGGTCCACCGTGTCCACCAGCCGCCCGCCGGTCATGATGCCGACGGTGTGGGCGTAGGTGGCGATTTCGCGCAGGTGGTGGGTGCTGAGAATAACCGCGCACCCCGAGGTCGCCAGGCTGGTCACGATGCGGTGAATGAGTCCGATGCCGAGGGGGTCGAGGCCGCTCGTCGGTTCGTCCAGAATCAGGACTTTGGGCTCGGCGAGGATGGCGCTCGCCACCCCCAGCCTTTGCCGCTGCCCCAGCGAGTACTCGGCGACCCGGCGCCCGCCCATGCTGGTGAGTTCGAGCAGCGCCAGCACCTCGCTGATGCGTCCCGGCCCCACGCCCGCGCCGGTCAGACTCGCGTGAATCTTGAGGTTCTCGGTGCCGGTGAACTGCGGGTAGAACTTGGCCGGGGCCTCCACCACCGCGCCCATCAACGCCCGCGCCCGGGGGCCATCGGTGTGGACGTTGACCCCCATAATGCGCACCTCGCCCCGCGTGGGAAAGGCGAGGCCGGTCAGCATGCGAATCAGGGTGGTCTTGCCCGCTCCGTTGGGCCCGGTCAGCGCGTAGACCTCGCCCGGAATCACGTTCAGGAACACGTCGGTCAGGACATTCGCCCGGCCATAACTCTTAGACAGGCCCCGCACTTCAACGGCAGGAAAAGCGGGCGCGGATGCTTTGCTCACCTCCTCAGGGTAACGTAGGCCACCTCATCAATGTCTTACAAAATCGTCGGCGTCCCAGCCTCCGCAGCGTCTCCGACAAAAAGCGGCAGCTCAGGCCGCGCCGTCACCGCGCCGACCTCCACTGCCCGGCGCAGCAGTTCGCGCACCGCCCGCTCGCCTTCCTCGCCCACGTCGAGACTCAGCGAATTGACGTAGAGGTCGATGTGCGCCTGCATCACCTCGTCGGACATCTCCAGCGCGTGCTCCCGGATGTAGTCGCGGGCCGCCGCCGGGTGGGCGTAGGCGTATTCGAGGCTGCGGCGCACGGCGTCCTGCAACTCGCGCTGGGTCTGGGCGGGCAGGTCGCGCCGCACCAGAATCGCGCCGAGCGGGAGCGGCAGCCCGGTTTCGCCTTCCCACCACGCGCCGAGGTCGAGGAGTTTGTCGAGGCCGTACTCGGGATAGGTAAAGCGCGACTCGTGGATGATGAGGCCCGCGTCCACCGCCGTGCCGTCGTACTCGCCGCGCTGCACGGCGGGCATCACTTCGTCGTAACGCATCCGGACGACTTCGACACCGGGATACGCGAGGCGCAGCAGCAGTTCAGCGGTGGTGAGCGCGCCGGGCGAGGCAACCCGCAGGGCGGTGAGGTCCTTCACCCCAGGCCGGGTCACGATGAGCGGCCCCACGCCCCGGCCCAGCGCCCCACCCGAGCGCAGCGCCACGTAGCGGTCCATCACATCGAAATAGGCGCGGTAGCTGATTTTGGTCATCGGCAATCGTCCTGCTACCGCCCAGTCGTTGAGGGTCTGCACGTCTTCGAGCACTTCCTGCACCGGCAGCGGCCCCTGCACCAGTCCGGCGTGCAGCGCGTGAAAAATGAAGGTGTCGTTAGGGCAAAAGGAATACCCGAGGTGCAGCACATCGGGCAGCGCGGAAGATTCGGGCGCGGAACTCGTCATGGCTCCAGGGTAGGCCCGGCGGCGGGCCAGCAGCGTGACTTCTGTCCGTGAGATGACCTGCCCCGGCTGTGAGGTTTCCGTTTGAGGCCGCTGCCTAGACTCCGCGCACTTGAGGTCCGGTCATCTGGCCTTTACTCTCTTCTCACTTATCACCCCAAGGAGAACGCCGTGTCGCTGCGCCCCCTGTGCTCTGCCCTGCCCGCCCGCCCGCTGCTGCTCGCCCTCGCCCTGTGCGGCCCACTGAGCGCCTGCAACACCGCGCTCACGCCGGCGGCCCGCCCTTTGCCCTCGGCAGGCACGCCGACCACCACGACGCCGGCCCCGACCCCGCCCGCCGCGCCCCAGCCAGCTCCCACGCTGGCCCTCGGCCTGGACACGCTGACCCTCAGTGACGGCGAGGAACGGACCGTGCCGGTGCAGGTCAGCCGCGTTGCCGACCGGGTTGAAATCAGCGGAGCCCGACGGGCTTGAGCGCGAACATGAGCGGCAACGAACTACACCTGCGCGCCAACGSGCGCGCCGGGTCGGGCGGTTCTGACCGTAACCGGCTTCTGGGGCAACGAGCAGAAACGGGCCTCGGTGGAAGTGACGGTGCTGGCCCCGGTCACGGTGGCTCCGCCCGCCACCCCGGCCCCCGATTACAGCCTCAGCCTGAGCCGCAGCGCCCTGTCCCTGGTGAGCGGCCACGCACAGTCTGCCGGTCAACGTGACCCCCAACGCGGCACTCACCGAGAACGTCAAGCTGGCGGTCACAGCGGCTCCGTCAGACCTGGCGGTGAGCCTCAGCGGCACCATGCTGCTCGTGGACGCTGCGCAGACCCCGGCAGGCACCTACGCGGTCACGGTCACCGGCACGGCGGCGGGCCTGACCCGGCAGGCGACGGTGCAGGTCAGTGTTTCTCCCGCGCCGGCACAGGTGAGCGGAGTGGAGTTGAAAGCCAGCCGCGCCGCGCTCCAGGCCGGGCAGAGTCTCGACCTCCAGGCGACGGTGAGTGGCAGTGGGGCTTACCAGACCGGCGTCACCTGGGACGTGAAGGGCGACACCCCCGACCTCACCGCCCAGCTCAGCGACCGGGGCAACGGCAGCGCGGGCCTGAGCGTGCCAGTCAGCGCCCCTGGCGGCACCCTGACGGTGACGGCGCGCAGCGTGCAGGACCCCACGCGCCAGGCGCAGGTGCAGATTCCGGTGCAGGCGGCGCCGCAGCCCCAGACCGTCGAACTGACGGTGCCCGCTGCGGGCGTTTCCCTGGTAAGTGGTGGCAGCGCAGCGCTGGCGTACCAGGGGCCGGTGCGCGGCGTGTCGCTGGTCCAGCCCTCGGCGCTCGTCAGCCGGGTGGAAATGCAGCAGACCTCGGCGCAGAGCGGTCAGGTGGTGCTCACGGCGGGCACCCAGGCGGGCAGCGGCAGTGTGTCCCTTGCCTTCGAGCTGGCTGACGGCTCGCGCCTGACCCGCAACGTGCCGGTCACGGTGCAGGTGCCGGCTGCTCCGCCTCAAACTCCTCCGGCACCAACGCCCCCAGCACCTACTCCCCCGGCGCCCCCCACCGGCCCCAGCGGCTACACCTGGTATCCCGAGAGTAACCGCGCTGCCAGCGCCGACGAACTCGAAATCCTGCGCTTAACCAACGAAGCCCGTGCACGCGGGGCCACCTGCGGCACCACGCCTTACGCCCCGGCCCCGGCGCTGCGCTGGAACGACCAACTTGCCCACGCCTCGCGCAACCACACCCTCGACATGGGCAAGCGCGGCTACTTCGACCACACCACCCCCGAGGGCGTGCCGTTCAGCGACCGCATTACCGGAGCGGGGTACCTCTGGCGCACCGCCGGGGAAAACATCGCTGCCGGGCAGCCGAGCCCCGCCGCCGTGGTGGACGGCTGGCTCAAGAGCCCTGGCCACTGCACCAACATCATGAACCCGGCCTTCACCGAGCTGGGCGTGGGCGCCGTGACGGTGGCGGGCAGCCCCTACCGCCTGTACTGGGGCCAGAACTTCGGCACGCCGCGCTGAGCGCTGGGGCCAAAAAGGAACCGGAGGCTGTTTCGAACGCGGCCTCCGGCTTTCGACTGAGCGTTCTTACCCGC
Organism: Deinococcus radiodurans R1 = ATCC 13939 = DSM 20539; assembly: GCF_000008565.1. Taxonomy (GTDB): domain Bacteria; phylum Deinococcota; class Deinococci; order Deinococcales; family Deinococcaceae; genus Deinococcus; species Deinococcus radiodurans. Next base: position 1,021,327 of record NC_001263.1, on the reverse strand, counting down.
CCAGCGCGGCCCGCGCCGCCTCGGCATCGCGCCCGAGCTGGGCCTTGAGTTCGTCCAGGCCGCTGAATTTCTGCTCGCCGCGCAGGCGCGACAGGAACTTCACCTGCAACTCCTCGCCGTAGAGGTCGCCCTGGTAGTCGAACAGGTGGACCTCGAAGCGGCGCTCGCGGCCCTCGACGGTGGGACGCCAACCCACGTTCGCCATGCCGCCCCAGCGCTCGCCCTTGTCGTTGACGACCTGCACGGCGAACACGCCGAGCGGCAGCGCCTTGCCCTCGGACACCCGGAGGTTGGCGGTGGGCCAGCCGAGCGTGCGCCCGATCTGGTCGCCGCGCACCACCACGCCCTGCGCGTCGTAGGGGCGGCCCAGGAGACGCTGCGCGCCGTCCACGTCGCCCTCTTTCAGCAGCGCCCGGATGCGGGTGCTCTTGATGTCGTCGCCGCCAAGCTGGTGCATGGGCAGCGACACCACGTCGGCGCAGACTTCGCGCAGGTCGGCGGTGCTGCCCGCGCGGCCCTTGCCAAAGTAGAAGTCCTCACCGACAACCACCGCGCGAGGCTTCATCGCCCGCAGGTCGGCCAAAAAGGCTTCCTTGGGCCGCGCGGCGAACTCGGGGGTAAACGGCACGGCGATGGTTTCGTCGATGCCGTAGAGCCGCAGCAGGTCGAGTTTTTCCGGCAGGGTGGACAGAAACTCGACGCCCTGCATCAGCACGCGGGTGGGCGGGTCGAAGGTGTAGACCACGCTCGGCACGCGGTATTCGCGCGCCCGCGCCTTGAGCTGGGCGAGCAGCGCCTGATGCCCCAGATGCACCCCGTCGAACGACCCGATGGCAATGACCGTCTCGGTGTCGGGCCGCTGCGAGGGAGAAACGTAAGTCTTCACTGCTGCCCCGCGAGCCGCTGGAGGGCGTAGAGTGCCGCCGCGACGGTGGGCGAACTGCTCTGGACCGTGCCGCCGCGCAGGCCGTCGAGTAGGGTCTGGGGCGCCATCCACACTTCCTCAATCTCTTCGTCCTCGTCGAGGGGCAGGCGGGATTCGCGGGGATTTTTGGCCTCGAACACGTAGAGCTGCTCGTCGCAGAAGCCGGGGCTGGTGTAGAAGCGGGTGAGCAGCGTCAGGTCGGCGTCGAGGCCGACTTCTTCCTGCAACTCGCGCCGGGCGGCGGCTTCGGGCGTTTCGCCTTCGTCAATCAATCCCGCCGGGGCTTCGAGCGTATCGGCGTCCACCGCGCGGCGGCGCTGGCGCACCAGTTTCATCTCACCCCCCTCGCTGAGCAGCAAAATCGCCACCGCGTCGGCGTGGCGCACGATTTCCCATTTGCCCTCTTCCAGTTCGAGCTTGACGATGTGGCCGTCATAGATGGTTTTGGTGGCAGACATGGGGGGAGTCTAGAGCGGCAGGGCGGTCTGGTCTGTGCTGGCCCCCTTTGTGTACTGGCAGACATGACAGTCCCCAGCACTGGCGGCGCCCTATCTTGCGGGCATGTTCACCCGCGCCGACCTCGAAGCCCGTGAGGCCGCCCTGCTCCCGCCCTTCGCCCGGCGCAGCAGCGAGGCCCGGCGCGCGGTGCCCGAAGCGCCCAGCGAAACGCGCACCGCCTACCAGAAAGACCGTGACCGGGTGCTGCACACCAAAGCGTTCCGGCGGCTGGAAGCCAAAACGCAGGTGTTTCTCAATGCCCCCGCGCTCGGCGACCACTACCGTACCCGGCTCACGCACACGCTGGAAGTGCAGCAGGTGGCGCGCACGGCGGCGCTGTCGCTGGGGCTCAACGAAACACTGGCCGAAACGGTGGCGCTCGCCCACGATCTCGGGCACCCGCCGTTCGGGCACGCGGGCGAGCGGCTGCTCGACTCGCTCATGCGCGGGCACGGCGAAACCTTCGACCACAATTCGCAGGCCCGGCGCATCGTGACACTGCTGGAGGAGCGCTCGGGCGAGCAGCCGGGGCTCAACCTGACGCTCGACACCCTCGACGGGCTCAACAAACATGGGCGGGCTGCCTTGCCCCCCACGCAGCGCCAGCCCAGCCTCGAAGCGCAGGTGGTGGACGCCGCCGACGCGCTTGCCTACACCGCCCACGACCTCGACGACGGGCTGCGGAGCGGGCTGCTGCACCCCGAAGACCTGCTGGAGCTGCCGCTGTGGCGCGAATTGCAGGAACGCAGTGGCGTGACCTCGCAGCGGCCCTCCTCCGCCGACCTGCGGACGCTGCAACGCGAGCTGCTCGGCTGGCTGATCGGCGACCTGACCCGCAGCAGCGACGCGGCGATTGCGGCGAGCGGCGTGGCTTCGCCGGACGCGGTGCAGGCCCACGCGCACCGGCTCGTCACCTACAGCCCGGCGCTGCGGGGGCACCTGCGCGGGGCGGGCGACTTTCTGCGCGAGCGGCTCTACCGCCACTGGCAAGTCGAGCGCGAGGTCTATCAGGCCGAACAGGTGCTCACCGAACTGTTCGGCGCCTTCCTGACCCGTCCGGCGCTGCTGCCTCCGCGCCCGCGCAGCCGCGTGGGGCGTGATGGGCTGCCCCGCGCCATCTGCGACCACCTCGCGGGCATGACCGACCGCTACGCGCTGGAAACGCACGCGGCGCTGCGGGGCTGAACCTGTCTGTCGCTACGGCTTTGCCCGGCCTTCGTCACCGATCCACAATCTTCAAGCCGGCGATGGAGCCGATCAGGACCGTCAGCAGGCCCAGACGCAGCGCCGAGAGACTGTCGCCAAAAAGCACCAACCCGACCAGGATGGTCCCCACGCTGCCGATACCGGTCCAGACGGCGTAGGCGAGGCCGACGGGAAGCGTCTTCAGCGCCTGGGCCAGACACTCGAAACTGACGATGGCGCACAGCAGGAACAGTCCCAGGTATTTGCCGTCGTGCTGCGACATTTTCAGGGCATAGGTAAAGCCGACCTCGAACAGCCCCGCCAGCAGGACCCAGCCCCAGGCGGCGTTTTTCGTCTGCGGGGCCGGGGCCGTCATGCCGTCACCTTCAGGCCGAGGATCGCCGCGACCATAACCGCCAGCAGCGCGAGCTTGCGCCCCCCGAGCTGCTCACCGAAAAAAACCCGCCCGACCAATACCGTTCCCACGGCGCCGATGCCAGTCCAGACGGCGTAGGCCGTGCCGAGGGGAATGGTTTCTATCGCCTGTGCCAGAAAACCGAAACTGATCCAGGCGCAGACGATGAAGGCCCAGCCCCAGTTCTTGTTCTGCTGCTCCAGTTTGAGGGCCGTCGTGAAGCCGACTTCAAAAAGGCCCGCCAGCACCAGGGCTGTCCATGCGTTCATCTCACTCTCCCGCTATTTCGCATGACCGTGCGAATAAGCAGGGATGTTCTAACACGGCGCCTTTTATTTGGCAAGACCGTGCTAAAACTCTGTCATGCCGCGCATCGTGGACCATGATCAGCGTCGCCAGGAGCTTGTTCGACATGTCTGGGCGCTGATCCGGCGCGAAGGGGTAGACGGCGTGACCATCCGTAACCTCAGTGAGCAGTCCGGCTGGTCGAGCGGCGCCGTCCGGCACTACCTTCCCACCCGCGACAGCATCCTGACGTTTGCCGCCGAGCAGCTCGCCGGGGCCGTAGAACGCGAACTGCGGGCGCTCCAGCTCAGTGGGCCACCACGGGCGCAGCTCGAAGGCTTTCTGCTCGCCCTCCTGCCGCTGGACGGGCCTTCCCAGGAATGGACGGAAGTCTGGCTGGCGTTCGCCTCCGCCGCTGTTCGGGGCGAGCAGTACGCCGACGCACACGGCATTCTTTACCGGGACCTGCACGCGACACTGCTGGAGATCACGCGCAGCCTCGCCGGGGCCGACCTGCTCAAAGCCGCGACGCCCGAACAGGCGGCGGTAGAACTTCACGCCCTGATCGACGGCCTGTGCTTGCACCTGCTGCTGCGGCAACTTGCGCCGGAGCAGGCGAGAGAAGCGGTGCGCTGCCGGGTAGAAACCATGGTGGCCGCGCCCACGACACCCGGATAGGCGCGGCCTGTTCGTTCCCCCCGGCTTCACTTACCCTGTCCGCATGACCACGCCCCTCGACCTCGCCCGAGGTTCCCTCTACGACCGCATCGGCCCCGACACGCTGGCGCTGCTCGTGCACCGCTTCTACGCGCACGTGGCCCGCAACCCCGACCTCGCGCCGATTTTCCCCGCCGACCTCAGCGAGACGGCCCGCAAACAGCTCGCCTTTCTGACCGGCTTTACCGGCGGGCCACCGCTCTACCACGAGCTCTACGGGCATCCCCGGCTGCGGGCGCGGCACCTGCCTTTTCCCATCACGCCGGGGCGGGCGCGGGCGTGGCTGGCGTGCATGAACGCGGCGCTGCGCGAGACGCCCGGCCTGGCCGAGGCCGACGCCCACGAACTGTACGCAGCGCTCGCGCGGGTGGCGGTGCATATGGTGAACACCGAGGAAGCCCCCGATTCCGACTCCTCCGGCGAGGCCGCCAACGCCACCCCCAACGCGACTTAGACACCTCCTGTCAATTGACTAGCCCCAGAGCAGGGCGGTGTCGGGCGGCTTCCCTACACTGCTGCCTATGACCCAGCAACGCAGCATCGACGACCTCCGCGCCGAGGTGGACCAGATCAACCGCGACCTGCTCGCGCTGATTTCGCGCCGGGGTGAAGTGGTGGCGCAAATCGGCCACGCCAAGAGCGCCGAGGGCCGCCCCAACCACTACGACCCCGCCCGCGAGGAGCAGCAGCTCAAGGAACTCGAGAAGATCAACCCCGGTCCCTTCCCCACCGCTACGGTCAAGGGCATTTTCAAGGAGATTTTCCGGGCGAGCCTCGCGCTCGAGGAGAGCAACGACAAGAAGCAGCTGCTCGTCTCGCGCAAGGTCAAGCGCGAAGACACCGTGCTCGATATCGACGGCGTGCGAATCGGTGGGGGCGAGGCGCCCATCGTCATCGCCGGGCCCTGCTCCATCGAGTCCGAGGAGCAGATGGAGCAGACCGCCGCTTTCTTGCAGGGCAAGGGCGTCAAGATTCTGCGCGGCGGCGCCTACAAGCCGCGCACCAGCCCCTACGGCTTTCAGGGCATGGGCGTGGACGGCCTGATTCTGGGCAGCCGGGTCGCCAAGGAGCACGGGCAACTGTTCGTGACCGAGGTGATGGACACCCGCGACGTGGACGTGGTGAGCGAGTACGCCGACATCCTGCAAATCGGCGCGCGCAACATGCACAACTTTGCCCTGCTGCGCGAGGTGGGCCGCGCCCGGCGCCCGGTGCTGCTCAAGCGTGGGCTGTCGGCCACCATTGAGGAATGGCTCTACGCCGCCGAATACATCCTCTCGGAAGGCAACAACGAAGTCATTCTGTGCGAGCGCGGCATCCGTACCTACGAGAAGTGGACCCGCAACACGCTCGACCTCTCGGCGGTGGCCCTCGCCAAGCAGGAAACCCACCTGCCGGTCATCGTGGACGTGACCCACGCTGCCGGGCGCCGCGACCTGCTGATTCCGCTCGCCAAGGCCGCCATCGCGGTGGGCGCCGACGGCATCCACGTTGAAGTGCACCCCAACCCCGCCACCGCGCTCAGCGACAACGAGCAGCAACTCGACTTCGCCGGCTACGAGAAGTTCCTCGAAGGCGTGGGCAGCCTGCTGCAAGCCCCGGCGGTGCCGGCCACGGCCTGAGCCTCATAAAGTTGACCCCACCCGGCGCGGCGGCCTGGGCGGGGTCTTTCTTGTTTGTCTTCTCGCCTAGAGCATTGGACAGAATGATCTGGTCTGTCTTTGACCCTCTACCTTGATGGGACTCGAAGAGCTGCCCCGCAGAGAGGGCCTTGCGAAGCAAGGGGTGAGGGTGTCTTTTTCTGTCAAATGCTCTCAAGCAGCCCTACTTCCCCGGCAACCCCAGCGGAAAGGTGTGCAGCTCCTGCACCTCGCCGCGCTGTTCGCGGGTGAGGCTGAGGGCTTCTACCCGGAACTGTCCGAGCGGCGATGCCTGGCGCTGCACCTGTGCCCACAGCTCTTCACTCGCCCAGGGCAGCACCCCAAGCGCCAGGGTGAGGTGGGGCCGGTACTCGGCGCCGTCATAAGGGGAGCGGCTCGACGGCCCGACTTCGAGCAGGCGGTCGTGCAGGTCGCGCAGCTCGGCGCTGAGGTGGCACTCCAGAAAAATCACACTCGGCACCTGTTTCCAGCCCTTGACCTGCACGTCGAACATCGGCTGCTCCTGCAAGGCGCCGCGCAACCCGGCAATCAGCTCGGCGCTGCTCAGCGGGGTGGTGAAGGGCGCACGCAGGTTGAGGTGCGGCAGCCCGAAGCCGCGTACGCCCAGGCGCTCCTGCACACGCCGCATCCAGGTGTCGAGGGCCTCGGGCGGCCACGCGACCACCGAGTACAGCGGCGCTGGCGCCTCGCCGGGCGCAGAGTGTGGGGTTGGGGGGGCAGGCTGGGTCATGGAGAGTGGGTGAGAAGGCAAGCGGGGCTCAGCCCAGGCGGTAGCGGCAACTCGGTTGACCGCAGGCCATGTGCTCTTCGCGGGTGACGGGAACGCCGAGCAGTTTGGTGTACATGGCCATCTCGGCGCTGCACATCACCTTGAACTGCCGCGCCACCTGCAGATTAGGGCAGTTGCACTGCACCAGAGACCACTGCCCGCCCTCCTGCTCTAGGTGAGGCGCGAACCCGAGTTCGGTCAGCGGCCCGATCAGGCGGCGCAGCTTTTCTTCCAGCGGCATTTCGGGTGGCAGGAGGTCGCGCAGCAGGGCTTCGAGCCGGTCGCTGCGGGCCCGCAGCACCTCGTCTACGGCGTCCCGGCCATAGAGGTCCGACACCGATTCGAGCACGTCCAGGCACAGGCTGGCGTAGGTCTTGGGAAAGGTGCGCTCCTCGGCGTGCTCGGTCAGGCCGAAGACGTGCTGGGGCCGGCCCCGCCCGCCGGGTTTCTCGACCTGCACCTGCACCAGCCCCTGCGCTTGCAGGTCGGTCAAGTGCCGCCGCGCCGCCGGACTGGTGACCCGCAAACGGGCGGCGAGGTCCTGGGCGGTCTGCGGGCCGTGGCGCTTGAGCAGTTCGAGCAGGCGGGTCTTGGTGCGCTCGGGGGGGCTGCCCAGGTCGGCCTCGGCCAGAGCAGCTTGCGCCAGGTCGCGCACGCGGGGGGTCACAGGACGGGCAGCTGCTCCGGCAGCTCGGAGAGGGTCCGCACGCTGATCTGCCCCGCCAGCGTCCGCGCCACCGCCCGCAACGCCTGCGCCGCCACGCTCTCGGGGTGCGCCAGAATCGCCGGGGCGCCCGCGTCGGCGTCTTTGCGCACCTCCACGTCGAGCGGAATCTCGCCCAGCAGCGGGTACTGCTCGCCCAGCTTGCGGCTGCCCCCGCGCCCGAAGATGTCGTAGGTCAGGCCGGTGTCGGGGGCCACGAAATAGCTCATGTTCTCGACCACGCCCAGCACCGGCACGCTCGCCTTGCGGAACATGTCGATGGCCCGCGCCGCGTCGATCAGGGCCACGTCCTGCGGGGTGGTCACGATGACGGCGCCGGTCACCTGCACCGTCTGCGTCAGCGAAAGCTGCACGTCGCCGGTGCCCGGTGGCAGGTCCACGATCAGGTAGTCGAGTTCGCCCCACGCCGAGTCTTTCAGAAACTGCTGAATGGCCGAGTGCAGCATCGGCCCGCGCCACACCAGCGCCTGACCGGCGGGCGAAAGGTTCGCCATGCTGATAAAGCGTACCCCGTGGGCCTCGATAGGCCGCATCTTGCGGTCCTCGTTGGCGGTCACGCGGGCCTGCCCCTGCCCCAGCATGTGCGCCACCGAGGGACCGTACACGTCGGCGTCGAGCAGGCCCACCCGCGCCCCGTCCCGCGCGAGCGAGGCGGCGAGGTTGACGGCCACGCTGCTTTTGCCCACGCCGCCCTTGCCGCTGCCGACCAGCACGACGTGCTTGACCCCCGGCAGCGCGGGCTGCGTGGCGGCCCGGACCATCGCCCCGAACTCGATCTGCACGTCCCGCACGCCGGGCACTTGCAGCAGCGCCGAGCGCACGTCGAGTTCGATCTGGCCCTTGAGCGGGCAGGCGGGGGTGGTCAGGTTGACCTTGACCTGAGCCACGTCGCCGCTCAGCTCGGCCCGTTCGATCATGCCCAGCGACACCAGATCACGGTGCAGTTCGGGGTCGTTCACAGTGCTCAGGGCACGCAGCAGGGCGTCGTTCATATAGGCGTCATCTTGACCACAAATCGGCGTTCTGGCAACGACGAAACTCACAGAGCGCCGCGCCGTCGCCAAAAAAGAGGGTGCCCAGGCAAGAGAAGCCCGGCACGGGAAGCTCTGTCCGGGCAGCAAAAACCCCCACCGCTGGGGTGGGGGCTGTGAGGGGCAAAGTGCTGAGCTTTAGGCCGCCGCGATGGTGGCGAGGGCGCGCTCGTCCTTGAGGGTGATCTTGCCGTAGCCGGCGCTGATGCACGCCTTCGCGGCTGAGTTCACCGACCACCTTGGTCACGGTTTCGCGCACGCTGCCGACGGCGGCGGCGAGTTCGTCGTGGGTGGCGTAGATCATCGTTTCACCGCTGTCGAGCTGCGTGGCGAGGGCGGTGTCCTTGAGTTCGAGCAGCTCCCCGGCAATGCGGGCACGCAGGCGCTTGCCGACGAGGCGGTAGATGCTTTCGTAAGCGCGTTCGAGGGTCCGCACGAGGTGGGTGGTCACCACCAGGTTGTCTTCAGCGCTCATCAGGGCGGGGTTGATCACGTCAATGGCGCTGTCGGTCACAGCTTCGGCAAAGTAGGCGCGGTTCACGCCGGCCAGGGCTTCTTCGCCGAAGTATTCGCCGGGCTTGACATAGCGCAGGGTCAGCCCGTTGCCGTCGTCGTCCATGGTGTGCACGCGCACGAGGCCGCTGGAGACGCGGTAGAGCATGTCGCTCTTGCCGGGGTAAAGGATGACGGCGCCGGGGCGGTAGGTCACGGTGTCCACGAAGGTGCGGGCAGCAGTCTGGGTCTGGGTCATGGAAAACGCCTCCTAAGGCGGAAAAGGTGAAGGGGAGGCGGACGCGCGAATCTGTCCGCCTTGATGTCAGAAAGTATAGGCCGAGGTCACAATTTTGTAAATAGTTTTGTTTCTTTAATCATGATTTAGGTTACGAGGTGACGAAATGTCACCGCAGGCTGATTTGGAGGGTTTCACCGGAGTCAAAGCAGGGCTGGAAGCCCAGAAATGATGTTCTGAACAATGTTTTTCTCCTTGAACTTCTGGCCCTATCGACCGACACAGTGTCAAATGACCCGCGAATAATTGAGAGCCTGATGAGCATCGAAACTGACCTCCCGAGTTGTCTACAAAAGCAGGCATTTTCCTCTTTTCGACTTCTCTCGGCGAGTCAGAGTGGTGTGACGCGGGGGGCCGTATGATGCCGGGCAGATGCTGTATGAACTCACCCAACTTGTGACCGATGTGCGCGGCGCGTGGGCGGCAGCCATCGGCGGGCTCGACGGGCTGCTGGTGGAGGGCTATTGCCCCACCAACGCCGACCTGAACCTGCTGGTGGCCGAACACGCCGGGCTGCTGCGGGCGGGCAACGCCGCCTATGACACCCTGGGCGGGGGCCATACCCGCGAGCTGTACCTGCGCGGCGAGAGCGTGAGCGTGTATCTGCTGCCGATCAATCCCGAATTCTTTTTGCTGCTCGCCCTCGACGAGCGCAGCAACCTGGGGCAGGCGCGGCTTTACGGCCACGCGGCGGCCCGGCAACTGGAGGCACAACTGTGAAGCTGGGCGTGTTGCGAACCCAACCCGGCATCGTGGCCGGGGTACTGGTCGGCCCCGACGGCCTGCCGCTGGAAATGGTGGGCGACGGCGACGTGCTGGCCGCCGAACTCGCCGAGCTGCGTCACTGGATCGACCGCACGACGGAGCGGTTGCAAGCCGGACGCGTAACCCGCATCGCCTTCACCAGCGAGAAACTGGAAGTCGTGGCGCTGGCGAGTGGTGACTATGTGCTCGGCGCCGCTGTGGCCCGTGGGCTGGATACCCGCCCGATGCAGCAGGCCCTCGCCAAGCTGGCCCTGGAAGTCTTCGACCTGCCGGCCACCGAGGGCCTGTGAGCGCTCCGGCCCTCGACCCCGCCGGCCTGAACCTCGCCCCTCTGCTGGACGTGCGCGGCGTGCAGCGGGCGGGCGTGGTGGACGGCAACGGCCAGATTCTCAACATGGTCGGCAGCGGCGCGACCGACCCCACCATCGTCGCGGCGGCGCGGGCGGTGCTGCAAAGCCTACAAGCCGCCACCGACAGCCCGACCTGGCACGACCTGCTGCTTGACCTCGACAGCGGTCCCCTGCTGCTCACGCCGTGCGGCGAAGGCATGCTCCTTGTCCGGTTCGACGAGGTGCCGAGCCTGGGCCGCGTGCGCCTGGGCGTGCGCCGGGTACTGGCTCAGGCGGCGGGCGAGTAAGCGACAGGCTGTATTGACAAGCGGAACCGGGCTGCTCCCAGAGAGTCGCCCGGTTCTCTTTTTTCAGTTTTCTGTGTCGCCCTACGCCCGCAGCGCCCGGTTCAGGCGGTCGGCGGCCACCAGTAGTACATCCCAGACGCCGGAAAAGGGAGGGGCATAGGCGAGGTCCATCTGAAAGAGGTCTTCCACCTTGCCGCGACTGTGCAGGTGCGCGGCGATCACGTCCACCCGTTTGACACTGAGGGGATTCTCGGCGACCAGTTGCCCGCCCAGCAGCCGCCCGGTCCCGCGCTCGCCGGTCAGCCGGACGTGAATGGGCCGGGCGTCGGCGTAGTAGCCCGCGTGGTCGGTGCTGGTCACGTCCACGCTGACGGCGTTCAGGCCCAGCGCAGCGGCTTCGCCCTGGGTCAGCCCGGTGCGCGCTACGCCGAGGCCGAAGACCTTGAAGATGCTGGTGCCCACCACACCGGGAAACTTGGCGTCGCCGCCCGCCATGTTGATGCCGGCGATGCGGCCCATGCGATTGGCAGTCAGGCCGAGCGGAATGTGGACCCGGCGCCGCGTGACCCGGTGCAGGCTCTCGCAGTTGTCGCCCGCCGCGTAGACGCCGTCCACGTTTGTCTGCTGCCGCACGTCCACCGCCGCCGCGCCGGTCTTGCCGAGGCGGGCCCCCGCCGCCCGCAGCAGGTCCACGTTGGGTTTGACCCCCACCGCGACCACCACCACGTCGGCGCGGACCAGCCCGCCGTCCGTCTGCACACCGGTCACGCGGCCCGCCTTGCCGATCAGGCCCTCCACGGTGGTCCCGCAGCGCACGTCCACCCCGTGCCGCCCGAGTTCGTCGAGAAGGCGGGGGCGGTACTCGGGGTCCAGCACCCGGCCCCCCACGTCCGGATTTCGCTCCAGCAGCACCACGCTCAGGCCCTGGCGGCACATGTTTTCCGCCAGTTCGAGGCCGATGTACCCGCCGCCGACGATGCAGACGCGCCCGGCTCCTTTCAAACTGTCTGCGATGGCCTGTCCGTCGGGAATCTCGCGCAGCACGTGGACACCCGCGAGGTCGGTCTGCGCCCAATCTGGCCGAACCGCACTGACCCCGGTGGCGACCAAAAGGCGGTCGTACGGCTCGGTGGCGACGCGCCCCGCCGCGCGGTCCAGAACCGTGACAGTGCGTGCCTCGGCATCCACGCCCGTCACCTCATGCCCCAGCTGCACCCCGATGCCCCGGCCACGCATCTGCGCGGGCGTGCGGGCAATCAGGTCGTCCCACTCGCCCACCGCGCCGCCCAGCACGTAGGGCAGGCCGCAGGCGCCGTAACTGATGAAGTCTCCGCGCTCAAAGACCACGACCTCGGCGTCCGGGTCAAAACGCTTGGCCCGGCTCGCCGCGCTCATTCCGGCGGCCACGCCCCCCACGATCACGATTCGCATGGAGGCAGGGTAAGCGCTGAGAAGGACAAGGGTGACGCGGCGCCCGCCGCCTGTCCCAACTTAGACGGATTTCGTCCACCCGCCGGGGTGACCGGTACAGTCGGAGTCATGAGTGACCCGCTGCCCGCCCACCTGCCCCTCAACCGCGAACGCCTGATCGCGCCCGGCCCGGTGGAAGTCGCGCCGGACGTGCTGCTCGCGCTGGCGCAGCCGCAGATGCACCACCGCGCTCCCCAGGGCGTCGCCAAACTGATGGAAGCCCGCGAGAAGCTGACCCGGCTGCTCGGCGACCCTTACGACGCGGTGATTACGACCAGCAGCGGCACCGGCGCCTTCGAAGGCGCACTCGTCAGCACCACCCCGACGGGCGCCAAGGTGGTCAACGCGCAGGCGGGCAAGTTCAGCGAGCGCTGGGGCGACATGGCGAAGCGCTTCAGCTACGACACCCAGATCGTCGCCAAGCCCTGGGGCGAAATGCTCGACCCCGACGAAGTGGCCGACGCCTGCCGGGGCGCCCACACCCTCACCATCACCCACAGCGAGACGAGCACCGGGGCGCTGCATGACCTGGAAGCGATTGCCGGGGCCGCCAAAGCGCAGAATCCCGACCTCATCATCATTGCCGACTGCATCACGTCCTACGGCAACGCCGAGCTGCGCCCCGCCGCCTGGGGCGTGGACGTGGTCGTCTCGGGCAGCCAGAAGGGCACCGCGACCCCGCCCGGCCTGGGCTTCGTGCTGTTCTCGCCTGAAGTTCAAGGCCGCATGATCAAGAACACGCCACACGGCTTTTACCTCGACATGACCCGTGAACTCGCCGGACAAAAGGCAGGCAGCACGCCGCAGACGCCCGCCATCAACCTGATCTACGCGCTCTCGGTGGCGCTCGACCACTTGCTGCGCGTGCCGCTGGAAGTCCTGTGGGCCGAGCAACGCCGCAAGACCGACGCCCTGATCGCCGCCGGCACCGCGCTCGGTGCGCCCGCCTGGGCCGCTCGCCCGAGCGCCGCTGTCGCCGTGCTACGTCCGCCCGAGGGGATCGGCGGCAAGCAGGTGGCCGCCCGCCTCGCCGAGATGGGCCAGCGCGCGCTCCCCGGTCAGGCCCCGCACGAGGACACGGTGTTCCGCGTCTCGACAATGGGCTACGCCGACCGCTACGACACCCTGGGCATCGCTGGGATGCTCGAAGACTGCTTCGCCAGCCTGGGTGTTCAGTTCGAGCGCGGCGCAGGGGTACAGGCGGCTTGGGAGGTGTTGAGGTAGAAAGGATTGGGGCGTCGAGAAAAGCTCCTTAACTTCTTTAGAGGAGTCGAAGGAATGGAGTTGTTAAAGGCTGGTCTGGATGCCCCCTCACCCCTTTGCTTCGCAAAGGCCCTCTCCCGCAAGGGGAGAGGGTCAACAAATACAAACGTTTAGGCTTTAGCCCTTTTCACTGCTCTACGGAAAACGGTGAAACGCAGAACGGAAGGGCCGTCGGGCGCTGAAAGCGACGGGCCTCGCGTCCTCAAAAATCACGGGCGTCTAGACCAACCGACGCACTTAAGGAAAACCGCCCGCCAAACGCAATCACCGCCAAGTGCCCAGTGCCAACGTCAACTCCCCTTGCCCCTTTGGGGTAAGGGGCTGGGGGATGGGGCCAAAAAGCTAAAACCCAAGCCCCAACAACAAAACCCGCCCACCCAGCCAAAGCCAGAGCAGGCGGACAAACTCCACCCTACCTCAGTCCAGAACGGAAATCCCCGCCGCCCGCACCCGGTCACGCACCCCAGTAAGCCCCTCGCCCCCAACACGCAGCACGAACCGGCGATTGCCCCCCGCCCCATCCACGTCGTAGGTCGCCACGCTGATGATGTTGCTGGGCTGCACGGCCTGCGCGGCGCGCTCCAGGCTGCCGGGCACGTCGGGCATGTCGAGCGTGAGGCGCTGCCCGCCCTCGTTCATGCCGAGGATGGTGGTAAAGGCGCGAATCACGTCCGAGGTGGTGATGATGTCGCTCATCTGGCCCTGGGCGTTCAGGACCGGCAGGCCGCCGAACTTGTGCTCCTGCATCCGCAGGGCGGCGTCTTCCATGTACTCGTCTTCCTGCGCGGTGATGACCGGGCGGCCCATGATTTCTTCCACCGTCAGCTTGCTCAGCAGGTAGTTCAGTTCCCAGACGCTCAGGGTGGTGGCCTTGCTGGGCATGGCGTCCTTGAGGTCCTTGCGGGTGGTGATCCCGACGAGCTTGCCGTCACGCAGCACCGGCAGGCGGCGGACCCGGCGTTCGCTGATCAGCTTGAGGGCGTCCATCACGGGCGTATCCGGCGTCACCGTCACGGGGGTACGCGTCATCCAGTCACTTACGAGCATAAATGGAGTTTAGCGCCACATTCTCCCCTGCCCTCTCTACTGCGGCCCGGGTCAAGCTGACGGCGGAATGACCGGACGTGTGAGACAACTGTGACGTGCTTCATTCGGCTCAGAAACCGGCATGCTAGCGTCGCTGTCATGAAGATCACCGCCAAGGCGCTCGCGCCCGTTACCCTCGCTGCCGCATTCGGACTCGGTACCCTCGCCCCCCACGCCCAGACCCCCGCCCAGAAGGTCGGCTTCGTGAACGTGGACGCCCTCTTCGCGGCCCACCCCGGCAACAAGGACGTCGTGGCGCTGAGCGACAGCCTCAACAAGGACGCGACCCTGACCGATACGGTCAACAAGCTGCGCGCCATCGACGCCAAGGGCGCGAGCGCCACGGCGGCGGAAAAGCAGCAGCGTGAAGCCCTGCTCGCCACCTACAACGCCAAGACCAAGCCCCTGAACGACAAGACCGCTCAGGTCGAAACTGCCATCGACAAGTCGCTGAGCGACTACGCCAAGGCCAACGGTTTCTCGGTCATCATGGACCGCTCCATCGCTCAGCAGAGCGGCCTGGTCATCTACGCCGACAACAGCACCGATCTGACCGAAGCCGTCAAGAAGACCATCAAGTAAGCCCCGCGCCTCCGCCCGGCGGGGAAAGGCGCCGCCCAACCCTCAGTTTGCGTCCTTCCCTGCCCCCGACTTGCGGGGGTTTCGTTTTGCCGCGTGTCTGCCCTCTGCGCGGCGCCCACCCCGAAAGGAAAAAACCATGAAGTTGCACCGTCCCCTGCTCCTGCTTCCGCTGTTTCTGCTCGCCACCGTTCCCCAGGCCCAGACGAAAAACACCCGCCTCGGCTTCGTCAACGTGCAAAAGGTCGTGGCGGCGGTGCCCGGCGGCGGGCCTTACCTCGACCTGCGCCGCAAGGTGGACACCGACCTCGCCAAGCGTCAGGCCAACATTCAGCAGCTCACCGTCAAGGCCAACCGCACCCGTGCCAAGGCCGACGCCGACGCGCTGAAAAAGGCTCAGCAGAGCTTTGTTACGGCTCAGAAGAACTACCAGACCCGCCTCGCGGAGTCGTTCAAGCCCATCGGCAAGCGGGTGGACAGCACCATCGCCGCCGTCGCCAAGAGCAACGGCTTCGGCGTACTGTTCGACTACGAGGTGGCGGCCAGCTCCAAACTGGTTGTCTATGCCAACACCGCCAAGACCGACTTGACGCCAGCGGTGCTCAAGGCGCTGAAGAAGTAAAAGTAAACGCCGAGTGCAAGGCAAGGGGCCTGGAGGAAGAATCTCCAGGCCCCTTGCTTTGGATTTTTGACCCTCTACCCTGGTGGGAGAGGGCCTGCCGAAGGCAGGGGTGAGGGGGTCTTTTTCTGTCAACTGCTCTAGAGCGTGCGCGGGTCAATCCAGCCGCGCTTGATGCCGTGCAGCACGGCCTCAGTGCGGCTGCCGACGCCAAGTTTGGAAAAGATGTTGGCGAGGTGGACCTGCACGGTGCGTGGGCTGATGTCGAGGTCGCGGGCGATTTCCTTGTTGGTGCGCCCGCTCGCTGCCACCCGCAGCACTTCGAGTTCGCGGGGGCTGAGGTCGTCCTCGGGCGGGGTCGGCGTCGAAGCCACGCTGAAGCGTTCGAGGACCTTGCGGGCAATCGAGGGGTGCAGGGCACTTTCGCCCGCCGCCACCGCCCGCACCGCGCCGAGCAGGTCGTCTTCGCTGGCGTTCTTGAGCAGGTAGCCCGCCGCGCCCGCTTCGAGCAGGGCGAACACGTAAGCGTCGTCGTCGTAGCTGGTCAGCACCAGCACGCCCACGCTGGGCTGCTCGGCCTTAATTGCTTTGGTCGCCTCGATACCGTTCATGCCGGGCATGGACACGTCCATCAGAATCACGTCGGGGGTCAGCGAGCGGGCCTGGGCGAGCGCTTCCTCGCCGCTGCCGGCCTCGCCGACCACGCGCAGGTCGGTCTCGCCTTCAAGAAGTTCGCGGGTGCCCTTGCGGACCACCGGGTGGTCGTCCACCAGCAGCAGGGTGATGGGCCGGGCGGCTTCGTTCTCGGTATGCAGCATGGGCGCAGCATAGCGGGGCCACAGAAAAACAGAGAACAACATAGAAAAACCACCCTGCGCGGAGGCAAGGTGGTCAGGGTAAGCGGGACGCGGCTCAGCTCTTGGTGAGGTTCTTCCAGAGGGTGCCGGCCTGCGAGAAGCCGTACATCGGGTTGTAGTTCTCAGCCGTCACGCCGCCGATGCTGTCGCGGTAGACCGCGTAGCCCACGCCGCCGGGCATCAGGATGTAGAGGGCCTGTTCCTGAGCGCGCTCGGCGATCTTCTTGTACAGGTCGTTGCGCTTGGCCGTATCGGTGGTGCTGCGGGCTTCCTTAATCCAGCTGTCGATCTGCGCGTCCTTGGCGTTGATGCGCGGCGCGTAGTAGCCGGTCGAGGAGTAGAAGGTGTTGACGAAGTTGTCCGGGTCGGCGTAGTCAGGCGCCCAGCTCGTGACGACCATCGCTTCGGTGCCTTCGCCGCTCGCCTTGATGATTTCGCTCCATTCCTTGGCGACCACGTTGACCTTGAACTTGGGGTTCAGGCCTTCGATGTTCTTCTTCAGCATTTCCATCGCGGTCTGCATGCCACGGCTGCCCGAGCGGTAGGACACGTTCAGGTTAAAGCCCTTGTCCCAGACCTGACCGTTCCAGGCCTTCTGGAAGTACCCCTTGGCGGCGTCGAGGTCGAACTTCGGCGCGGGGATGCTCGCGTCGTAGCCGGGGAACGAGTCGGGCAGCAGGAAGTTGCGCTCGGTGCCCTTGCCGCGCTGCACCTGCTTGATGTACTCGGGGGTGTTGAAGGCAGCCACGAATCCCCGGCGCACGTCCACATCGCTGAAGAAGTTGGCGGGAATGCCGTTGCCGTCGAGCTTGCCGCTGCCGATCTGCTGCTGCTCCTGACCGGCCTTGACCTTGATGTTCTCGTTCATGCTCAGGCCGGTGGCGGTGGTGTCGGGCAGGTCGTCGAGCACGGCCACGCCGGGTTTGCCCTTGAGCTGGGTTTCCACGATTTCGCGTCCGCCCGCTTCGATGAAGTCGGCGTCGCCCTTCAGGAAGGCCTGGATGCGGGCGGCGGGTTCGGGCACCTTCTGGATGATCACGTTCTTGATCGAGGGCTTGTCGCCCCAGTAATCGTCGAAGGCGACGGCAGCGACCGAGGTGGCGTCCTTCTTGAGCAGCTTGTAAGCGCCAGTGCCGCTGGGGTCCTGCGCGAGCGGGCTGCCGGTGAGGTCCTTGCCCACGGCGGCCTTCCAGGTGGCTTCGGTGCCGTCCCACTCGCCGATCTTCTTGGCGTGTTCGCTGTCCACGATGCCCTGGCCGGTGTAGGCGAGCTTGGACAGGAAGGCCGGGTCGGTCTTGGGCAGGTTGAAGACCAGCGTCTGACCGTCGCACTTCACGGCGTCCACGATCTTCTGCCAGGTCACGCCCTTGTCGTCGTTGGCGTTGCTGGCGGTGCCGAGCAGCGACTCGGAGAGAAACCAGTTGCCGCTGTCGCTGGTGTTGGTGACGAGGTTGCGGCGGAAGGTGTACTCGGCGTCCTTGCACTCGAAGGGGTTGCCGCTGTGGAACTTCACGCCGTCACGCAGGGTGAAGCGGTAGCGCTTGCCCCCGTCCTCTTCTTCCCACTTGGTCGCCAGGATGGGTTGCAGGTCGCGGATCGAGTTGCCCTGGTAGCCCAGCAGGGTTTCGTAGAGGTTTTCCACGACCTGACCGCTCGCCGTGTCGTAGGTGGTGCCGGGGTCGAGGGTCGGGATGTCCGCCGACTCCTGCACGACCAGGGTGTCGGGGTTGTTCGTCGTGGTGGACGTGGTGGTCGTCTCAGTGCTGCTCGAGCTCTGATTGTTCTGAGCGTCGGTGCTCTGCGACTGTTCGGTGGTCGTGGTGGTCTTCTCGGTCTTGTCTTGGTCTGGCAGGCCGAAAGGCTCAGGGCGAGCGTGGCGAGCGCCACGGCACCGAGGGGACGGGAAATTCTGGTCATGTCTTCTCTCCTGAAAAACGCTGTTCGGGGAGCGGGGGGAGCCGCCACCGACAACCGACGAGGCTACGCCCACGGGGCGCACAGCTGCCACGCGGCCCTGTCTCTGCGCGGCGAACAACCGTTGCCCGCCCGCTAAAAAGCACGCCCGCTATCATACCGCCGCCAGATGAGTGAGGCCTAACAAAACTCGTAATGTGACGTGCTTGGCCCCCTCAGAGAGCGGTCAGGCACCCGCTGAGACACGCCACGAATGCAATCCCGTCCACATCTCACTTGAGTCTCGTCATGTAAAGTTTCCTGATGACCGAATCCGCTGTCCAGAATCAACAAGCCGCTGCCCAGTCGGCCTACGCCGACCTGCCGCTGCCCGAGTCGTTCATGCTGCGCGGCACGGCGGCGGGCGGCACGTTGCGCCTGGTGGGCATTGAGGCGTCGAAGGTGGTCGAGGAAGCGCGGCGGCGCCACAATCTCAGCAAGACGGCGACGGCGGCGCTCGGGCGCACCATGGCCGCTTCGGCGCTGCTGGCGGTGGTGCTGGGCAAGCGCACCGACTCGCGGGTGACAGTGCGGGTGGACGGCGGCGGGCCGGTGGGCTGGATCGTGGCCGAAGGCAGCACCGACGGGCGGCTGCGTGGCTACGTCCGGCAACCCGAGGCCGACCTGCCCCCGCGTGAAAGCGACGGCAAACTCGACGTGCGCGGCATCGTGGGCACGGACGGCGAACTCGCCGTGACCCGGCTGCTCGACAACGGCGAACCCTACACCGGCAGCGTGCGGCTGCAAAGCGGCGAAATCGCCGAGGACGTGAGCCGTTACCTGGGGGCTTCCGAACAGATTCCCAACGCCGTGCTGCTCGGCGTGTACGAGGAAGGGGGCCGGGTCGCCAACGCGGGTGGGCTGCTGATTCAGGCGATGCCCGGCGTGACCGACGAAACGCTGGCGAAACTCGAAGCCAACATCGCCGCCATGGGAATGCTGACCGACCAACTCCGCAACGGGGGGCTGCTCGGCGCCATGCAGCAGGCGGCGGCGGGCCTCGACCTGCAACTCGCCACCGACGCGCAGCCCGCCCACTTCTCGTGCCGCTGCTCGCGCGAAAAGGCGATTGACAGCCTCAAGTTCTTCGGCGCCGAGGAACGTCAGGAAATGATCGACGAGGGCGGTCAGGAAGTGCTGTGCCACTGGTGCAGCGAGAAGTACCACCTGACCCCCGAGGAAATCGCAGCGCTCGACGAGGGCGAGGCGCGCGCGGAAGCCTAACTCAGGCAGTCAAAGCGGAGGCTGGGAGATTCATCCCGGCCCCGCTTTTTCGTGCCTGTCCGTCCCGCGCCCCCGGTGGCACAATGCCCCTATGAAGTCGAAGGCCTGGGGCGTCATTCTCGTGCTGGTGGGACTGGGGTTGGGCGCGACCCTGCTGCGGGACCAGGTGCCGCTGGGGTCGGCCCGCAACCCGGCGCCGGCGCCCGCCACCGCGCCCGCCGCAGAAGCGGGCGCGCGGCTGCAAAACGAGCAGAACACCATCGAAATCGTGCAGAAATACGAGCCGGGGCTGGTCTACATCTCCACCGAGGCGCGGGTCACGAGCCAGGACCCCTTCGGCTGGATGATGGGCGCGCCGCAAAGCGAGGTGCAGCGCGGGGTGGGCAGCGGCTTTTTCGTGAACGCGGCGGGCGACATCCTGACCAACTACCACGTGGTCGCCGGGACGAACGGCGGCGCGGCGGACCGCATTCAGATTCGGCTGCTCGGCTCGACGAAGACGGTGGACGCCGAGGTCATTGGGCTGGCTCCGCAGTACGACCTCGCGCTGCTGCGCGCCCACGACCTGAGCCCGCGTGACATCCGGCCCATTCCGCTGGGCGACAGCGACCGGCTGGCGGTGGGCCAGAAGACGGTGGCGATGGGCGCCCCTTCGGCCTGGAATTCAGCGTGTCTGAAGGCATCGTGAGCGCGACCTCGCGTCAGATTCCCATTGGTTTTTCGACGGGTGGCGAGGGCATCACCCAGCGGGCGATTCAGACCGACGCGGCCATCAATCCCGGCAACTCGGGCGGGCCGCTGCTGGGGAGCGACGGGCGGGTGATCGGCATCAACACCCAGATCTACTCGCCGAGCGGTCAGGCGGGCGCGGCGCAGAGCGCGGGGGTGGGCTTCGCCATTCCCATCAACACGGCCAGAAACCTGCTGCCGCGCTTGCAGGCGGCGAGCGGCGGGCTCGTCTCCGCACCCCGGGTGGGCTTGCAGCCGGGCATCCTGGTGCAGGGGCGCAGCGGCGTGCTCGCGCTGGGGCTGGGGATGCTCGACCCGCAGGCAAACGGGCGGCGGGGCTGCCCGACACCGGCCTGCTGATCGGCGGCGTGGCGCCCGGCAGCCCGGCGGCCCGCGCGGGCCTGCAAGGCGGCGGCGCGCCCCAGGATTTCCCCGGTGGGGGCCGCATTCAGCTCGGCGGCGACGTGATCGTAGAGGCTGCCGGACAGCCGGTGGACGCGCTCGAAGACTTGCAGGCGGTGCTGCTCGACAAGAAGGTGGGCGACCAGGTGGCGCTCAAGGTGGTGCGCGGCGGGAAAACCCGTGACGTGACGCTCACCCTCGACGAGTCGGCCTTTCAGTAATGGCGACCCCAGACGGCGAGCAGGTCTGGGCGCAGTTGCAGCCGCAGGACCGGGCCTGGCTCAACGACCTATCGCGCCGGGCCGGGCCGGACACCGAACTCGCGCTGGTCGGCGGGGCCGTGCGCGACGCCCTGCTGGGGCAGACGCCGCTCGACCTCGACATCGTGGTGGCGGGGCAGGACGGTCAGGGGGTGGAGGCGCTGGCGCTGGCGAGTGGGCTGCCGTTCGTCTTCCATCCAGCTTTCGAGAACGCCACCCTGACACTGCCGGACGGACGCGGAGCCGACCTCGTCCGGGCGCGGCGCGAGCACTACCCGCAGCCGGGACGTAATCCCGAGCCGCTGCCCGGCACCCTGCACGACGACCTGCGCCGCCGCGACTTCGGCCTCAATGCGCTGGCGCTGCGGCTGCGGGAGGACGGCGCCCCCGAGCTGCTCGACGTGGTGGGCGGACTGCGTGACCTGGAACGGCGCGAGCTGAGGCCGCTGCATGACCGCTCCTTGCACGAGGACGCCAGCCGACTGGTGCGGGCGGCCCGGCTCGCCGCGCGGCTGGAGCTGCACCCGGCGCCGGAGTTGCTCGCGCAAGTGCCGGATGCGCTGGCGCTGGCCGATGACACCCCCCGCCTGTGGGCCGAACTAAAGCTGCTGCTCGCCGAGCCGCGTCCGGGGCAGGCAGCCCGCGTGCTGGACGGGTGGGGGGCGGGGACGCTCTTGCCGGGGCTGCCGCTGCTCGAAGCCCTCGATGTACAGCAGAATGCGGGCACGCCGGTTCAACCCGGCACCTACGCGGCGGCGGTTCTGTCGGCAGCTCCTGACGCCGCAGCCCTCGCCGAGCGGATGGCCCTGGGCGAGCGGCCCGCCGCGCTATTGGCGCGGGCGCTGTCGGACAGCTATTTCGCACCGGGCACGCCGGAATTGCAGTTGCGCGGGTTGCTGCGCCCCGAGAGTTACCTGCCGCTGACCGGACGCGAAGTCGTGGCGCTGGGGGTGGCGCCGGGGCCGGCAGTGGGCCGCGCCCTGGCGCACCTCGCGGGGCTGCGGCAAAGCGGTGCGGTGCGCTCGGCGGACGAGGAACGCACGGCGCTGCGGGCCTACCTCGGCGCAAACCCCAAGGCGACCTGAGCCCCCTGACCCCGGCGCCTCATCTGCCGGCCTCTACAATGGGTCGGATATGGGTCTGATTTCCCTGCTGCAACAAAGTCCCCTGGCGTTCATCATCGTGGCGCTGGCCCTCGTGCTGTCGCTGACGGTGCACGAGTTCGCGCACGCCTTCGTCGCGGACCGGCTGGGCGACCCCACAGCGCGCCGCGCCGGGCGGGTGTCGCTCAATCCTTTCCGGCATCTCGACCCGCTCGGCACGCTGCTGCTGCTGGTCGCCGGCTTCGGGTTCGCCCGCCCGGTGCCGATCAACCCGCGCAACCTGGGGCGCTGGGGCACGCTGTGGGCCACCGCCGCCGGGCCGCTGAGCAACCTGCTGATCGCGTTGGTGTGTGCCCTGCTGGCCGCCGCCTTGCCATACTCGCCGCTGCTCGAAGTCATCCTGAGCACCGTGCTGGGCGTCAACGTGGTGCTGGCGGTCTTCAACCTGCTGCCGATTCCGCTGCTCGACGGCAGCCGGATTCTGGGGGCGCTGGTCCCCTCGCTGGGCCGCAGCCTGGCGCAGTTCGAGGCGCAGCCCTTTTCCTTCGTCATCGTGATGATCTTCATCTACGCCCTGCGCGGGCCCATCGGCAGCTTGATCGGGCAGGTGCAGGACTGGGTCTTGCGACTCGTCGGGGCCTGAGCGACTTCGCTTGAACTTTATTTTTCGCCCACGTAAGACTCCCGCAGGAGGGGTGCCGACACAGTGAAATCAATGTCGCCTGCCGCTGTCTCCGGTCCCCCGCCTGTGCCAACGAGTTTTACCGGGCTCTATTTCCAGCTGCTGGCTCCCCTGCTGGCGGTGACGGCCCTCTGGAGCACGTCGCTGTACATGCATCCCAATTATCTGATTGTCCTGCCGCTGTGTCTGCCGCTGCTGGTGGGGCTGGCCTACCCCTGGATTCCGCCCCGGCTGGAATGGAGCGTGCGCCTGGCGCTGACGGGCCTGCACCTGCTGTTGCTCGCAGCACTCAACCTCTGGCAGTTCTGGCTGCCGCAGGCGCACGTAGGCAACCGCTCGGCGTTTGCGATTTTGCTGCTCGCCGGGCCCATCACCAGCCTGGCGTGGAGTTTCCTGTTCGTGGACCACCCCCGGGTCGGGCAGGGGCTGACCTTGCTGCTCGCCGGGCTGTCGAGTCTGCTGGTGGGGCAGTGGGCGCGGCCCACCGGCAACGAGCCGGGGCTGGCGGTCATCATGCTGCTCATCTGTCTGGTGGGTGCTCTGTTCGGCCAGCAAGCGATTCGGCTTCAGCGTCAGGCCCGCCGCAGCGCGCACGACGCCCAGCGCGACCCGCTGACCGGGCTGTTCAACCGCCGCGCCTTCGATCAGGCGGTGCGGCAAACGGTGCAGGGCGGCACCCTCGCGCTGCTCGACCTCGACCACTTCAAGGCGATCAACGACCATCACGGCCATATGGCGGGCGACCGGGTGCTGCGCGGCGTGGCCGACGTGCTGCTCGACCACCTGCCCGCCGGGGGCTCGGCGTACCGCTGGGGCGGCGAGGAATTTGCCCTGCTGCTGCCCGGCCTGTTTCCCCCAGAGGCCGAAGACCTCCTCGACAGCGTGCGGCAGGAAGTGCAGGTGCGCAGTTTTGCCGGGGGCGCCCACGTCACCCTCAGCGCCGGGCTGGGCCAGTACACGGTGCCCGAGCAGTTGCCCGGCATCTTCAGCGAGGTGGACGCCGCCCTGCTCGCCGCCAAACGCGCCGGGCGCAACCGGGTGATGCATGTGGTGCCGGCGCTGACTTAGAGCATTTGACAGAATGATCTGTTCTGTCTTTGACCCTTTACCTTGATGGGAGAGGGCCTTGCGAACARGGGNGGAGGGTGTCTTTTTCTGTCGAATGTCCTGAACGCACCCCAGCAACCAACAAAAAGGGCCGCCCCGTCGAGGAAGCGGCCCTTTTCGCGTGTGGATTTACGGATACAGCCCGCGCACGCCCGCGCTTCGAGGACGCGGGTACAGGCGACGATGTACACCGCCGTCCGCAGCGTTACGCCGTGCTGTTCCTTCACGTCCCAGAGGCTCTGGAAGGCTTCGCGCATGATGCGGTCGAGGCGCTCGTTGATTTCATCTTCGGTCCAGAAGAAGCTGGAGAAGTCCTGCACCCACTCGAAGTACGACACGCTCACGCCGCCCGCGTTGGCGAGCACGTCGGGCACCACGGTCACGCCCTTTTGCGCCAGCAGGTCGTCGGCGGCGGGAATGGTGGGGCCGTTGGCGCCCTCGACGACGAGCCGCGCCCTGATCTTGTCGGCGTTTTGCAGGGTGATCTGCTTTTCGAGCGCCGCCGGAATCAGCACGTCGCAGTCCACGCTCCAGAAGTCGTCCTTCTGCATTTCCTCGCTGCCTTCGAGCCCGGTGATCTTGCCGGTCTGCCGCAGGTGCGCGAGCGCCTTGCCGGGGTCGATGCCCGCCGCGCTGTGAATGGTGCCGGTCACGTCCTGAATGGCAACGATCTTGGCGCCGTGCTGGTGGAAGATGCGGGCGGCGGCCTCACCCACATTGCCGAAGCCCTGCACAGCGATGCGGGCGCCTTCGAGCGGCATCCCGAGCTTTTTCATCGCCTCGGCGCCGGTCACGAACACGCCGCGTCCGGTGGCGTCGGCGCGGCCCAGCGAGCCACCGAGCGACACCGGCTTGCCGGTCACCACGCCCGTCGCGGTGCGGCCCACGTTCATGGAGTAGGTGTCCATCATCCAGGCCATCGTCTGCGGGCCAGTGTTCACGTCGGGCGCGGGGATGTCCTTTTCCGGCCCGATAATCAGGCCGATTTCGGTGGTGTAGCGGCGGGTGACGCGCTCGAGTTCGCCCTGGCTGTACTTGCGCGGGTCAATGCGGATGCCGCCCTTGCCGCCGCCGTAGGGCAGGTTGACGGCGGCGTTCTTGATGCTTGAGGGGCGCACACTCGTGACTTCAGTCATGAGTTAGCCCCTCTCGCCCTGAAAAGGGCGATGAAAAGCGGAAGCCTCTAGCTTTTCCAGATGACATATGTTATTCTTCCCCTTGAGATGAAGAAAGGCCGGGGTTACGTCTATCAGCTTGAATACCACCTCATCTGGTGCGTGAAATACCGTCATCAGGTGTTGGTGGGTGAGGTTGCTGATGGACTGAAAGACATCCTGCGTGACATTGCCGCTCAGAACGGGCTGGAAGTCATCACGATGGAAGTCATGCCTGACCACGTTCACCTCCTGCTAAGCGCAACCCCACAGCAAGCCATCCCCGACTTCGTGAAGGCGCTGAAAGGCGCTTCCGCACGTCGGATGTTCGTGGCCTACCCGCAGTTGAAAGAAAAGCTGTGGGGCGGCAATCTCTGGAACCCGTCGTATTGCATCCTGACTGTTTCTGAAAACACCCGCGCTCAGATTCAGAAATACATAGAGAGCCAGCATGATAAGGAATAAGGCTTTCGTGGTCAGGCTGTACCCAAATGCGGCTCAGACTGAACTGATTAACCGCACGCTGGGTAGCGCAAGGTTCGTCTACAACCACTTCCTTGCCCGTCGCATTGCGGCCTACAAGGAAAGCGGGAAGGGACTGACCTACGGGCAAACGAGTAGCGAACTGACCCTTCTGAAGCAGGCTGAAGAAACCTCCTGGCTCTCGGAAGTAGATAAGTTTGCTTTGCAGAACTCGCTGAAAAACCTTGAGACCGCGTACAAGAACTTCTTTCGGACTGTGAAGCAGTCCGGTAAAAAGGTAGGATTCCCACGTTTCAGAAAGAAGCGCACGGGAGAGTCCTACCGGACTCAATTCACCAACAACAACATCCAAATTGGGGAAGGTAGGCTCAAACTTCCTAAGCTGGGATGGGTGAAAACCAAGGGCCAGCAGGATATTCAAGGGAAGATTCTGAATGTCACTGTGCGCCGTATTCACGAAGGCCATTACGAAGCGTCCGTTCTCTGTGAAGTCGAGATTCCCTACCTGCCTGCGGCTCCCAAGTTTGCAGCGGGTGTGGATGTCGGCATCAAGGATTTTGCCATCGTGACCGATGGCGTGAGGTTTAAGCATGAACAGAATCCGAAATATTACCGCTCCACCCTGAAAAGACTTCGTAAAGCTCAGCAAACCCTGTCCAGACGGAAGAAGGGCAGCGCACGTTACGGGAAAGCGAAAACCAAGCTGGCTCGGATTCACAAGCGCATTGTCAATAAGCGTCAGGATTTCCTTCACAAGCTCACCACCTCCCTGGTGCGTGAGTACGAAATCATCGGAACCGAACACCTTAAACCCGACAACATGCGGAAAAATCGCCGCCTTGCACTGAGCATCAGTGATGCGGGCTGGGGTGAGTTCATCCGGCAGTTGGAATACAAGGCAGCGTGGTACGGGCGACTGGTATCTAAAGTCAGCCCCTACTTTCCATCTAGCCAGTTGTGTCATGACTGCGGATTCAAGAATCCCGAAGTGAAGAATCTTGCCGTCCGTACATGGACTTGCCCGAACTGTGGGGAAACCCATGACCGAGACGAGAACGCTGCGCTGAACATTCGGCGTGAAGCGTTGGTGGCTGCGGGAATCTCAGACACCTTAAACGCTCATGGAGGCTATGTCAGACCTGCTTCGGCGGGCAATGGTCTGCGAAGTGAGAATCACGCGACTTTAGTCGTGTGAGGTTCAAGCTCATGCGGTGGCCTTCGCCGTACTTGCCGCCGGTCCAGCCGGTGTTGACGAGCCACACCTTCGCGCCGCTTTCTTCGACCTTCTGCGCCAGGAGCCGGGCATATTCGCCGGGGTGACGGGGCATGAAGGGCGCGCCGAAGCAGGTGCTGAAGGTCGGGGTGGGGTCAGTCACGCCTTCTTCGGTGCCAGGAATCTTGGCGGTGAAGCCCGAGATGAACTGGTACATCATCTGCTCGGGGGTCAGGCGCGAAAGCGGGGGCAACACGCCGAACGCGTCGGCGGTCAGGAACACCACGTTCTTGGGAATGCCGCCCACGCTGCCGGGCTGGATGTTGGCGATCTGCTCGATGGGGTAGGCGCTGCGGGTGTTTTCAGTCAGCGAGCCGTCGTCGAGGTCGGGGGTGCCGCTCTCGTCGAGCACCACGTTTTCCAGCACGGTGCCGTAGTTGCGGGTGGTCTGGTAAATAGCGGGCTCGGCCTCGGCGCTCAGGTTGATGACCTTGGCGTAGCAGCCGCCCTCGAAGTTGAAGACGCCGGTGTCGGTCCAGCCGTGCTCGTCATCACCGATCAACTTGCGGCCGGGGTCGGCGCTCAGGGTGGTCTTGCCGGTGCCGCTCAGGCCGAAGAACAGCGCCACGTCGCCGTCCTCGCCCACGTTGGCCGAGCAATGCATCGGCATGATGCCCTTGGCGGGCAGCAGGTAGTTCAGGACGCCGAAGATGCCCTTCTTGTTCTCGCCGGCGTACTGGGTGCCGCCCGCGATGATCATCTTCTTGCTGAAGTTGACCAGGATAAAGGTGTCGGTGCGGGTGCCGTCCACCGCCGGGTCGGCCTTGAACGACGGGATGTTGAGCACCGTCCACTCGGCCTGGAAGTTCTGGAGTTCCTCGGCGGTGGGGCGCACGAACATGTTGCGGATAAACAGCGAGTGGTACGCCATTTCGGTGATCATCCGCACGGGGATGCGGTGCTCGGCATCGGTGCCGGCGAAGACCTGCTGCACAAACAGTTCCCGGCCCTCGGCGTACTTCACCATCTTGTCCAGCAGTCGGTCAAAGACTTCGGCGCTGATCGGCTGGTTGAAGCCTTCCCACCACACGGTTTCCCGGGTCTGGTCGTCTTCGACGATGAAGCGGTCTTTGGGGCTGCGGCCCGTCTTGTTGGTCCGTACGGTCAGCGGGCCAGTGGCGGCCTGCACTCCTTCACCGAGGCGAATGGCGTGGGCGTAGAGGTCGTCCACACCAGGGTTGAGGTGCAGTTGGCCGGGCTTGAGGCCCAGGTCGGCAATCGGCTGGGCGCCGGGTTGAGCATCGGGTTGAGCAGTGGTCATAAGGCCTCCGAAAAGAGAAGTCACGGCTGTGGTTAGACTCCGAGATAGTGCCGCAGGAACCGCTTCCAACACAAGGGCCGCTCGTTACCCGTCCAGAAACACCAAACATGCGGGCAGTGGCCTCCCAGCGCGGGTCGTATCGCCGCGCAGATGACACAAATTCCCGGCGCGGCTTGTGGGGGGCGCGGGATAAGCGGCCTGCTGACCTTTCGTTTGCCATGCCCGAGAAGGGTGGAACCGGGGCGCTAGACTACCCGGCATGTTTCCTGTGACCACCCCCATGCAAAAAAGCCGTCAGGGGCCGACCCTACGGCTGACCCAGTGGCGAACATGAGCCGCCTCAACGAACTGGTGTCCGAATTCGGCCTCGTCGAGCGCCGCCTGGGTGACCCGCAGGCGCTGGCCGATGGCCGCGAGTATGCCCGGCTGACCCGCCGTCACCGCGAGCTGCTGCCGCTCGTCACGCTGGTGCGCGAGCGCGAGCAGGCGGAAGCGGACCTGAGCGGCGCCCGCGAACTGCTGCAAGACCCCGACATGCGCGACCCTGACATGAAGGAATTGGCGCAGCTCGAGGTCGGCGGCCTACAGGCGCGACTGGCCGAAATCGAAGCCGAACTCGAAGTGCTGCTGCTTCCCACCGACCCCGACGACGGCAAGGACGTGATTCTGGAACTGCGCGCCGGAGCGGGCGGCGCCGAGGCGGGGCTGTTCGTGATGGACCTGCTGCGGATGTACGAACGCTACGCGGCGGGGCTGAACCTCAAGCTCAACGTCCTCGACGCGGCCGAGAGTGACCTGGGCGGCGCGAGCAAAGTCGTGGCCGAAGTGACTGGCGACTTCGCCTTTCGCGCCCTGAAGTGGGAACGCGGCGTTCACCGGGTGCAGCGCGTGCCTGCCACCGAGTCGCAGGGGCGCATCCACACCTCCACCGCCACCGTCGCCGTGCTGCCCGAGGCCGAACCCGGCGAGGTCAACCTCGACCTGTCCGAGGTCCGCATCGACGTATTCCGCTCGCAGGGCGCGGGCGGGCAGGGCGTGAACACCACCGACTCGGCGGTCCGGGCCGTGTACCGCGCCGGGACTCCCGACGAAATCATGGTGATCTGTCAGGACGGGCGCTCGCAGATCAAGAACCGTGAAAAGGCGCTGCAAGTGCTCACTGCCCGGCTCGCCGAACGGGAGCGCGCCGCGCGCGAGGCGCAGGAACGCCAGGAACGCGCCTCGCAGGTGGGCAGCGGCGACCGTTCGGAAAAAATCCGCACCTACAACTACCCGCAAAACCGCGTGACCGACCACCGCCTGGAGGGTGAAGACAAGAACCATCCACTCGACGCGGTAATGGCCGGGGGGCTCGCTCCGGTGGTGTCGGCCCTGGCCCGCGCCCAGAGAGAAGAGCAACTGCTCGCCATGTCGCAAGAAGGCGCCGAGGACCAGCATGGGGCGGCGTGATCTGCTGGTCGCGGCAGGCATCCTGCGCGACCGCTTTGGGCGGGTGCTGCTCGTCGGCAACGACTGGCAGGGGCACGGGCGGGTGCGCCACACCCTTCCCGGCGGCGTGGTCGAACACGGCGAAACGCTCCCCGAGGCGCTCTACCGCGAAATCTACGAGGAAACCGGGCTGAAACTCACCGGCATCAAGCACATGGCCTACACGGTGCATATCGAAGACGAGCGCCGGGGCGAACGCGCCATCGCTGTCGCCTTCGAGGCCACCTGGGAAGGGCTGCTCAACCCCGCCGACCCCGACGGGTTCATTGTCGAGGCCCGCTTTTGCACGGTGGACGAGGCGCTCGACAAACTCGACTCGCCGCCCATGCGTGAGCCGCTCGCCGATTACCTCAACACGGGCGAGCCGGGCCGCTTCTATGCCTTCAAGGGCTGGGACGGGCGCGGCGGGCTGCGCATTCCGACGCTCAAGCCGGTGGTCAAGGACCGCTAGCGTTTCAAGGCAGGGCAGACAGCCGGGCCAGCACCTCGCCCAGTGTGTCTGCCTGCGTTCCGGCGTTGTCCACCCGCACGACAGGGCACGAAAGCCGCGCCAGCCACGCTTCATGAACCAGGCGGCTGCGGCCCACGCTGGACGCCGGGTCGTCGTCACCGGCCGACCATGCCATGAAGTCCAGCTGCCGCCGGTGCATGGCGCCGCCTTCGTCGAGTTGCGCGCCGAACCGCGCCCGTTCGCGCTGGCGGGTGCGCTCGAGCCGCAACGGAGTCGGCAACGTCACGAAGATAACCGCGTCGAACTCCGCCATCAGCGGGTCGCCCCAGCCACACAGCGAGCCGCTGAGCACCCAGCCATCGCCGTCCACTAACGCTTCACGAAGCAGGCTCAGGCGCTGTTCGGGTGCCCGTTTAACGTGGTAAGGCGGGTCGGACGGGGCCCAGAAGAAGTCGTCTGTCTCGAAGTGCCCGAGCTGCAATGCGGCGGCCAGATCCCGTCCCAGCGTCGTCGTTCCCGCTCCCGAAGCCCCCAGGACATGCAGGCGGCGTGGCCTAGGCACAGAGCGGCGGGTCATGGGCGCAGGCAGCATACGGGGTCAGCGAGGCGCGGGCCTGCCATGCTGTCTCCATGTCCGACGACGCCCCCACCACCGCCCGGCAAGCCATTTTCGGCGCGCAGGAGGAGCGCATCCTCGACCGGCTCGCCGCGCTCGACCCCGACCTGATGGCGTATATCCGCGACTTCGCCTACGACACGGTGTACGAACGGCCCGGCCTCGACCTCAAGACGAAGGAACTGCTCGCCAGCGTGCTGCTCGTCTCGCTCGGCAGCCCCGACGAGCTCAAGACCCACCTGCGCGGTGCCCTGCGCGCCGGAGCGACAGAGCAGGAGGTTCGCGAAGCCCTGCTGCTGTGTGTCCCCTACCTCGGATTTCCACGCACGGTGGCGGCGTTCAGCCAGCTCCAAAGCCTGCTCGAACGCCAAAAGAAAACCCCCCAGCCGGAGCCGGGGAGTCGTTCAGAGGAAAGCGCTTAGAAGTTGAACTTGACGCCCACCTTGGCCTTGAACACGGTGCCGGGGAAGGCGAAACGGGCACGCACATCGTTGTAGCCGGCTTCACCGGTCTGGTAGGTGCCCGCGTCGGTGCCGTTGGTGATGGCGCCGTTGAAGTACTGGTCCACGCCGAGGTCGCCGATCAGGCTGGCACGGTCGCTGATGCGGTAGCCGAGCATGGCGCCGGCGCCCACGCCGAACGCGCTGGTGCGGGTGGTCTGCGAGAGGGCGGCGTCGCCCGCGTAGGTTTCGGTGGCGCTGAAGGTGCCGTAGCGCCCGCCCGCGTAGGCGGTCAGGTCCACGCCGCGTCCGACCTGGCCCAGGTTGTAGGTGCCGTCGAGGGCGTAGGTGCTGTGGCTGCCGCTTTCGGTCGCCAGGCCCTGCTGCTTATAGCTGCCGAAGGTGCCCAGGCCCAGGGTCGAGTTGACGCTCACGTCGTCGCGCAGGGCGTCGCTGGCGGAGGTCTGCGAGGCGCTGAGCTTGACGCCCACCGGGCCAGCCACGTTCGGCGCGTGGACAAAGACTTCACCGTTCAGGCCGCCCGCGTAGCCGCCGAGCACGCCGAATTCCAGACCGCGCAGGCCCAGGCTGGACGAGGGCTGCACGACGACGGTGGTCTGCGCGGCAGCGGTGGCGAGCAGGGCGGTGGTGGACAGAGCAAGGAACTTCTTCATGCCTGTTACTGTCCACTTTTTCTATGAGCCCTTCTCATCAGGCGCTTGAGTTCGCCTTGAGGCAACGGAAAGCTGGCGGTCAGCTCCGGGTGCCAGGGCGACTGAGTACGGTGCCAGAGACAGGATTGGGTAAGCCATCACCCTACCCCCTAATGCCCGGCGCAGTAATATAGGGGGTGCTGGAAGTGGTGGAAAATCTGAGCCTCACACGCTAACTTGTACCGAGTACAAACTTGTGTGGCGAGTCCGGCAAGCCGGTAAGCAAGTCAACATTCAGCTGCCCCGACCGGCAGCATGGTGAAGTGGAGGGAGACGCATGAATATTCTGACTCTGGTACGGCAGGTGCCCGACGCCGAAGCCCGCGTGAAAGTGGCCGGCAGCGGTGTGGACCTCGAAGGCGCGACCCTGGTGGTCGACGGCATGGACGAGTACGGCGTGGAAGAAGCCCTGAGACTGCGTGAAGGCGGCGCTCCCGTGGACACCATCATCGCCCTGGCCGTCGGCCCGCAGCGCAACGAAGATGCCCTGCGCACCGCCCTGGCGATGGGTGTGGACCGCGCCATTCACGTGGAAACCGATGAGAAGATCGACGCGGTGAGCCTCAGCAAGATTGTCGCGCAGGTCGCGCAGGCCGAGAACGCCGGTCTGATTCTGGTCGGCGGGCAAGAAGCTGACTGGGACTCGCAGGCCCTGGGCGCCGCCACCGCCGAGCGCCTCGGCTGGCCGCAACTCACCTGGACCAACGAACTGAAGGTCGAGGGCGACAGCGTGACGGGCCGTCACGACGTGGACGAAGGCAATGAGAGCTTCCGCGCTCCCCTGCCCGCGGTGGTCACCACCCAGCAGGGCCTGAACGAGCCGCGTTACCCCACGCTGCCCAACATCATGAAGGCCAAGAAGAAGGAGCTGCGCAAGGACAGCCTCGACACCTACGGCGTGCAGCCCCGCGTGCGCACCGTGAACGCCGAGATCCAGACCCGCGCCCGCCTGAACAAGATGATCGACGGCAAGGACCCGCAGGCCGCCGCCGCCGAACTGCTCAACCTCCTGCGCAATGAAGCGAAGGTGATCGCCTGATGATTCTGATCGTTGCCGAACACAACGGCGCCAAGCTCGCCAAGTCCACCCTCGAAATGGTGACCGCCGCCCGTGAGTCGGGCCGCGAAGGCCCCGTCACGCTGCTGGTCATGGGCCAGGGCGTGGCCGAAGTCGCCAACGAAGCCGCGCAGTACGCCGACCAAGTGCTGGTGGGCGACGCGGCGGGGCTGGCGCAGTACACCGCCGAAGTCTGGGCCGCTGCCACGGCGCAGATCGCGCAGGAAGGCGAAGCCGACCTCGTCATCATCGGCGGCAGCCGCTCGGGCCGCGAGTACGCTCCCCGCGTGGCCGTCAAGCTCGACGCGCCTTACCTCGAAGACGCCATCAAGCTCAGCAGCAACGGCAACGCCGTGCAGGCGCAGCGTTACACCTACCTCGCCCGCGTGACTGAAACCGTGGAAGGCGAAGGCGCCGTGGTCGTCGTGACCGTGAAGCCCGGTTCCTTCAACCCCGCGCAGCCGACCGGCGCGACGGGTGAGCAGTACGATGTGGACCTCGACCTGCCCGCTCCCCGCGTGGAAGTCACCGGCAAGAGCGTGGAAAAGAGCAGCCGCGTGGCCCTGACCGAAGCCGACGTGATCGTGACCGGCGGACGCGGCGTGGGCAGCCCCGAGAACTTCGCCTCCATGGTCGAAGGCCTCGCCGACGAAATCGGCGCTGGCGTGGGCGCGACCCGCGCGGTGGTGGACGCCGGCTGGCGCCCCTACGCCGAGCAGGTGGGTCAAACCGGCAAGACCGTGCAGCCCAAGGCCTACATCGCGCTGGGCGTGAGCGGCGCGGTGCAGCACCTCTCGGGCATGGGCAAGTCCAAGAACATCGTCGCCATCAACAAGGATGCCGAAGCCCCCATCTTCAAGGTCGCCGACTACGGCATCGTGGGCGACGTGAACCAGATCGTGCCCGCGCTGATTGAAGCGGCCAAGCAGCGCTGAGCTTTTC
Organism: Deinococcus radiodurans R1 = ATCC 13939 = DSM 20539; assembly: GCF_000008565.1. Taxonomy (GTDB): domain Bacteria; phylum Deinococcota; class Deinococci; order Deinococcales; family Deinococcaceae; genus Deinococcus; species Deinococcus radiodurans. The sequence goes on along the minus strand of NC_001263.1, from coordinate 987,713 downwards.
CTCTTCCCGGCTCCCCCACGGTGGGGAGCTTTTTTTTGTAGCCGCTTGACGCCTTTCTGACCCCCTGTCTCATCCCTTGCAAACGTGAGCGGCGCACGATGGTCGAATGAAAAAACTGTTTCCTCTTGCACTGGCTTTAGGCGGCGCTCTGCTGTCCCACGCGGCAGCCACCGATATCCGCATCTACCCTAGCTTTACCGAAGTGCGCGAGAGCGTGAGCAGCGGCAGCAACACGCTGACCGTCGCGCTGCCGCAGGAAGCCTGGGACGGCGTGATTCAGGGCAGCCTGGACCTCGAAGGCCTGAGCTTTAACAGCGCCGTGCAGAAGCTGGAGGCCAACTGGCTGAGCGGCCTGGAAGGCAAAACGGTGTACCTCAAGCGCGACGGCGGCAAGACCGAGCCGGTGACGCTGGTGCGCGCCCGTGACCTGCTGGTAAAGGACGCGGGCGGCAAATACTTCACCGTGCGGTACGAGGACCTGCAATTCGACGTGTTGCCCCCCGCCAACCCGCTGAGCCCTTCGCGGACGCTGGTGTTCGACCTGAAGGCGCCGGGCAGCGGCACCCTGAGTTACCTGACCCGTTCGGTGAGCTGGACGCCGCGCTACACACTGAAAGCCAGCGACGCGGGGGCACAACTCTCCGCACTGGCCGACATCCGCAACACCACCGATCAGCCCTACGACGTGAAAAACACCGAGCTGTACGCCGGGGACGTGAACGTGCAGGGCGACAGCTACCCGACGCCCGTTGCTATGGGCTTTGCGGCACGTAGTGAGGTAGCTGCTGCCCCCGCGCCCAAGATTCAGAGCGGCGGCGACCTGCGCGGGCTGTACAAATACACGCTCAGCAGCGCCTTCACGCTGCCCGCCAACAGTGTGGTGACGCTGCCTTTCCTGACGCCCAAGCTGACCAATTTCGAGCGCTACGTGGGCCTGGAGACTTACTTCAACACCGGCACCCAGGACGGCACTCTCAACCGTTTTTACCGCTTCACGGCGGACGACCGCCTGCCCGCTGGACCCATCACCGTGCGCGAGGAAGGCCGCATCGTGGGGCAGACGAACATCAGCGATACCCGCAAGGGGGGCAAAGTCGAATTCAGCCTGGGCGACGACCCCGACGTGCATTACACCCGCACGGTGCAGACCGTCACCCAGGTCAAGAACGACAAGGGCAACGTGACCAAGACGACCTACAAGGTCACCTACGCCTTCGAGAGCAGCAAGACCCGCGCCGTCCGGGCCGAAATCACTGAGCGGGTGGGCGGGCGCCGCGTCATCATCGACAGCGCCGCGCCCGTGCAGAACCAGGGCACTGCGACGCTGAAGGTGGACGTGCCCGCCGGGGGCAAGGTCAGCCGGAGCTTTACGGTGATTGTGGACAACGGTTGATAGTTAGGAGTTGATAGACAAGGCAGAAGCCCGAGCGGTTTCTGCCTTTCCTTATCTGTTTTTGACCCTCTACCCTTGTGGGAGAGGGCCTTGCGCAGCAAGGGGTGAGGGGGCGTCGAGACCAACGCCAATGAAACCTCACTCCATCAAATGCTTTAAAGAATCCCGCTCAGGTACGCCTCCACGCTCGTCTTCACCGGCATGAAATAGGCGTGCTGGCCGCGCTCGCGGGCGAACCCCAGAAGCTGGGCGGCGAACTGGCGGTCCCAGTCCATCGTCAGCTCGAAGGAACGCGGAAACACGGCGCGGTTGCGGGTCTGCCAGTAGTTCAGGCTGCCTTCCTCGGTGACGGTGGTCGCACCCCACCAGACCTCGGCGCCCTCCGGCACGATGTCGGCGTAAGCCTCGACCAGCCGCATGTCGAAAAACGGCTGGGTGAAAAACCCGGCGGCTCCGGCGTCGAGCTTGCGCTCCAGATAGTCGCGCTCGGCGGCGAAGCTCTGGCGGTAGGGGTCGAGGCCCGCGTACACCTTGACGTGCGGCAGCTCGGCCCGGAAACGGCGAATGGCCTGCTCGGCGTCCACGTTGTAGACCCGGTGCGACATATCCGCCGGGGCGTCGCCGGTCACGACCAGCACCTCCTGAATCCCGTGTGCCAGAAACGCCCCGGTCATCGGCAGGGGCTCACGCGGGTTGAGGTCAATCGCCCGGACGTGGGGAATGGCCCGCAAGGGGGCCGGGGCGAAGGCGCAGCCCTCCCACGAGCGGGTGGAAAAGCGCGTCAGGTCGGGGATGTTGACCGTGTCCACGCCGGGAAACTGCTCGGCGACCAGCGCGAGTTCGGCGCGCAGCTTGGAGCGCGAGCGCGGCACGAGTTCGAGGGAAATGCGAGTCATTGGTACACTCCAGTGCCCGTCAAGTTGAGGAGTGTACCGCTAGCTGTGCCCCCGTCCCCATCAAACCTGAGCTGGCTTACTTCAGCCGAACGGCGCTGAGGTGTCCCCTGTCTTAGTGAAGCGTGACCGTCTTGGTTTCGAACAGCCGGGCGCCGGCCACACAGTCGCCCTGATAGTGATTGAGCGTCAACACCGGTCGTGTCCCCGGTTGCACCGTGACCCGGTAAGCCAGGGTGTAAGCATTGGCACTGCTGCACTCGTCGACGGCGGCTTCGGGCAAATCGAACAGCGTGCGGAATTTGCCGCCCGCCAAAGTCACCAGGCTGGCGTCCTGCACAGTGTTCGAGCCATGCCCATAGAACTTCGCCAGAAACAACAGGTCGTCCACGCCGTCCCCATTGATGTCCCCGATGTTGCCGATGGCGTCGCCGATATTGCTCAGCGACTTGACGATGCGCCCTCCCTCGTAGATGACCAGCCGGCTGTTGCCGCAGACGTGGACGAGGTAGGCCGTTTGCCGCGCTCCGCGACGGGTAAAAGCGCCCGGTGTCTCGTCCGTCACCCGCGCGTCGCGGCACCCCGGCACGTTTCCGGGCGCGAAGGTGTCGCGCAGCACCCGCGTGGTCTGGGCGTCGGAGACGTAAGTGGGCTGAGGAGAGAGCCGGGTGTCCATCACGACCCGCGACGCTCCCGCCAGGCCGCTGAAACAGGCCACCAGCACCATCCACTTTTTCATGGCCGCAGGGTACACCTTGCGTGGGGGCAACGCCGCCCCCGAGTGGCAGGGTGGCCTTCACGATTGCGCTCCTGTCAGCTCTGCGCCGAGGGCTTTCTGGCTTGCTTCTGGCCCCGGCCCGGCGCTGTACGCCAGCAGCGGCCCCAGCCAGCGCTCGGCTTCCTGCACAGTCCAACCCTTACGGGCGGCGTAGTTCTCCACCTGGTCGCGCCCGATGCGGCCCACTGCGAAATAACGGGCCTCCGGATGCGCGAAGTACAGCCCCGACACCGCCGCCGCCGGGGTCATGGCACACGACTCGGTGAGGCGCAGGCCGATGCTTTCCGCGTCCAGCAGCTCAAACAGGGTGCGTTTCTCGGTGTGGTCGGGCTGCGCGGGGTAGCCGGGCGCAGGGCGGATGCCCTGATAGCGCTCCTTGATGAGGTCGGTGTTGTCGAGCGCCTCGCCCTCGGCGTAACCCCAGTGCCGCACGCGCACGTCGCGGTGCAGCTTCTCGGCAAAGGCCTCGGCCAGTCGGTCGGCCACCGCCTTGACCAGAATCGAGTTGTAGTCGTCGTGCTGCGCCTCGAACTGCTGCGCCAACTCCTCGGCGCCGAAGATGGCCGTGGCGAAGGCGCCGATGTGGTCGCCTCCTTCCGCCACAAAGTCAGCCAGCGCAGTGTTCGGCGTGGTCTGGTCGCGCTGCTGCCGCAGCGTGTGCAGGCGCGGCATGTTCGGCAGCGGCTCGCGCCCGGCGGCGAGTTCGTGCGTCTCGAAATCCAGCGTCTCGCCACGCCCCATCGCCGCATCGTCCAGCACGATGTCGTCGCCGTGCGCGGGCCACAGCCCGATGACGCCGCGCGCCCGCAGCGAGCCGTCGGCGATAACCTGCTCCAGCAGCGCCTGCGCGTCGGCAAACAGCTTGCGGGCCTCCTCGCCACGCAGAGGGTCGGTCAGGATGCCCGGGTAGATGCCCTTCATCTCCCAGGCGATGAAAAAGGGCGTCCAGTCGATGAAGGGCAGCAGCTCGGCAATGGGCTGTTCGACCACCTGACGGCCCAGATCGTGCGGCGCGGGGGGCACGGCGGCACTCAGTTGCGGGGCGCGGGCGCGGGCTTCTGCCAGCGCAATCAGCCGCACCTGCCGCTCGCCGTGGCGCTCGCGCAAGGTGTCATACTCGCCCTGCACGCGCCCAGCGTAGGCGGCCTCGTCGGTCAGCAGGTCGTTGGTCACGGTCACGGCGCGGCTGGCGTCCAGCACGTGCACTACCGTCCCGTCGTAGGCCGGGTCAATCTTGACCGCCGTGTGCGCCCGGCTGGTCGTCGCGCCGCCGATCAGCAGTGGAGTTTTCACGCCCCGGCGCGTCATCTCGCGGGCCACGTTCACCATTTCGTCTAAGGAAGGCGTAATCAGCCCGCTCAGACCGATCACGTCGGCACCGAGCCGCTCGGCTTCGTCCAGAATCTTCTCGCCCGGCACCATCACGCCGAGGTCGGTCACCTGATAGCCGTTGCAGGCGAGCACCACGCCCACGATGTTCTTGCCGATGTCGTGCACATCGCCCTTGACGGTCGCCAGCAGTACCTTGCCCTTGCTGGAGCTTTCCGCCTTCTCCGCTTCCAGATAGGGCGTGAGGTAGGCCACTGCCTTTTTCATCACGCGGGCGGATTTGACCACCTGCGGCAGGAACATTTTCCCCGCGCCGAAGAGGTCGCCCACCACGTTCATGCCGTCCATCAGCGGGCCTTCGATGACGGCCAGCGGGCTGCCGAGTTCCTGATAGGCGGCCTCGGCGTCCTCATCCACGTGGTCGGCGACGCCCTGCACCAGTGCGTGCCGCAGCCGTTCCTGCACCGGCAGGTCGCGCCAGGCGCTCTGGGCGGCACTTTCGCGCTTGATGTCCTTGTAGCGGTCGGCCAGCGTCAGCAAACGCTCGGTGGCGTCCGGACGGCGAGCCAGAATGACGTCCTCGACGGCCTCGCGCAGCTCCGGCTCGATGTCCTCGTACACCGCCAGCATCCCCGCGTTCACGATGCCCATGTCCAGCCCGGCGCGGATGGCGTGGTACAGAAACACCGCGTGCATCGCCTCGCGCACGTGGTTGTTGCCCCGGAAGCTGAACGAGACGTTGGAAATCCCGCCCGACACCTTCGCCGCCGGCAGGTTTTCTTTAATCCAGCGCGTCGCCTCGATAAAGTCCAGCGCGTAGCGGTCGTGTTCCTCGATGCCGGTGGCAACGGTCAGCACGTTGGGGTCGAAAATGATGTCCTGCGGCGGAAAGTCCGCCTGCTCGGTCAGCAGCCTATACGCGCGGCCCAGAATCTCCCGGCGTCGGGCGAGGTTGTCGGCCTGTCCCTGTTCGTCGAAGGCCATGACCACCGCCGCCGCCCCGTAGCGCCGCAGCAGCCGGGCGCGTTCCAGAAACCTGGCCTCGCCGTCCTTGAGCGAGATGGAGTTGACGACTGCCTTGCCCTGCACCCGCCGCAGCCCCGCTTCCAGAATCTCCCACTTGGACGAGTCGAGCATCAGGGGCACGCGCGAGATGTCCGGCTCCCCGGCGAGCAGGTTGAGGAACTTGACCATCGCTCCTTCGCCGTCGAGCATCCCCTCGTCGAAGTTGATGTCCACGATTTGCGCGCCGTTCGTCACCTGCTGGCGGGCAATCTTGAGCCCTGCGTCGTAGTCGCCGGCCAGAATCGCCTTGCTGAACTTGGGACTGCCGGTCACGTTGGTGCGCTCGCCCACGTTGACGAAGTTGGTTTCCGGCGTCAGGGTGAAGGCTTCGAGGCCGCTGAGGCGCAGGTAAGGCGGCAGTTGCAGCGCCTGGCGCGGGGGAATGTCCTTCACCGCCTCCGCAATCGCTTTGATGTGCTCGGGTGTGGTGCCGCAGCAGCCGCCCACGATGTTGACCAGCCCCTCGCGGGCGAAGTCGGCCAGCACCGCCGCCGTGTGTTCGGGCGTTTCGTCGTATTCCCCGAAGGCGTTGGGGAGGCCCGCGTTGGGGTGAACCGACACCAGCGCCTCCGTGTTCGCCGCAATTGCGCGCAGGTGGGGCCGCAGCAGGTCGGCGCCCAGCGCGCAGTTCAGGCCCAGCGAAAAGAGGCCGGCGTGCTCGGTGCTCACCGCGAAGGCTTCGGGCGTCTGCCCGCTCAGCGTGCGGCCCGAGGCGTCGGTGATGGTGCCCGAGAGCATGACCGGCAGCTCGCGCCCCTGCGCCGCGAACACGTCCTGCGCGGCAAACAGCGCGGCTTTGGCGTTCAGCGTGTCAAACACCGTTTCAATGAGCAGCAGGTCCGCGCCACCTTCCATCAACCCGGTGATGGCCTCCGAGTACGCCGCCACGAGGTCGTCGTAGGTCACGTTGCGGAACTCGGGCCGCTCCACGTCGGGAGAAAGGGTCGCGGTGCGGTTGGTGGGACCGACACTCCCCGCCACCCAGCGCTTTTTGCCGTCGCGCGCCTCGAACTCGTCGGCGACTTCGCGGGCCAGCCTTGCCCCCTCGCGGTTCATGGCGTAGGCCAGTGCCTCGGTGCCGTAATCCGCCTGCGAGATGGTCGTGGAGTTGAAGGTATTGGTGCTGGCGATGTCCGCTCCGGCCTCGAAATAGGCGCGGTGCACGGCGCGAATCACGTCAGGCTTGGTCAGTTGCAGCAGGTCGAAGTTGCCCCGGTACATCCGCGTGGGGTCGGCTTCGTCCCAGCGGAAGTCCGCTTCGGTGAGGTTGGCTCGCTGAAGCTGCGTACCCCAGGCGCCGTCGAGAATCAGGATGCGCTGGCGGGCGGCCTCGGTGATGGTGGACGGTTGATGGTTGATGGACGGATTGGCGGAAGCCGACGCTTCTGGGTGATGGCTCATGGTTGGAAATGCACCTCCTGGCGGGCATCGGGCCGCTCGCGCCATCGTCGGCGCACCTAAACGGCCCTTTCCTGAAAGCACCGTGACCGTGATGAAGGCCGGTTGCTGCGCCGTAGGCGGGCAGGAAACACCCTGGGGCGACTCTGGATGACCGCGCACGGGGGGGCGCGACAGAGGGCAGAATAACGCGCCGGGACCGGGGCAAATGCAAGCGGGCTAGGCGTTCGCGGGCCTTTCCCAGTGCTCCTCCTCCCGCCTGTCCAACAAACGCCACTCCCCTCTCCCCCACCTCACCTATGCTGGACGCACCTTGAAACTTCATCTGCATGGGCGGGCCGCATGAGCGGCACAGAATTCATTGTCGTCGGCGCCGGGTCGGGCGGCTGCGCGGCGGCGGCGCGGCTGCGGGAGGCCGGGCGGCGGGTGCACCTGCTCGAAGCGGGCGGCCCCGACACCCACCCCCACATCCAGATTCCGGTGGCGTTCGGGCGGCTGTTCGGCAGCGAGGTGGACTGGGCGTACCAGACCGAGCCGCAAGCGGAACTGAACGGGCGGCGGCTGTTCTGGCCGCGCGGCAAGGTGCTGGGCGGCAGCAGCTCCATCAACGCCATGATCTACATTCGCGGGCACCGCGCCGACTACGACGGCTGGGCAGCGGCGGGCAACCGGGGCTGGAGCTACGACGAGGTGCTGCCGTACTTCAAACGCAGCGAGGACTTCGAGGACGGCCCCGACGCCTTTCACGGCGCGGGCGGCCCGCTGCATGTGGAGCATCGCCGCTACACCCACCCCATCTGCGACGCGCTGACCGACGGCTTTGCCGAACTCGGTTATCCACGCAACGACGACTTCAACGCGGCGCAGCAAGAAGGCTTCGGGCGCTATCAGGTCACCATGAAGGGCGGCGAGCGCCATTCCACGGCAGCGGCCTACCTGCGGCCTGCGCTGGCGCTGGAGGGGCCGGGCGAGTTGCAGGTCACGACCGGCGCCCACGTCACCCGCCTGCTGCTGCGCGGGGGCCGGGCGGTGGGGGTCGCCTACCGCGACGAAGCGGGCGCGGAACACGAACTGCACGCGGAAGGCGGCGTCATCCTGACGGCGGGCGCCGTGACGAGTCCGCACCTGCTGCTGCTCTCGGGCATCGGCCCGGCGGACGAACTGCGAGCAGCGGGCGTGGAGGTGCAGTGCGACCTACCGGGTGTGGGGCAGAACCTGCAAGACCATCTGATTGTCCCGGTGGTGTTCGAAACCGACACGCCGGGCCTGCGCAGCCCCCTGCGCGAACCGCACCTCAGCGAGTACGAGCAGGAACGGCGCGGCCTGCTGGTGAGCAACGTGGCCGAGACGGGCGGCTTCCTGCGGACCTCGCCGGACCTCGCCGCCCCGGACCTGCAATTTCACCACGGCGCAGCGCTCTTCCTGGAATTTGGCAAGCCGCTGGCGCGTGGGCACCACTTCACGCTGCTGCCCACGCTGCTGCAACCGCACAGCCGGGGCCAGATTCGGCTGGCGAGCGCCGACCCGCTGGCGCGGCCTCTCATCGAGCCGAATTACCTTTCGGACTCGCGTGACCTCGACGTGCTGCTGCGCGGCATCGAACTGGCGCGGGAAGTGGCGGATACGGCGGCGCTCACCTCTTACCGCCGGGCCGAGTTCCTGCCGGGCGCGGGGGCCACAGACCGCGCCGCCCTGACCGAGCATGTGCGCGAGCACGCCATGACCATCTACCACCCGGTCGGCACCTGCCGCATGGGCCACGACGACTTCGCGGTGGTGGGCGACGACCTGCGGGTGCGCGGCGTGGACGGCCTGTGGATTGCCGACGCGAGCGTAATGCCCACCGTTCCGCGCGGCAACACGAACGCCCCGACCATCATGGTGGCGGAAAAGGCCGCCGACCTGATTCTGGGGCGGGCGGCGCCGGTCTGACTTCTACGGCTTTCGTCCCCTTCCCCCACAGCCGGGACGGCACCGGCTGCGGGTCCATTTTCCGAAACCCGTAGGGACTGCTGCTCACTCCGTTTGGATGGAACCCCCAAGCCCAGGGGGATTCCATCGCAGACGGTCTTATCCCTTCGCCCACTCGATAAACTCGGCCAGATGCTGTTTTTGCAGCGCGAGGCTCGGCAGGTGCACGTACATCATGTGCCCCGACTCATAGAACATTTCGCGGATATTGCCGCGCAGGCTGGGGGCGAGTTGCAGGTGGTCGAAGGTGTGGCGGGTCGCGTGATACGGCGTGGCGGCGTCGAAGTAGCCCGAGCCGACATAGACCTTGAGGTGCGGGTTCTGGTGCATGGCTTCGCGCAGCGTGTCGGACACCCGGACGTGCTGGTTCTCGAACTCGCGGAAGCTCCAGGGGCGTACCCGGCCCGTCAGCACCTCGTAGGGCAGGTCACTGGCGTAGCCCAGCTCGGCGCGGACATAGTGGTTCATGGCGGCGGTGTACGGCCCCATGATGGCGCTCATGCTGGGGTCGTACTCGGTGTCCTCGCCGGCGTGGTCGCGGTCCAGGCCGATGAACCGGGTGTCGAGGCGGCCCACCGTCAGGCCCTGGCCACGCAGCAGTTCCTTGCGGAAGCGGTGAAGCGGCACGCGCAGGTCGCAGCGCAGCACGTAGTCGGCGCTCAGGCCGGTCAGCGCGGCGTAGCGAGTGGCGACACTCTGGCGCTCCTCGTCACTCAGGCGACGGCCCCGGTGCAGGGCCAGAGCATAGTCCCCGTCGGCAAAGGCCTCGGCCTGGCGCAGCACGTCGGCCAGCGGGCGCTCTCCGAGCAGGCCGTGATACCAGGCCGTCGCCGCGTAGGTGGGCAGGTGCAGCACGTAGGCGAGGTCGTGCCCCGGCGAGGTGTCCACCGTCGCGTAGTCCAGAATACTGCTCACCAGCATCACGCCGTTCAGAAACAGGCCGTGCCGCTCCTGCAAATACCCGCTCAGCGCCGCCGCCCGCAGCGTGCCGTAGCTTTCGCCTATCAGGAACTTAGGACTCAGCCAGCGCCCGGCCCGGCTGGTCCACAGGCGAATGAAATCGCCCACCGATTCCACGTCGGCCTGAAAGCCGTGAAAGTCGCCGGGCTTTTCGCCCTCGGCGGCGCGGGAATAGCCGGTGGTTACGGGGTCAATGAACACGAGGTCGCTGTGGGTGAGCAGCGTGTACTCGTTGTCGGTGAGGGCGTAGGGCGGCCCGGTCAGTGCCCCGGCGTCACCCATCACCACCCGGCGCGGCCCGAGCAGCCCGAGGTGCAGCCACACCGAGGAACTGCCCGGCCCCCCGTTGAAACTGAAGGTCAGCGGGCGCTGCCGGGGGTCACGCGGCTCCCCCTCTGCCCCGTCGAGCGCGTAGGCAGTGAAAAACATCTCGGCGCGGGGCTTACAACCCTCGGACTTGCCGTCCTTGTCCAGCGATTCCTCGCCGAGCACCAGCGTGCCCGCCGTGACGGTGTAGCGCAGTTCCTGACCGCCCACCCTCACCGCGTGGCGGGTCACGGTCACCCGGTCACGCGGCTTGCGGTCGTCGCCGGGCTGCGGGTCACGCGGAAAAGGAACCTGAACGTCCACCTGGGCGTCCACACGGGGCGGCTCTGAATTGTCGCTCACCCCTTCACGATAGGGCGTGTGCCCGCCGGGCGGAGTACGCCACCTGGCTTAGCGAGTGGCGCCCGCTCAGGTCGGGTGCAGCCCCAGGAAGCCCAGCCCGGCGCGTTCGTCCCAGCCCTGCGCGACATTGAGCGACTGAATGGCGTGCCCCGCCGTGCCCTTGACGAGGTTGTCGATGGCCGACATCAGCACCACGCGCCCGGTGTCCACGTCCATCTCGAAGCCGATGTCGCAGAAGTTGGTGCCGTCGAGCAGCATGGGGTCGGGGTAACGGTGAATGCCCTTGGCGACCTTGACGATGCGGATAAACGGCTCCTGGCCGTAGACCTCGCGGTAGGCGCTCCACACGTCCTTGTCGGACCAGCCGTCGGGCACCCACGCCTGAATGGTGGTCAGGATGCCGCGCACGCGGGGGGTGGAAATGGCGGTGAGGTGCAGCGGAAACTTGCCGGGAAGCTCCTGCTGCGCCTCGGCGGTGTGGCGGTGGCCGACGGGCTTGTAGACGCGTAAGCTGCCCGCCCGCTCGGGGTGGTGCGACGATTCGGAGGCACTCGCGCCCGCCGCGCTTGAGCCGACCAGCCCGGTGGCGATGATGTCCTTGGGGGCGAGCGCTCCGAGCCTCAGCAGCGGGTAGAGCGCCAGAATCACCGACGTGGCAAAGCAGCCCGCGCAGGCGATGCGGGTGGCACCCCGCAGGTCCTCGCGGTGAAGTTCGGGGTTGCCGTAGACCCACTGCCCGAGCTGCTCGGGGGCTGGGTGCGGCTCGCCGTAGAAGCGCTCGTAGACCTCGGGATCTTTCAGGCGAAAGTCGGCGGAGAGGTCCACGATGACCTTCCCCTTCGCCTCGAATTCGGTAATCCGCTTCGCCGCCGAGTTGTGCGGCAGCGCCAGCACGATGATGTCGGCCTCTTCGAGTTCGGCGGCCTTGCGGAACTTGAGGTTGGTCGCCCCACGCAGGTTGGGGTGCACCATGCTCACGGGGAGTTTGGCGCTGCGTTCGCTGGTCACCTGCGTCACTTCGAGGTGGGGGTGGCCCAGGGCGAGGCGCAGGAATTCGCCGCCCGCGTAGCCGCTGCCGCCCACGATGGCGACGGTCTTTTTCTCGGTGCTCATGGGGAGGAGTGTAGTGGGTGGCGGGGGTTGGTGGGGGGGTGGGTCTAGGGAGCGTGGGCGGGAGCTGTGTATGGCATTGAAGCCCAGGCTTGAGCTTTTTGCCCCATCCCCCAGCCCCTTACCCCAGAGGGGCAAGGGGAGTTGACGTTGGCACTGGGCAAATGGCAGTGATGGCGCTTGGTCGGCGGCATTTCTCAGGTGCACGGGGTGGTCTGGACGCTGGTGATTTCTGCGGACGCGAGGCCCGTGCGCCTTCAGCGCCCGACGGCCCTGGCGTTCTGCGTTTCACGATTTTTCGGGTAGGCAACGTAAGTAAGAGCCATAGCCAAAGCATCTTTTGACCCTCTACCAAGAGGAGACTCGAAGAGCTGCGAAGCAGAGGGCCTTGCCGCAGGCAAGGGGTGAGGGGTCGCTTTCAACCGCACCTCCTCCCCCACCCTCTACACTCCCCCTCATGCTTTCGCTCACCGTTCTTTCGACCAGCCTCGACCCGGAGAGTCGCTCGGCGTGGCTGGCAGCGCTGACCGCGCGGCAGTTGCGGGAGGCCGGGCACCGCGTGACGCACCTCGACCTGCGGGAGACGCCGCTGGGGCCGTTCGACAACGTGCAGGGGCCGGGCGGCTGCTACGAGCACCCCAACGCGGGGACGTACTACGACGCGATTGCTGGGGCCGACGGCATTTTTCTGGCGGCGCCGGTCTACAACTGGGGGCTGGGGTCGGGCACGAAGGCGCTGATTGAACTCACGGGCAGTTCCGACGCCGAGCGCGGGCTGTACGGTGCGTGGTTCGACCAGCCGGTGACCTTCTTGATTTCGGGCGGACTGCCGGAGGGCTACCTCAGCCACGGAGCGCTCGCCTTTGGGCTGATGGTGGATTTCAAGTGCGTGGTGAACCCGCATTTCGTCTACGCGACCTCGGCCCACTGGGACGCGCCGGAAGTGCCGGGCGAGTGGCTGCGGGAGCGGCTGACACGCACGGTGGAGCGCGGCGTGGACCTCGCCGGGCGACTCAAGGGCCGTGACTACCGGAGCGTGTGGGAGCTGTGATGATGGGAGCTGTGACCACCCGCGCGCCCCTGCTGCCGCCCACCGAGAAGCCGCGCATCATCGTGGAGCACCCCGATTTCTACGTGGTCCACAAGCCCGCGCTGTGGCTGACCCACCCGGTGCGGGCGCGGGTGGACGTGCCGGACCTGCTGACCTTCATGCAGGCGGAAACGGGCGAAACGGACCTTGCGCCGCCGCACCGCCTCGACCGCGAAACGAGCGGGGCGCAACTGCTCACGCGCGACAGCGACGCCGCCCGCACCTTTTTCACCCTGTTCAAGACGCATCTCGTTGGCAAAACCTACCTCGCCATCGTGCACGGCGAGCCGGAGTGGGACCGCCGGACGCTCGACGCGCCGCTCGGCGACCTCGGCCTCGGCGGGGCCAACAAAATCCAGATTCGGCAGGCCGTCGTGCCGGACGGTAAGCCCGCCGTCACCGATTTCCGGGTGGTGGGCCGCCGCGCCGGGCACGCGCTCATCGAGTGTTACCCGCGCTCGGGGCGGCTGCACCAGATTCGGGCCCACCTCGCGCATCTCGGGCTGCCGATGGTCGGCGACAAGATTTACGGGCGCGACCCGCAGGTCTTTCTGGACTTCATGGAGCAGGGCCAGACCCCCGAACTGACCGCCCGGCTGGGGCTGCCGCGTCARGCGCTGCACGCCGCCCGTATCGCCTTTCCCTGGGCTGGGGCGCAGATGGCGGTGGAAGTGCCCCTCGCGCCGGATTTGGTGGCGTACTGGGAGGGGTTGGGGGGGTGAGGTTTCGGGGAGGTTGGTCTGGACGCCCCCTCTGCAAGCAGCTCTTCGAGTCACCCCTTTGCTAAAGCAAAGGCCCTCTCCCGCAAGGGGCGAGGGTCAGAAACGCGCTTCTGCTCTAGCCTTCTTTTTGCTGCCCCACACCAAACAGAAAAACGCAGAACGCCAGGGCCGTCGGGCGCTGAAGGCGCACGGGCCTGACACGACTTGGAAAATCCAGCCGTCCAGACCGCCCACGCAACTGTGGAACATCGTGAAACAAGCGCCATCACCGCCATTTGCACAGCGCCAGCGTTAAAGCCCCTGTCCCCGCTGGGGATAGGGGTTTGGGGTTGGGGCTCAAAGCTGAAGCCAAAGCCCAACCCATCAACCCCATCACTTCAGCGTCAAAAGCCGCAGCCCCCCCGTCCCATCCCCAATCAGCGCATGCTGCCCACTCGGCAACAACCTCGGCGCGTTCGCAAAGGCGGCGGGCAACACCCATTGCCCCAGCGGAGCGCCCGTGAGCACGTCACGCAGCTCCAGCACCAGCCACTCGGGCCCGACCGGCAACTGCACCAGCACCCGCGTCCGCTGGCGGTCGAACCCGGCGAGGACCGCGCCACCCGCCAGATACGCCGGCAGCGGCGTCGGCGTCCCCGATGGCAAGGCCAGGGCGCGGCCCCCGGCACCAACGAGCAGGCCCGGCACCGCCAGCTCACCCGAGCCATCCACCAGTGCGCCCAGCGGCTGCCCGGTGCTGGCGCTGATGAGGGTGGCACTCTTCTGGCCCAGGAAGTGGGGGAGGAACAGCTTGCCGTCGGGGCTAAACGCGAGGTTGAGCGGCACCCCCTTGCCCTTGACGGTGCTCAGGCGCTCGCGGGTGTCGAGGTTCCACAGTTGCGCGTAGCCGTTGCGGTTGCCCACCGCCAGCCGGGTGCCATCGGGGCTGAAGGCGAGGGCGCTCGTGCCGCTCAGCCCGGCGGATTTCAGGAAAAAGCGGTACACCGGGTCGGTGGTGGACAGCAGGCCGAGCCGCCCTTCGCCCGTCGCCGCCTCGGTCTGAATCGCCACCGCCAGCCAGCGCCCGTCGGGGCTGATGGCCGGGGCCACGTTCAGCAGCACTTCCGGGGGCAGGCGCACCGTGCGGCGCAGTTGGCCGCTGGCAGCGTCGTAGAGCTCCACAGCGTTCCCGCCCACCCCGCGCACCGCCAGAAGCGCCCCCTGGGGGTTCCCCGGCGTTCCGGCGAGCGCGTCAGGGGCCACGCCCAGCACTTCCAGCCGCTCCGAGCCGATGGGAATCAGGTTGAGCGACGACAGCGAGGACAGCAGCGACGCGGGCAGGCCCGATGGCGCCGGGGCCGCTGCCGGCAGCGCATTGACCGGCAGCGCCGGCACCGAGCGGGCCGAAGGCAGGGTGCGGACGGCGGGCGCACTCTGGGCCGCAGCACCAGGCCAGCCCGCGCTGCCGGCCAGGAGCGCCAGCATCCCGAGCGCCAGGCGCGGCAGGCGAAAAGGCGAGGCGGCGGAAGGCGAACAGGCGGGCCACTGACACGGCGACTGACACAGCGACTGGGAAACTGGCATACGCTTACAAAGTACGCCCTAGAACGCGCCGGCGCATCCGCCCCCCCAGCGCTTTAAACTGCGGAGCATATGCACAAACTGCAATGTCGGGGTAAGAACCGCTTCGGCCCCCCTGGAGGTGCCCCTTGGGCAGTTATCTGATTCGCCGCCTGTTGCGCACGCTGCTCGTCATGCTGGGCATCAGCCTGCTGGTGTTTACCTTCGTGCGCCTGATTCCGGGTGGCCCCTGCACCGCCATTCTGGGCGAGCGCGGCACCCCCGAATCCATCGCCGCGTGCAACCATGACCGCGGGTTTGACCGGCCCTGGTTCTTCAACGCGGGCGGCGAGGGCGGGGCGCTCAACGCGCAGTACCCCGAGTACATGGCCGGGCTGCTGCGCGGCGACCTCGACAAGAGCATCATCACCCAGATTCCGGTCAAGGAAGACCTCAAGACGCGCTTTCCCGCCACGGTGGAACTCGCCTTCGCCGCGCTGATTTTCGCGCTGCTCGTGGGCCTGCCTGCCGGCATTATCGCGGCGCTGCGGCGCAACAGCCTCTGGGACAACCTCGCCACCACCATCAGCCTGATCGGGGTGAGTATGCCGGTGTTCTGGCTGGGGCTGCTGCTCTCGTACTTTTTCGGGGTCAAGCTCGGCTGGCTGCCGCCGAGTGCGCGCCTGGGCACCGAGTTCGATCTGCAATCAATCACCGGCATGAACGTGCTCGACGGCCTGCTGCGCGGTCAGCCTGCCGCCGCCTGGGACGCCGCCAAACACCTCGTGCTGCCGGCAATCGCGCTGGGCACCATTCCGCTCGCCATCATCGCCCGCATCACGCGCTCGAGCCTGCTCGACGTGCTGGGGCAGGATTATGTCCGCACCGCCCGTGCCAAGGGCCTGAGCGCCCGCAACATCACGCTCAAGCACGCCCTCAGAAACGCGCTGCTGCCCATCGTGACGGTCATCGGCCTGCAAATCGGCGGGCTGCTCGGCGGCGCGGTGCTCACCGAAACGATTTTCTCGTGGAACGGCGTGGGCTCGTGGCTCTACGACGCCATCAGCGCCCGCGACTTTTTCGTGATTCAGGGCGGCGTGATTTTTATCGCGCTGGTGATCAGTCTGGTCAACCTGCTCGTCGACCTCAGCTACGCGGCGCTCGACCCGCGCATTCAGTACAGGTGAACCCATGACCGCAACCGTGACTTCCACCCCCCCGCGCCGGGGCCAGAGCATCTTCTGGCGACGCTTTCGCCGCAGCACGCCCGGCAAAGTCGGGGCCATCATCGTGGCGCTGTTCGTACTGCTCGCGCTGCTCGCGCCGGTCCTGCGGCCCTATGACCCCACCACCGACCGCAACTACCGCCTCAACCTCAAGCCGCCGAGCATCACCGCGCTGTGGGACGCGGGGGCAAAAGAAACCTACACCGACCCGGCCACCGGCAAGGTCAACCTGTGGGCCGCGCCCTTCGGCACCGACAACCTGGGCCGCGACATCTACGCCCGCGTGCTGCACGGCACCCGCATCAGCCTCAAGGTCGGGGTGGTCAGCACGCTGCTCGCGCTGGTCATCGGCACGCTGCTCGGCGTGATGGCGGGCTTTTTCGGCGGCTGGTTCGACTCGGTGATGGGCTACCTCACCGACGTGCTGCTCGCCTTCCCCAGCATCCTGCTCGCCATCGGCTTTGCCACCATCTTCAGCTCGGACCACCCGCCGCTGCTCATCAAAGGGCTCGACCGGCTCTTTGCGCTGAACAGCCCGCAGCTCGTGACCGCCATGCTCGCGGTGTCGCTGGTGCAGATTCCGGTGTATATGCGACTGGCGCGCTCGGTGGTCCTGAGCATCCGCGAGCGCGAGTTCGTGCAGGCGGCGGGAGCGCTCGGCGCGAGCCAGTGGCGAATGGTGTTCAAGCATGTGCTGCCCAACTCGCTCTCGCCGCTCATCGTGCAGGGCGCCCTGAGCATCGCCACCGCCACCATCGAAGTCGCCGCGCTCGGCTTCCTCGGCATCGGGGCGCAGCCCCCGCTGCCTGAGTGGGGCACCATGATTTCGGACTCGCGCCAGTACTACGTGGACGCGCCCTGGACCATGATTTTCCCCGGCCTCGCCATCTTCCTGACGGTGCTCGGTTTCAACCTGCTCGGCGACGGCCTGCGCGACGTGCTCGACCCCCGCAGCACGCAGTAACAGCAGCAACGAAATAGAGAGGGGCGGCCCCGCGTATTGGCCGCCCCTCTCCTTTTCTCTCTTTGCCTGCGTTCAGCCTCGCGCCCCGCTCCCGGTCATCAGCAGGCCCAGGCCCGTTTCGGTGGCCTCGCTCGCGGCGACTTCGCCGGCAATCTGGCCCTCGAACATCACCAGAATGCGGTCGGCGAGGTTCATCACTTCGCCGAGGTCGGCGGAAATAAGCAGCACCGCGAGGCCCTGGTCGCGCGCCTCCACGATGCGGGCGTGGATGAATTCGATGGCGCCGATGTCCACCCCGCGCGTGGGCTGGCTGGCGACCAGAATCTTTGGCCCTTTGCGCATCTCGCGGGCGACGATGATTTTCTGCGCGTTGCCGCCCGAGTAGCGCCCGGCAGGCAGCGAGGTGGAGCGCGGGCGCACGTCGTACTGCTCGGAGAGTTCGCGGGCATTCTGCTCGATCACGTCGAGCCGCAGCAGGCCCAGCGGTCCGGCGAAGGGGGCGCGGTCCTGCTCGCCCAGAATGAAGTTCTCGGCGGTGGACATTTCCAGCACCAGCCCACGCTCATTGCGGTCTTCGGGGACGTGCGAGAGGCCCGACGCTTCGACCTCGCGCACGCCCCGCGCTTCGCGGCCCAGGTAGGTGATGCGGCCCTGGTACGGCAGCAGCCCGGTAATCGCCTCGACGAGTTCGCTCTGGCCGTTGCCTTCCACGCCCGCGATGCCCACGATTTCCCCAGCGCGAACCTGAAAACTGACATCGCGCACGGCTTCGGCATGGCCGCCATGCCCACCGTTTTCGCCGCGCACCGTCACGTTCTGCACGTCGAGTGCGACTTCGCCGGGCTGCGCGGGGCGCTTGTCCACCCGCAGCGACACGTCGCGGCCCACCATCATCTTCGCCAGTGTCTCGGTGGTCGCGCCCGCCGCCGGGATAGAACCGATCATCTTGCCGTCACGGATGACCGAAATGGTGTCGGAGATGTGCAGCACCTCGTGCAGCTTGTGCGAAATGAAAATCACCGCGTTGCCGCTCGCCGCGTACTGGTTTTTCAGGAAGTCGAACAGTTCGTCGGTTTCCGAAGGGGTCAGCACCGCCGTCGGCTCGTCCAGAATCAGGATGCGGGCTCCCCGGTAGAGCGTCTTGAGAATCTCCACCTTCTGCTGGAGGCCCACCGGCAGGTCGCCCACCCGCGCGTCGGGGTTGAGGTCGAAGTTGAACTGCCGGATCAGTTCGGCCACCCGCGCCCGCGCCGCGCCGTAGTTGATGGAGGTGCCCTGGGTCGGCTCGGCGCCCAGAATCACGTTCTCGGTGACGGTCAGGGTGTCCACGAGTTGAAAGTGCTGAAACACCATGCCGATGCCCTGGGCAATCGCGTCGGCGGGGCTGGCGAAGCTCACCGGCTGCCCGTCCACCACGATTTCGCCGCTGGTCGGCGGCTGGGCGCCGTAGACGATTTTCATCAGGGTGCTTTTGCCCGCGCCGTTTTCACCGCACAGGGCGTGGACGCTGCCCCACTTCACGTCCAGCGAAATGTCGTCGTTGGCGAGCACCAGCGGAAAGCGTTTGGTGATGCCGCGCAGCGACAGGGCCACCGGCGAGGCGTGGGCATGGGCGAGCGTGGGTGCGGGGGCGGTCATGGGGGCAGGATAGAGGATGACCGGCGGGGCGAGCGGGGCAGACCCCAAAAACTGCCACACTGCGGCGTATGGACTCCCTGTGGTTGGCAATCACTTCCCTGGGCCGCGACGAGGTCTTTCTCGTGGTGCTCAGCCTCTACACCTTGCTCGTGAGTCCGCGTGGCGGGCGCGACCTCGGCGTGGCCTTCGCGCTGAGTTATCTGGTGAACTCGGCGCTCAAGTACGGGCTGAACCTGCCCCGGCCCTTTACCGACGACCCGGCGCTCGCCTCCGCAGCGGCGCGGGCCACGGCGGGCGGCCCCGGCCTGCCGAGCGGCCACGCGCAGATGAGCGCCACCCTCTGGCTCGGCATCGCGGCGCAGGTGCGGCGGCCCGCGTTCACGCTGTTCGCGGCGGTGCTCGTCGCGCTGATCATCGCCTCGCGCCTCGTGCTGCACGTCCATTTTCCGTCGGACGTGGTGGTGGGCCTGCTGCTCGGCCTCGCCTTCGCGTATTTGGGGACGCACGGCCAGTTCAACCAGCAAGGTGCCGGGCGCTGGGCCATTCCACTGGTGCTGCTGGCGCTGAGTGCCTTGCTGCCCGCCGGTACGCCCCGCGAGTACAGCGCCGGACTGGGCCTGCTCGCCGGGTACTGGGCCGGACGAGCTGACTTTGCCCCGCCGCATGACTGGGCCGGACGGCTGGTCGTGGGCGTGCTCGGCCTCGTGCTGATTTTCGCCGTCTACCTGGGCCTGGGCGCGGCGCTGGGTGCTCTGGGGCACTCGCCGCTGCTGCGGGCGCTGCGGTACGCCGCCGTGGTGCTCGTCGCGCTGCACGGGGTGCCGCTGCTGCTGGGGCGCTGGCTGCCGCATACCGCATCAGGCATCTGGGACACCAAGCAAAAGGAGCCGCAGCCGGGGCTGTAGCTCCTGTTTGTTCAGGTGGCCGGATGCCGGTTTATTTCTCGTCTTCGGCCTTCACCCAGCGTGTGCCGAGCAATGCCGGGCCGACCGGCTGCGGGGCCTTGGGCGGGTAGGCGGCGCGGTGGGCGGTGCGCAGGACGGTCTGCACTTCGGCGTCGCTCAGGACGCCCTTTTTCTCCAGCAGTGTCAGCAGGGCGAGGTTGAGTTTGCGCAGGTACTCGACTTCGCTGCGCAGGTCGGGTTCGGGCTTGGTCATGTCCGGCAGCATACCGATTTCCCCATGCAGTAACGGTTTCGCAGTTGGGACACCTTCCGGAGTGCCCCCTAAAGGGGGAAAAGGCGGTGGTATGCTCTAAAGGTCTAACGCAGGTGATGCGGCGCCGGGCGCACCCATCACGAGACATGGCAAAGCGGCTTTCCACCTTCCTGGGGGAGTGGGGGGCCGGGCAATGAGGGAGGACTGAGGAATGTACAAAGGGAGAGAAGGGCAGTGGGCCTTCCTGCTGCACCGCCTGTCTGGACTGGCGATTCTGCTGTACCTGATGCTGCACGTGTTCAGCATCGGGTCGGTGATCTTGGGCGAAGAGTTTTACATGCGTATTCACCATGTCTATGACCTGGGCATCTTCCGCGTCGGCTTGATTGCGGTGGTCGCGGGCGTTGTGTACCACGCCTTCAACGGCCTGCGCATCATCGTGATGGACTTTGCGGGTGCGGGCGTGGCGTATCAGCGCCAGATGTGGTACGGCGTGCTGGCGATTACGGCGCTGGCGACCCTCTACGCGGCCTGGGCACAGTTTCCGCGCATACTGGGAGGCTACTGATGATTAAGGCCCGCACACTCAGCGACGCCCGGCAGCAGTCGCACTCCAACGCCGAGCTGAACTGGTGGATTTTCATGCGCATCAGCGGCCTGATTCTGGTCTTCCTGGTGCTGGGACACATCTACATGACCTTTATCCAGGTCAGCGAGGCCGACGCCACCTACGTCGCGGTCGTCAACAAGCTCAGCAACCCCGCCTGGAAGTTCTACGACTGGCTGATTCTGGCCCTCGCCCTGCTGCACGGGGCCAACGGCGCGCGCTACTCCATCGAGGACTACGTGCGGACCCGGCCTGACCGTGCCTGGATCAAGGGCACCTTCTACACCGTGATCGCCCTGCTGTTTGCTTTCGGCACAGTGGGTCTCTTTTCCCTCTGAGCCCCGCTGGCGACGTTGCCGGCTGAGGCGACATTCAGAGCACCACATCTTCTGAGAGAGGAACATTCATGCATCATCGTTATGACGTGATCGTCGTAGGGGCAGGCGGCGCCGGGCTGATGTCGGCGCTGTACGCGGCCAAGGGCGGCGTCTCCGTCGCCTGCATTTCCAAGCTCTATCCCACGCGCTCGCACACTGGCGCGGCGCAGGGCGGGATCGGCGCGGCGCTCGGCAACATCCAGGAAGACCACTGGGAATGGCACATGTTCGATACCATCAAGGGGGGCGATTACCTGACCGACCAGGACGCCGCCGAGGTGTTCAGTAAGGACATCATCGAAGTGGTCTACGAGCTCGAGCACATGGGCCTGCCCTTCTCGCGCACGCCCGAAGGCAAAATCGCGCAGCGCAAGTTCGGCGGCCACACCCGCGACTTCGGCAAGGCCGCCGTGGAGCGCTCGTGCTACGCCAAGGACCGCACCGGCCACATGATCCTTCAGACCCTGTACCAACAGAACGTGAAGGCCGGGACACTGTTTTTCAACGAGTTCCACGTCACCGACCTGATTATCGAAGACGGGCGCTGCCGCGGCGTGGTTGCCTATGACCTCGCGACCGGCGAGCTGCACACCTTCCATGCCAAGGCCGTGATTCTGGCGGCGGGCGGCTACGGGCGCGTGTTCAAGATCACCTCCAACGCCCTGACGCTGACCGGCGACCTGATGAGCATCTACTACCGCAAGGGCCTGCCCCTGCAGGACATGGAGTTCTACCAGTTCCACCCCACCGGGCTGGCCAAACTGGGCATTCTGGTCACGGAAGGCATTCGCGGCGAAGGCGGCATCCTACGCAACTCCAACGGCGAACGCTTCATGGAACGCTACGCGCCGACCATCAAGGACCTCGCGCCGCGTGACATCGTGGCCCGTTCCATGACCACCGAAATCCGCGAAGGGCGCGGCGTGGGCAAAGACAAGGACGCGATCCATATCGACCTGACCCACCTGCCGCGCGAAGTGATCGAGGGCAAGCTCGCCGAGATCACCGACCTCGCGCGCACTTACCTGGGCCAGGACCCGGTCAAGGACCTCGTGATGGTGCAGCCGACCGCGCACTACGCGATGGGCGGGATTCCCACCGACCTCAACGGGCTGTGCCTCAGCGACGGCAACGGCGGCTCTATCGAGGGGCTGTACGCGGCGGGCGAGCAGGCCTGCGTGTCGCTGCACGGCGCCAACCGCCTGGGCACCAACAGCCTGGGTGACCTCGTGGTGTTCGGTCGCCGCGCCGGGCGCTACGCCGCCGAGTACGCCAAGCAGGTCGAGTACGCCGAGATGCCCGAAAACGCCGAGGCCGAAAGCCGGCGCGTGTTCGACGATCTGCGCGCGGCCAGCGGCAAGGACAACGCCGCCGCCATCCGCAAGGAGCTGCAGGAAACGATGATGCGCAACGTGGGCATCTTCCGCAACGGCCCCGACATGGCCAAGCAGGTCGAGATCATCAAGGAACTCAAGACCCGCTACAAGAACGTCGGCGTGTCGGACACCAACGCCCGCTACAACTCCGAACTGGTGGAGGCGCTCGAACTCGGGTTCATGCTCGACTGCGCCGAAGCGATGGCGAGCAGCGCCGTGAACCGCACCGAGTCACGCGGGGCCCACGACCGCGAGGACTTCCATCAGCGCGACGACGTGAACTGGCTCAAGCACACCATGGCCTACCGGGACATGAACAACCCCGGCAACGTGCTGATCGGCTACAAGGACGTGGCCCTCAAGGGCTTCACGCGCTCCTTCGAGCCCAAGCCCCGCGTCTACTGACGGCGGAGGGGCCAAGCGTGCCTGCTCTCGCAGACGCCGCCTCGCCCCTCTGATAAGGAACAGTTATGACCCAGATCCAGACTCCCGTTACTTCCTCCAGCGTCGTTCAGAGCGGCGCGACCCCGCTGGCTCCGGCGGACGTGCCGATGCTGCCACTGAAAGTCAAGGTCCTGCGCTTCAACCCCGAGCAGGACAAGAAGGGCCGCTGGGTGACCTACGACATCGAGGCGCAGCCCGGCGACCGCCTGGTGGACGTGCTCAACGAAATCAAGTGGTACCACGAGCCCAGCCTCACCTTCCGCCGCTCGTGCCAGCACGGCATCTGCGGCTCGGACGCAATGATGATCAACGGGCGCAACCGCCTTGCCTGCAAGACCCTGGTGCGCGACCTCGTGAAGGGCTCGGGCGGCGAGATCACCGTCGAGCCGATTCGTGGCCTCAAGGTCGAGCGTGACCTGCTCGTGGACATGGAGCCCTTTTTCGATGCGTACCGGGCGATCATGCCCTACTTCATCAACGAAGACCCGGCCCCGGCGGGCGAGCGCCTCCAGAGCGAAGCGCAGGCCGAGCGCATGGCGCACTCCAGCAACTGCATCCTGTGCGCGTGCTGCACCACGTCCTGCCCCATCTTCTGGGTGAACGGCTCGTACCTCGGGCCTGCCGCCATCGTGCAGGCGCACCGCTTCATCTTCGACAGCCGCGACCAGGCCACCCAGCAGCGGCTGAACATCATGAACCAGAACACCGGCGTGTGGCGCTGCCGCACCGCCTACAACTGCACCGAAGCGTGCCCGCGTGAAATTCCGATCACCTCGCTGATCGAGGAAGTCAAGCGCGCGGTGATGTTCCAGCAGGCCTGAACACTCACCCGACAGGCGCCCCCACGCGGGGCGTCTTTTGCTGTGCTGGCGCCACTTTTGGGCCCCTGTCCGGCGATTCAAGATCCGCTCAAGGCCAGGGGCGCTGGGCAGTGTGAGCAGAAGGCCATTCGCCGAGCGTAAAGGTGTACACTTGACCCGAACGCCGGGCGAAAGTCCCGGCACCTTTTGCGGGCTGCTTTTTTCGGCCTCGGCTCGTGAATACTTTCACAGGAGTTTTGAAGATGAAAACGCTGATTCTTGGTGCGGGCTACGCTGGCCTTGCCACGACCACTTCCCTCAAGCCGATTCCTGGCCTCGAAAGCCTGCTGATCGAGCAAAATGCCTACCACACGTTCGAAACCCGCCTGCACGAAGCGGCGGCCCACAACGCCCGCATCACGCTGCCGCTGATCCCGCTGCTGCGCGGCACCGGCGTTCACCTCGAGCAGGCCAAGGTCGATTATGTGGACCTCGACGAGCGCGAAGTCGGGCTGAAAGACGGCCGCGTGCTGATGTACGACACCCTGGTCGTGGGCCTGGGCAGCGTGACCAACTTCTACCGCATTCCCGGCCTCGCCGAAAACGCCACCGAGCTCAAGCAGCTCAGCGACGCCGACGACATCTTCAACTTCGTCAACCGCACCTTCGACAACGGCTACCAGGGCAACCGCGACATCGTGGTCGGCGGCGCGGGCCTGACCGGCGTGGAACTGGTGACCGAACTCGCCCAGCGCGCCGAGCTGCTGAGCAAGGAGCGCGGCCTGCCCCCCTTCAACATCTACCTCGTCGAAGCCGGTCCCAAGATTCTGCCCATTCTGGACGAAGCGCTGCGGGCCAAGGCGCAGCAGACGCTGGAAGACTACGGCATCAAGATCATGGTCGGGCACCGCATCATGCAGGCCACCGCCGACAGCGTGACCGTGCAGACCGCCGATGGCGAGCAGAAGGTCATCAAGGCCGGCAAGATCATCTGGACCGGCGGTATTCAGGCCCGCGACGTCGTGCGCGGCCAGAAGATCGAGAAAGGCCCCGGCGGACGCGTCGTGGTAGACGAGTTCCTGCGCGCCAAGGGTTACCCCGACGTGTTCATCATCGGTGACATGGGGCTGGCGCTCAACCAGCAGGGCAAGCCGGTGCCCACCACCGCGCAGCACGCCGGTCAGCAGGGCCGCACCACCGCCAAGAACATCATGAATATGGTGCAGAACAAGCCCCTGGTGCCCTACGAGCCGACCACCCTGGGCGAGTTCGTGTCGCTCGGCGGCCTGATGGCGGTGGGCTGGATGAAGCTCCCCTGGAACCAGAAGCTCGCCATCACCGGCGGCATTGCCCACGTGATGAAGCGCGCCTCCGAGTGGAAGTGGCGCTCCAGCGTCGACTGAGCCCAACGTCTCAGCTTCCCGGTCCCTTGAGGGCCGGGTTTTTTTGGCTTATTGCCCAAAGGGTAAAGTCTGCGCCAAAAGATGGATGACCGCTGATGGTTACAACGGGCAGAGTAAGGCATGACGTTCTGGCGTGCGGTCCTTGCGGTGGCCCTGGTTCCAGTGGCTTTGCTGGGCCTGGGGCTTCTCGCTCTGCTGGCAGGCACTTTTTACGAATCTGCCGTCTTCTCCAGCGCGAGGCCGACGCGGGCGCTGGGGGCCCTGTTCCAGAATCCGGCAGCGGCGAAAGTTCTTCAGAGCGAGCAACATGGCGCTTTCGGCTTTGGCGACACCATCTACACCTCGCAGGCAGTAGTCCAGGGCGAAAAGCTACGGCTTCAGCCTTACCTCTCTCCCGCAGAACCCAACTCGATTCGTCGGGTGATGGGAGGCTGGGACACCTGTGGTGACCTGCTCAGGCGGCCCGATGCTGAATTGAAGTTTTACGCGGTGGGCAAGGCGGGCCCCGGCACTCTCGACAGCTACGTCATCTGGCACCCCGCCGGGCAGCTTTTCTGCCTGATTCATGTCGAGTTCTGAACGCCGGGTGCTGCCGACTGCGTAGACTCTCCCCATGCGCTGGCCTGACCCCGCCGATTTCGTTCACGGCTCTCCCCTGCCCCCGCCGACCGAGTGGGGGCGGCCCGGCCTACTCATGACTTTCAATCTGGAATGCCCCGGCTGCGTGTCGCGCGGCATCCCCTTTCTCAAGCGGCTGCACGCGGAGTACGGCGAACAGGTGCATTTGCTGGCGGTCCACACCAGTTTCGGGCACCGGCAGCTGACGCGGGAGGAAGTGGAGCCGACGCTGGTGAAGTTTGCGCGCGACTTCGCCAAGCTGCCCTTTCCTGTGGCCCTCGACCTAGACGGCTCGTTTGCCCGCGAGTGGCAAACCGAGGGCACGCCGCACTGGCTGGCCTTTGCGCCGGGCGGCGAGTTGCTCCGCAGCGTCTACGGCAGCCAGGAGAACGCGCAGACCCGGCTGGAGTACCTGCTGGCCGAGTGGGCGGCGGCTTCCCGCCCCTGACGGCCCGCCCTGAATGCGAGCTGGCAACCGCTCAGGGCGCCGCGCTGCCTTTATCATCCGCTCATGACACTCACTCCCCGAGCCCTGCTGCTGCTCAGCGCCCAGCGCCATTACCTGCATGACCGACCCGACGAACGCGAGGTGGCCCGCGACTGGCAGCGGCATGTCGAGCAGGCCCGCGCCGACGGCGACCTGATTGCGCTGGTGCAGTGGGACGGCGAGGAAGGCAGCGCCGGCGAGACCTTCAGCAAGGGCTGGATTCTTTACCCCGACTTCCGCGCCGAGGCGGGCGACGTGCTGGTGCGGGCGCAGGCCCCCGACGCCTTTTCCGGCTCTGACCTTGACGCCGCGCTGCGGGGCCGGGCGGTACGCGAGCTGACGCTGCTGGGACTGCCTGGTGAGGAACTGGAGGCCACGGCGCAGGCGGCCCGTGACCTCGGCTATCAGGTCAGCGCGGCGCAGGGAGGCCAGGCGCAGGGAGGCCAGGCATGAGCAGTCTTCAACTGGACTACACCCTGGACGTGCTGCTGCGTCTGCTCGCCACGCCGAGTCCTACCGGCTTTACGGAGGCGGCGCTGGCGCTGGTGGAGGGCGAATTGCACAAACTGAGCGTGCCGTCGCAGCGCACCCGCAAGGGCGCCCTGACCTGGGAAGTCCCCGGCAGCGGCGCGGGCCACGTCACCTACAGCGGCCACGTGGACACCCTGGGGGCGATGGTCAAGGCCATCAAACCGAATGGGCGCCTGCTGCTGTGGCCTCTAGGCGGCTACGACTGGGCGACAGTGGAAGGCGAGGACGTGCTGGTTCACCGTCAGAACGGCGAGACGGTGAGCGGCACGGTGGTCAACGTGCGGCAGTCTACCCATGTCCACGGCGCGGCCCTGCGCGACCTGCGCCGTGAAGCCGCCGTGATGGAAGTGCGCCTCGACGCCGTGACCGGCAGCGCCGCCGAGACGCGGGGCCTGGGCATCGGCGTGGGCGATTTCGTCAGCTTCGATGCCCGGCCTCGGCTGACCCCGGCGGGCTACGTCAAGGCGCGGCACCTCGACAACAAAGCGGCGGTGGCGGTCTTTCTGACCGTGACCCGCGCATTGTTGCAGTCGCCCCCGGTCAAGACGGTGGCCTTCCACGTCACCACCTACGAGGAAGTCGGACACGGCGCGGCCACCGGCATTCCCCCGCACACCGACGAGCTGATTGCGGTGGATATGGCGGCAGTGGGCGACGGGCAGACGAGCAGCGAGCACCACGTCACCCTGTGCGTGGCCGACGGCGGCGGACCCTACGACCACGCGCTCGGCAACCGCCTGCGGGCAGCGGCGGCGCGGGCCGGGGTGGAGTTGCGGGTGGACATCTACCCCTTTTACTCCAGCGACGGCACGGCGGCCTGGCGAGCGGGCGGCGACTACCCGGTGGCGCTCATCGGCCCCGGGGTAGACGCCAGCCACGCCTACGAACGCACCCACACCGACGCGCTGGACGCCACCGCCGCGCTGATGCTGGCCTACGTGGGCGCCTGATGGCCGACCGTAGAGGAGGTGAACTCCCCCGTCTGGTCATCGTGCCCGGCCTGGGCGACTCCGGGCCGGGGCACTGGCAAAGCCTTTGGGAACAGAAGTTCGGCGCAGCGCGGGTACGGCAGGACTACCCAGACAGGCCGACGCCCGCAAGCTGGGCTGCCCGCTTGCAGGAAGTCGTGGAGGCGACCCCCGGTGAACTCATACTCGTCGCCCACTCGTGCGGCGTGCCGACGGTGGCGCACTGGGCGCGGCTCTTCGGCGGCCACGAGCGGGTGCGCGGCGCCCTATTAGTCTCCCCGCCCGACGTGGAGCGGCCCCACCCCGACTTCCCGGCGGTGGCCCAGATGGCGCCGCAACCCCTCGACCCCCTGCCCTTCCCCGCCCTCGTCGTTGCCAGCGAGAACGACCCGTTTTGCACGCCGGAGCGCGCCGAGAGCTTTGCCAACGCCTGGGGTGCCGCATTTGTTATGGCGGGCGAGGCTGGGCATATCAACGTGGACAGCGGCCACGGCGAGTGGCCCGAGGGAGAAGTGCTGCTAAGCGAAGTGCTGCACGCTTGGACCCCGCAGGGCTTTACGCGGTTTTGAACCCACAGCAAAAAAGAAGCAGAGGCCCGCGGCTTCTGCTTCTATCCCAGTTTTCTTTTTCAATTGTCGACTGGGGAATGAGGGCTTGAAAATCAGTTGACAGCGACCCCGAGGTGCTTGTCGAGCACCGACTCGAAGGCCCGCTTGGGCTGAGCACCAACCATGCCTTCGACCGGCTGGCCGTCCTTGAACAGGATCATGGTGGGGATGCTCATGACGCGGAACTGGCCGCTGGTGGCGGGGTTGTCGTCGACGTTGACCTTGGCGACCTTGACGCGGCCTTCGTACTGACCGGCGAGTTCTTCGATGACCGGGGCAATGATGCGGCAAGGGCCACACCAGGGCGCCCAGAAGTCGACCAGGGTCAGGCCCTGCGCGATTTCGCTCGTAAAGTTGCCGTCCGTGAGTTCCACAGGCTTCATGTTCGGAACTATACCCCCCTCCCGCATGTCGGCGGATAGGCGGGGCATGGGGACAGGCTGAGCCAGCCTTAACCTGCCGGGTATGCTGGCCCGCATGAACCCCGAATTGCGGCGCGGCGCCGACCTTTTCAACGCCGGGCACTGGTGGGAAGCCCACGAAGCCTGGGAAGACGTCTGGCGGGTGTCCAGCGGCGAGGAGCGGGCCTTCGTGCAGGCGCTGATCCTGCTCGCCGCCGCCCTGCACAAACGCTGGCACCACGGCAGCCTCGCGCACCGCAACTTCTACAAGGCGGAAAAGTACCTGGGCACGCTGCCCGACGAGTACGGCGGCGTCGACCTGCGGGGCCTGCGTCAGGCGGTGTGGCAGGCACTGGAAACGGAGGGAATGCACCCGCAGTTGCCGCTGGAATGAAGAAAAAAGCCGCCCGGAACGCGTCCGAACGGCCTTTTCATACGGTTTTAATCCGATTCCCGAACATCCGGAAGGGCGCCGGATGCCCTCCCATCTCCTTAAAACCCTATTTTTTCATGCGCTCCGCACAAAATTGCGCCCGGACATGTCCGGGACTCAATTTGAAACCGTATCAGAGTGGAGCGAAGCTAGCGGCGGCACCCGGCGGCAAGCTCGTCGGCAAGGGCACCTACATCCCGTCCCGCTGCCACCGCGTTGATAAAGGCGCTGCCGACCACCACGCCGTCGGCGACCTGCGCGACCTGCTGAGCGGTGGCCGCGTCCTTCACACCGAAGCCGACGACCACCGGCCTCTGCGCGTACTGCCGGGCGAGGTCGAGCATCCGGGGCACCTCGCCGAGCGCCGCGCCTTCACGGGCGCCGGTCACGCCGGTCACGCTGACGGCGTAGAGGAAGCCAGTGCAGGCCTCGGCGACCAGTTTCACGCGCTCGGGGGTGGAGGTCGGCGCGATCAGGAAGGTGACGGCCAGCCCGTGCTGCGCGGCGAGGTCGGCAATTTCGAGGTCCTGGTCGGGCGGCAGATCGGGGAGAATCAGCCCGTCCACCCCCGCCTCCTGCGCCAGCCGCATGAACTCGGCGGGACCGACGGCGTAGATCGGGTTGATGTAGGTCATGATGACGATGGGGGTGTCGTCCTTCTGCCGCAGCTCACGCACCAGTTCCAGCGTGCGCCGGGTGCTGGTGCCGCCCGCGAGCGCCTGTTCCGAGGCCCGCTGAATGGTGGGGCCGTCGCCGAGCGGGTCAGAGTAGGGAATCCCCACTTCCATGATGTCGGCGCGCGCGAGCAGGTCGCCGGCCACCTCACCGAAGCGGGCCGCGTCGGGGTAGCCGCCGGTCATGAAGGGAATGAAGGCGGCGCGGCCTTCCGCCTCAGCGCGCGCAAAAGCGGCGTGCAGGCGCTGAACCCCACGATTGGTGGCCGTTTCTGGAGTCGCCGTCATGCCTTGACCTCCTGGCCCTCGGCCTGTTTGTTTTCGGATTGTTCAAGCAGGCGCATCACCTCGGTCACGTCCTTGTCGCCGCGCCCCGAGAGGTTGACCACAACGATTTCCTCGGGCTTCATCTGCCGGGCGAGCTGCACCGCGTAGGAGATGGCGTGCGCCGACTCCAGCGCGGGAATGATGCCTTCGAGGCGGGTGAGCAGTTGCAGCCCTTCAAGCGCCTGGGCGTCGGTGACCGGCACGTACTCGGCCATGCCCATCACCGAGTAGTAGCAGTGCTCGGGGCCGATGCCGGGGTAGTCCAGCCCCGCGCTGATGGAGTGCGGCGGCACGATCTGGCCCTCGTCGTCGTTCATCAGGTACATCATCGACCCGTGCAGCACCCCGACGCGGCCCCACGCCACGCTCGCCGCGTGCATCCCGGTGTCCACGCCGTGCCCGGCGGCCTCGGTGCCGATCAAGCGGGGACGCTCGCCCTCCGGCAGGTAAGCGAAAGGCGCGAAGATGCCGATGGCGTTGGAGCCGCCGCCCACACACGCCACGATGGCGTCGGGCACGCTGCGGCCTTCCTTTTCCTGGAGCTGCACCTTGACCTCCTCACCGATGACGCTCTGAAAGTCGCGCACCATCGCC
This sequence comes from Deinococcus radiodurans R1 = ATCC 13939 = DSM 20539, assembly GCF_000008565.1. GTDB lineage: Bacteria > Deinococcota > Deinococci > Deinococcales > Deinococcaceae > Deinococcus > Deinococcus radiodurans. The sequence continues at coordinate 957,162 of NC_001263.1, read as the reverse complement.
GGGTAAGGGTGCGGCCCCACCACGCTGCCGAGGATGTAAAAGGTGTCGCGCACGTTCGTCACCCACTCGCGGATCGCCTCGTTGGTGGCGTCCTTGAGGGTGGCGGTGCCGCTCGTCACAGGCCGGACCTCGGCGCCGAGCAGCTGCATACGGAACACGTTGAGCGACTGCCGGCGCATGTCTTCCTCGCCCATGTAGACCACGCACGAGAGCCCGAGCAGCGCCGCCGCGGTGGCCGACGCCACACCGTGCTGCCCGGCGCCGGTTTCGGCGATGATTTTCTGCTTGCCCATGCGCTTGGCGAGCAAGGCCTGGGCCAGACAGTTGTTGATCTTGTGCGCGCCGGTAAAGTTCTGGTCCTCGCGCTTGAGGTAGATCTTGGCGCCGCCCGCGTGTTCGGTCAGGCGCTCGGCGAGGTACAGGCTGTTGGGCCGGCCCACGAATTCGCGCAGCAGCCGGTCGAGTTCATCGAGAAATTCGGGGTCCTGCTTGGCCGCTTCATACGCCTGCTCGAGTTCGTCGAGCGCCGGAATCAGCGTTTCGGGCACGTAGCGCCCGCCAAAGCGGCCATACCGCCCACGGGCGTCTGGCAGCGGAAAGCTGGGAATGGAAAGGGGCATGATTCTTAGCTTAGGACACCCTAGCTTTGCAGTTGACAAGTAAAGTTAGACGAGTTGTCTAAAAAAGTTATGCCTCTGAAACCAAAACAAAAAGCCCCACGACAGGGGGCCTTTTCTTAAGATCGTGAGCGCTCAGTTCGTCTTGACGACGTAGCTTCCCTGACTGACGATGCCCGTGACTTTGCGGGTAAAAGGAACGTTGTTGGCGCTGAAGCCATAGAATTCCAGGTCCACCACCCGCGTCACATTGGCGCCTTTGGCGGCAGCGCGGGCGCCCAGGCCACTGGCGAAGTAGATTTGGTGCTGGACCGGCTGCCCGTTAGCAATTCGAATGTCGCTTTCGTTGCCCTGGCAGGAAGCGCCGGCAGTCAAGCCCTCGCAGGCGTAGCCCGAGGGAACATACAGGTTCATCTTGGCATTCTCGACGGGATTCTTGGGATCCGCACGCTCCACGCCGTCAAGCCGGTCACTCAGAACCCGGTAGCCCTCGATGGTCACCGCTTCGGAACCCGGGCGGGCCGTGAAAGTAAAGGTGACGGGCTGACCGTCCGTGATCGACAGCTCTTGCTTCTGAGGTGTGCAGACTCCCTTATCGTCGCACTTTTCGGGGGTAATGGTTAGGGTCGCTACCTGCTCCGAGCCTGCGTCACCTACATCTACCCCAACGTTGACGCGTCCCGAGCCGAGTCCGACCGTACCGCATCCCGCGAGCAGCAGCCCGCCCAAGAGAAGTACAGGAAACATTTTTTTCATAGTCATTCCTCCGCCGGTCCCGCCTGGGGACCGAGCATGTAAAAGGCGAGTCGTTTCATGCCGGCCAGAAAGTCCACGTTTTCCACCGTGACTTCGCGGCGGCCCGGCGCGGCAAATGCTTCCGGCAAGTGCAGGTCCTGGGTTTGCAGCACCACCGGAGCAAAGTTGAGGATGCCGCCCACCCCCGCCGCCACGAGCGCTTGCGCCGCCGCCTGGGCGTGCTCGGCGGGCACCGTCAGCAGGCCCATGTCCACCTGCCGGGGCGTGCCCGCCACCGAGGCGACGAACGGGCCGAGCTGGCTCATGTGCTGGATGGTCAGCCCCCGGACCTCGCGGCCCACCACGTCGGGGGCCACGTCGAAGAGGCCCACGTTCTGAAACTGGTAGTCGCTGGCGCCCGGATAGTTGGCGATGGCGTGCCCGAGGCGGCCCATGCCGACAATCACCACGTTCCAGGTCTGGTCGAGGCCCAGCGCCCGCAAGAGCTCGCGGCGCAGCACCGCCACGGTGTACCCGATGCCCCGCGTGCCGAAGCGCCCGAAATAGGTCAGGTCCTTGCGCACCTGAAAGGGGGTCACCCCGGCCCGCCGGGCGAGTTCGCCGCTGCTGGCGCGCAGGACGTTCTGCGCTTCGAGCTCTTCCAGCACCCTGATATAGGTGACCACGCGGCCCACCGTGGCGGTCGGGATGTCGGCCACCCTGCTCACCGCAGCCTGAAGTGGTCGAGCCCGGCGGCGTCGAGCCGGCCTTCGGTGGAGGTCAGATCACTGCCCGTCAACGGCCCGAGCAGCACGGTGACCTTGCCGGTTTCGGGGGCATTGACGCTGGGCGAAAAGCCCTGGGCCCGCAGTTGCTCGACGAACCGCTGAGCCCCCTCGACGTTGTTGAAGGCCCCCACCTGCACGTAGACCGGTCCTGCCGGGGCAGGCGCAGCCGTAGGTGTCTCGGCTGGCGTCGGGGCCGGTTCGCTGGCGGGCTCAGGCGTCGCGGGCGCTTCGGCGGCTGCCGCCGGCGCTGGGTTTCGCAGGGTTTGGCCGCGCGGCGGGTACAGCTCGGCGCGGGCGTAGGCGCGGCGGATGTCGGCGGCGGCCTGCTGCCCGCTCGCCTCGTCGGCAAAGGGACCCACCTGCGCCACGAACTGGTTGCCCAGGTCAATGGCGTAGACGGTGTAGCCCAGGGCACTGACCCCGGCGGTGGCCGAACGGAGCGCCGCCTCGCTGCCGAACGTTCCCAGCATCACGCGGTAGTCGCTCCGCAGTGGCGTGCGCTGGGCACTCGGAGCGACAGCTGGGGTGCCAGGCGCGGGGGCAGCCGGCTCAGTGGGCGTTGCCGGTTCGGGCGTGGTCGCCGGCGCCGGTTCGGCGGGCGCCGCAGGTTCAGGAGCCGGGGTCGCTGGCGGTTGCGTCGCCGGAGCCTGGGCTGCTGGCGTCTGCGGGGTTGGCGTCTGGGTCGCCGGGGCCTGCGTGACTGGTGGCTGGGTGATGGGAGAGGCCGCAGTCGTCGTTTCTTCCACCGGACGGGGAGGCGTCGGTGGGGCCGGCATCCGGCGCGGCTCCGGCAGGACGGGGGGGGGAATCTTGGGCGCGGGGGGCGCCGCCGGGGCTGGCGGAATCTTGCCCGCTGTCGTCTGGGCCTGGGCAGGCGCGGCGGTTTGCGGCGACCCATCGGCCACCACAGCGCCGGGAGACACCGGAATGGACGTGGTCGGCTGCGGCGCGCCCACCGGCTCAGCGGGGGCGCGCCGTTCGCCGAGCAGCAAACTGCCCAGGCCCACGCCCAGGGCGAGGACCAGGGTGGCGGCCACCAGTTCGGGCCAGCGGCGCGGACCGGCAGGGCGACGCGGACGGCGGGGGGAAGGGCGTCCGGGTGAGGGGGTCCGGGCGCGGGTCATTTGAGGGCGTCCTTGGCGCGCGCGCTGCCGAGGCCGGCGGCGGTCTTGAAGGACTGCCGGGCGTCGTCCGGACGCTGCTGGGCCCGCTGCGAGAGCCCCAGCAGGTACCAGCCCTCAGCGTTCTTGACTTCATCGGTCACGAGTCCGCGCAGCAGCGCCTCGGCCTCGGCGTAGCGGGCGGTGGCGAGCAGGGCGGCGGCGAGGTTTTGCCGGGCGGCGGGGGTGGGACGCAGGCGCACGCTCTCGCTCAGGACCGGCACCGCCGAGGCGTAGTCCTTGAGCGCGTAGTAGCTCAGGCCCAGCCACAGCAGGCTGTCGGCGTCGGGCACGGCGAGCACGCTGGAATTGAGCGCGGTACGCGCCTGGGTGTACTGGCCCTGACGGTAGGCGACCACGCCCTGCACGTACAACGCCCGCGCCCGGGTGCTCGCGTCGGGCGTGAGCTTGAGTGCTTGCTGCGCGGCCTGGGCCGCTTCCGGGTACTGGTTGCCTTCCAGATACAGCGCGGCGAGCGCGGCCTGAATCGGGGCCGACTTGGGCGTGAGCGCCAGCGCGTCGCGGTAGGCCCGCACAGCGGCGGGACGCTGACCAAACTGGGCGAGCAGTTCAGCTTCGCGGATAATGGCGGCGGGCAGACGGCGGTCTTCCTGGCGGGCTTCGCTGGCGGCATTCAGAGCGCCGCGTAGGTTGTTCTGGGCAAGCAGCAAGTCGGATTGCCGCAGCAGCAGGGTCGCCCGGTCGGTGCCGGTCAGCACCCGCGCGGCGGCGGCACTGAGTTCCCGCACGGCGCGGTCGGGCAGGCCCTGGGCCACGTAGAGGTCGGCAAGCAGCAGCGCCGCTTGCAGGCTGCTCGGCTTGCGCTCCAGCACCGCGTAGGTCACCGGCAGCGCGTCGGCCACCTGCCCCGCCTGATAAAGCGCCTGGGCATGGCGGAAGATGTACTCGACGTTTTCCGGGTCGGCAGCGCGAAGATCGGCGTAGGTTGCGGCCAGGGCCACGTAGTCCTTGACCCGGCCCTGCTCGGTCGCCAGTGCCCGCAACAGCACCTGCCGAGCAGCGGGTGGGGCCGATTGCGCCAGCGTCAGCGCTTCGCCGTACAGCCGCAGAGCGTCGGGGTAGCGGCCCTCACGGGTGGCGATGACGCCGAGGTTGTAAGGCCCTTCGTAGCGCTGCGGGGCAAACTGCATGAACTGCCCGAACTCGAACGTGGCCCCGCGCAGGTCGCCGAGCTGATAGAGCGCCAACCCCAGCCCGAAATGCGGCTCGGGGTTGTTGTAGTTCCGCACGATGAGCGCCTCAAACTCGTTGCGGGCCTGGGGATAACGTCCGGCGGCGAACTGGGCCTGCGCCGCCTGCAAGAGTTGCTGCTGCTCCGCCGTCAGCGGCACGACAGTGGGCACGGGCCGAGTTGCGGGGGCCTCACCTGCCGGGGTGGGGGTGGTCTGGGTCGGAGTTGTCGGTGCTGCGGGCGCCACCTGCGATGGGGCTGGCTGGGCACTCTGAGCATTTTGAGCGCTCTGACCAGACGTGGCAGGCGCCGGGGCCGCGCCGATGGGCTGGCCGTCCTTGCAAGATTCGGGGGCCATTTTGCAGGCGTCGAACTGAACGGACAGCGAGCCCGGCACCTGGGTGACGCCCGGCTGAATCTGGTTGAGGGTGTTTTGCACCCCGATGGCAGCCGAAGTGTCGAGCAGGGTCTGGGCCTGGGCACCCGCGCCGCAGGCCAGCCAGGCCCCGAGCAGCAGGCGGGCGGCGAGAAACCGGGGTGTGTCAGGGGAAACAAGCATGAATAGAGCCTCCTGAAAAGACGGGCAGGAACAGCATGACGCCTGGGGCCTTGCTCAACCCTTACTGCGCCGGACCGCGGCGGCGGGGGCAGCCTCTTCAGCCTTGATTTTCCCATGCTCCGGCGCGGAAAAAAACCTCTGGGCCCAACTCCGATTGAATCGCCCACGAAGTGATTCAATCTGGGCAAAGCGAGAAGGAGAAAAACGGGTTCCGGACGTACAGTTGGCAAACTGGCGCTTTCCCAGTTTGTCAACGGAACAGACGGAACCCGTAGAAAACCGCTGGCCCAGGTCAGAGGTCAGGCTCAAAGTTGCTTTTCGCCCCCTTCAAGCCGCGCCAACCTCTCCGGTCCGCGCGCCGGGACGCCGCAGCGCGAGCTGGCCGCAGGCGGCCCCGGCGTCCTTGCCGCGCGAGCGCCGCACCGACACGTCCACGCCTCGGTCTTGCAGGGCGTCGTAAAAGGCCTGAATCTGCTCCTCGCTGCTGGACACGAAATCCGAGCCGTCCCAGGGGTTCATGGGAATCAGGTTGACGTGACTCACCAGGCCGTCCAGGCGGTCGGCGAGCAGTTCGGCCTGCCAGAGGTGGTCGTTGACGCCGCGCAGCATGGTGTATTCCATCGTCACGCGGCGCCCGGTCACCGCTTGATAGTCGCGGGCCGCCGCCATGATTTCCTCGATGGAATTGGCCGCCCCGGTCGGGATGATCTGCTGTCGCGTTTCTTCGTCGGGGGCGTGGAGGCTGATTGCCAGCTTGATGCCGAGGTCGTCTTCCTCGGCGAGGCGGCGAATGCCCTTGGCGATGCCCACGGTGGAGAGGGTCACGCGGCGTTTGCTCATGCCCAGGGCGTCGGGGTGCAGCAGCACGCGGGCGGCGGCCATGCTGTTTTCGTAGTTGAGCAGCGCCTCGCCCATGCCCATGAACACCAGGTTGCGAATTTCGCGCGGGGAAATGCCCTCGCCCCCGGCCACCGCCAGCACCTGCCCCACGATTTCGCCGGGGGTCAGGTTGCGCCCGAAGCCCATCTTGCCGGTGGCGCAAAAGGCGCAGCGGGCCGGGCAACCCACCATCGTCGAGACGCAGATGGTCTTGCGGTCGAGGTAAGGCATGTACACCGCTTCCATCTGCCGCCCGTCGTTGAGGGTGAACAGATATTTGACCGAGCCGTCGTGGCTCCGCACGGTTTCGATGTCGCGGAAGGGGTTGAGCTGATACTCGCTCTCCAGCTCGGCACGCAACCCGGCGGGCAGGTTGGTCATGGCGTCAAAGGTGCCGACCCCCTGCACGAACACCCATTCGAGCAGTTGCTTGCGGCGAAAGCCCTCAAGCGGGTAGTGGTCGGGGTGCAGGTCGAGCAGCAGAGGCATCAGCCCAGTCTAGAGCAACCCGGCAGCAGCATTTGTGGATTGAGAGACGTGAATCCGAGCATGAAAGATTCAGCCTTCTCCGGACGGGCGCAGCGCTGTGGCGGTGAGGGAACCCAGGTCCAGAAAAGTCGGCGGCAAGGTGACGAGTTCGGCAAGTACCCGCTCCGCTCGACCCCCCGGCGCGAGTTCACCCAGCCGCGCGACGAACCCCGCATCGGGAAAGTACGCCATGCCGCTGTCCACCGCGAGACACAGGCCATCGGCGTAGAGCACCGGCACCGTGGGGCCTTCGGGCAAGTCCTGACCGCTCCCTTGCAACAGCAGCGGGGTGGGGGTGTGGCCGTGCACCAGCCGCTCGCCGCCGTAGGTCTCCAGCAGCCGGCGGGCCTGCGCCGTGCCGTCGTCGCCAGCAAATTTCAGCCGGTCCACGAACGCGTTGGCGAAAGCCGCCCAGGGCCCCGGATCAGGGCTGAGCAGCAGTTCGGCCACCCGGACATTGACTTCCTGCGGGTCGTTGCCCAGGCCCAGGTAAAAGGGCGAGTCGGCGTGCAGCAACAGCCAGCCCTGCGCGTGGGCAAGCAGAGGCCGCGCGCGCAGCCAAGCCAGGTCGCCGGGAGCGAGGCGCTCGAGGTCGGTGAGTTGTCCGCCGTTGCTGCGCCAGTAATCGAAAAAGCCGAAGCGGTCGCGCGGGTCCTGCTCACGGAACAGCGCCGCCGCCAGCAGCATCACCTCGTGGTTGCCGAGCAGCGCCGTGACTTCGCCGCCCGCCGCCAGCGCCTGCTCCTCAAGCGACTGCACCAGCCGCAGCACGCCCAAACCGTCGGGGCCTCGGTCCACGTAGTCCCCCAGAAACACCAGGTGCGCCGCGCCCCCGGTCCAGTGCCCGAGTGCGTCGGTCAGGCCCGCCTCCAGCAGCAGCGCCCGCAATTTGTCGTGGGCGCCGTGCACGTCTCCCACCACCCACAGTGGGCGGGCGGGTACGGGAGACAGGGGCAAAGCGGCATTCAAATTCAAAAAGACCTCGGGGCACAGCACGGGGAAAGCGGCAGACGGACGCGAGAGCGCATCTGACACAATAAAGCGCGGCTCTCTCAGCAATCTGACGCCGCGCAGAAAAGTTAAGGACAGTTCTTGATGCTCAGTTCTGGTCTTCTCCGGCATCCGCTGCCGCTGCGTCTTCTTCCGGCCCCGCTTCTGACTCCGGAGCAGGCAGGGTGCGCCAGGTCGTCATGCGCTCGCTGAGGTCGTCCTGCAAGCGGCGGACGTTGCCTTCGAGGTGGGCACGCGAGGCATCGAGTTCGTGGCGCAGGCGCATGATTTCTTCCACGCCCGCGAGGTTGACGCCGAGTTCCTGGGTCAGCCGCCGAATCTCGCGTAGGTGTTCGATGTCGCGCTCGGAGTACAGCCGGGTCTTGCCGCTGCTGCGGCCTGGGTGAATCAGTTGTTTGCGTTCGTAGAGCCGCAGCGTCTGCGGGTGCATGTCCACGAGTTCGGCGGCGATGGAAATGACGTAGACCGGGCGGTCACGCGGGTCGGGCGGCGCGTCGGGAGCGGGAAGGGCACGGGGCCGCGCCTGCTCGCGCAACTCGTCCTCGATGCGCTCGATTTCGGCCTCGAACTCCTGTTGCAGGTCGTCGAGCTGGTGTTGCAGGCGCATGACTTCTTCCACACCCGCAANGTTGACGCCGAGTTCCTGGGTCAGCCGCCGGATTTCGCGCAGGTGCTCGATGTCGCGCTCGGAATACAGCCGGGTTTTGCCGCTCGAACGTCCCGGACGAATCAGCCCTTTGCGCTCATACAGCCGCAGCGTCTGGGGATGCATGTCCACCAGTTCCGCCGCCACCGAGATGACGTAGACAGGGCGATGTTTGGCGTCCGAACCCATAAGCGAAGTTGAGCATACCACAAGCAAGGTTGATGAGTGGGACGGGAATTACCCCCCCGCCACCAGCCACAGCGCCCGGTACGGTTCGAGCGCGAGGTCCGGCCCGCCCAGGTGAAACTGGCTCTCACCGAGCAGGTCGTGGGCCACGGCGCCGAGCTGTTCCTGCAAGGGCCACGTCGGGAAAGTGATGTGGTGCTCGCTGAAGTTGTAGACCTGCAGCAGCACGCCGGTCGGGTGCTCGCGCCGCAGCAGCAGCACGCAGGGGTCGGGACTCGGGAGGGGACGCGACTCGGTGCTGGCGTGCAGGTGCGGGGTGCGGCGGCGCACGGCGAGCAGGTGTCGCAGCCCGGCGAACATTCGCCCGGCGGGCGTGACCGGCTGCCCGGTCGCCGCGTCGGCCTGGGCAGAGGCGACCAGCTCCCAGTCCATCTGCGGCCGGTGAACCCAGCGGTTGTCGGCGGCGTGGGCGGGCACGGCCGCAAAGTCAGTGTCGTTAAGCAGCGCGAGTTCGTCGCCCATGTACAGCAGCGGCACCCCGCCGAAGCCGAGCATGACCGCGTGCAGGAGCAGCAGCCGCGCCAGCGCGTCGTTCACCCGCTCGGCGTCTCCCGTTTCCAGCGCGAGGTCCAGCCCGGCAAGGCTCGCCGCCGTGCCCGAAATGCGGCGGTCCCCGGTCTGTGGGTGGTGCTGAAACACCAGTCCCCGCGCAAAGGAGCCGGGAAACTCGCCGCTGTAAAAGTCCGAAAGGAAGTGGCGGTGCGCCGGTCCGCTGAGGCCCACGCGCGCCGCGTCCTCGTCGGCGATCGCCCAGCCGATGTCGTCGTGACAGCGCACGTAGACGCCCCAGGTCGTGTTCGTCGGCTTGGGGGGAAAGGCCGCCAGCGCCGCCGTGAGCAGCCGCGTGTCACGCGAGGCGAGGCTGCTCCAGAGCTGCACCATCAGCGAGTTGTGGTAGGCCATGTCGGAGACCCGCCCATGGTGGTCGCGCGAGCCGAGGTAATGAATCAGGTCGCCCGGCGCCACAATCGCCTCGGCCTTGAACGCCACCGCCGGGGCCACGATGCGGGTCGCCGCCCGCAGCGCGTGGGTCAGGCGGTGGACCTCAGGCTGGTTCTGACAGTCGGTGCCCAGCCGCTTCCACAAAAAAGCGATGGCGTCGAGCCGGAAGACCTCCACCCCCCGGTTGGCGAGGGTGAGAATGAGGTCGAGATACTCGCGGAACACGGCGGGGTTTCCCCAGTTCACGTCCCACTGGGAGCGGTTGAAGGTGGTCCACACCCAGCCGCCCGCTTCTCCGTTCCAGGTGAAATTACCCGGCGCGAAGTCAGGGAAAATCTCGGGCAGCGTGCGCTCGTAGGCGTCGGGCTGCGTGCGATCAGGAAAAATATGAAAATAGTCGCGGTAGGCGGCCTCGCCCGCTGTGGCGCGCACCGCCCATTCGTGTTCCTCGGCCACGTGGTTGAGCACCAGGTCAAGGACCAGGCTGATGCCCCGGCCCCGCAGCTCGCGGGCAAGCGCCGAGAGGTCGTCGATGGTGCCGAGGTCGGGGCGCACGCTCCGGTAATCCTGCACCGCGTAGCCGCCGTCGTTTTCGCCGTCGCGGGGCCGGAGCAGCGGCAGCAGGTGAAGGTAGGTCACGCCCAACCCTTCCAGATACTCCAGCCGCTCGCCCACGCCCCTGAGCGTGCCGGCAAAGCGGTCGACGTAGGCCACGTAGCCCACCATCTCCGGTCCTTGCAGCCAGTCGGGGCGCAGCAGCCGCGCCTCGTCGAGCCGTTTGAGGTCGGCGGGGCGGGCGTGGTAGGCGTGCAGCATGACTTCTAGAAGCTCGCCTATCAGCGCGTCGGCGTGGTTTCCGTAGACCGCCCGCAGGTTGTCGGCCAGTTCCGGGCCGTACCGCTCCAGCCGCAGCCGGAAAGTCTCGGCGTCACGGTCATCGTCGAAAGCGAGGCGCAGGCGGGCGGCGAGGTCAGGCGTGAGCATCGCCGGACAGGATACGGCGCGGGGTGTGGGAGCGGTTCCATACGACCTGCCTCAGCCCGGTCAATTCAGCCGACTCAATGGGTGCGGTTCAGTTCGCGTTCGGCCAGCGCGGCCAGCGCCGTGCGGGCCGGTGAGGGCGGCAGCGCGTCCAGCGCAGCGATGGCGAGGCGGGCGCGGCGGCGAATCTCCTCGCGGGTGCAGTCGTCGGTGCGCTCCTGACGGGCCAGCGCAATCATCCGCGCCACGTCGCCGTCTTCCCCGGCGCGGCGTTCGAGGATGGCGCGCACCTCGGCGTCGTGCGGGCCGCCGAGCAGGCACAGCACCGGGTAGGTCGCCTTGCCCTCACGCAGGTCGCCGCCCACCGGCTTGCCGATTTGCGCCTCCTCGCCGAGCAGGTCGAGCAGGTCGTCTTGCATTTGAAAGGCCATGCCGTACTCGCGCCCGAAAGTCGAGAGCGCGTCGCGGGCGCTGTCGTCGGCACCGAGCAGCATGGCCGGGGCCTGCGCCGCGAGTTCGAGCAGCGCCGCCGTCTTGCCGTGAATGACCTGAAAGTAGTTCTCGAAGGAATAATCGGCGTAGGACGCGACCTGAAACTGCAAGACTTCGCCCTCGCAAATCACGCTCGCCGCCTGCCCGAAGGCGCGGGTGAGCGCCGGGCTGCCGGGCATCCCCGAGAGTTCGCCGAGAAGCCGCGCCAGCATGAAGTCGCCGCTCATCACGCTGACCACGTTGCCGAAGCGCCGGAAGGCCGTTTCCTGACCCCGGCGTTTGTCGGAGTCGTCGATCAGGTCGTCGTGCAGCAGGCTGGCCGAGTGCAGCAGTTCCACGCACACGCTCAGGCGCAGCAGTTCGTCCCAGCTGTGAGACGTGGCCAGCGCGTCGGGGCCGGCACCCAGGGCCTGCGCCGCGAGCAGCGTGACCAGCGGGCGCACCCGTTTGCCGCCCGCCGTGACGAGGTCTTCCCCGATGATGGCGATGAATTCCACGTCCGAGCGCAGCACCTCGCGCATCCGGGTCTCGAAGGCAGCGTCGGGCACCGCCAGCCCGGCCAGGGGCAGGCCGGGGACGCTCGGAGAAAAGACGCCAGTCATGCGGGCAAGTATAGGGAGCGCCGGGCCTATGAGAGCAGGGCAAATGGCACCTTCGGGCGCTGCCGCCCTGTCCCTCGCACCGGGCACTCATGACATGCTAAAAAACAGGTATGGAAAGCGTCGTTGCCCTTTTTCCCGATCCCGCACAGGCCCGGCAGGCGCTTGACGCCTTGCAGGCGCGAGGTTTCGAGCGCGAGCGTCTCGGTTTTGCCCTGTCCGACGTGGTGGCCGAAAACGACATCGCGCAGGCCACCGGCATCAGCCCCGAAGCCGGCGCGCCGGGCGGCTCGGGCACGGCCATCAAGGGCACGCTCTACGGCGCCCTGATCGGCATTGCCGTGATGATCCCCGTGTGGGTGCTGCTGCGCCTGATTCCCGACACCCGCATCTACAGCAACGGCGCCTTGATGGCGATGATCCTCGTGACCATCGGGACCGCCGGCATGGGCCTGCTGTTCGGCGCGCTCGCCGGCAGTGACCACGGCGACCACGTGCGGCTGCTGCGCCGCATGGGCGTGCCCGCCGAGCAGGCCGAGCGCTTCGGCCAGGGCATCAAGAACGGCCTGACCCTGGTCATCGCCCGTGACCCCAACGGCCAGCGCGCCGACGAAGCCCTGAGCATCATGCGCCGCAGCGCGCGGTGCGCCTCGAAGACGCGCTCGGCGGTGGCAGGCTCCAGAGCGAGCGCGCTGGACAGAACGGCCACTGAGTTTCAGCAACACAAGCGGCACCAGGGAGAATGTCTTCCCGGTGCCGCTTTATTATTTACCCTCGAAAGCGCGTTACCCGAACAGCCGGGCCGGGTTGCCCACCGTCATCTGCCCCACCTGCTCCTCGGTGATGCCCCGGCGCCGCAGATCAGGCAAGATGTCGTCGGAGATGTGGAGAGGGTGCCAGTCCTTGACGGCGGGCAAGGCGGCTTCGGGGATGGCCGGCGGGCGTCCCAGCCAGTGCCAGATGCTGTCGTGCGAGAGCAGCAGCCGGTCGGCGTAGCCCTCGCCGAGCAGCGTGGTCAGCACGCTTAGCCGCTCGGCGTCGGTGGGGGTGCCCACCATGCCCTGCAAGCCGATGCGGTCAAAGGCGATGCTCACGCCGTGGCGCAGCGTCTCGCGGTGGTAGGCCGGGTCGGTGTTGCCGTCCATGTGCCCGATCATGATGCGCGCCGGGTCCGCGCCGAGCGAGGTCAGCAGCTCGGCTTGCTGCGGTCCCTGCTGGCCTTCCTGAGTGTGGGTGATGATCGGCACGCCGGTTTCGCGCTGCACCCGCGCCGCCGCCCGGAAAAACAGTTGCTCGTAGGGGGTGATGGCGTCGCGGCTGCTCGCCAGCTTGATGACCCCGGCGCGGATGCCGGTGCCGGCGATGCCCTCGGTCACCTCGGTCCGCATCATCTCGTAGATTTCGCTTTCGGCGTCACCCAGAGAAGCGCGGAACTTGAAGTAGGTCGTGGCGCCCTCGCCCTCGTAATAAAAGCCGGTCGCGCACAGAATCTGGAGGCCGGTTGCCTCGCTCACCTCGCGCAGGAAGGCCGGGTTGCGTCCGCAGTCGTTGGGGGTGGCGTCCACCACCGTCTGAATACCGCGCGCCAGCAGCGCCCGCGCCGTTTCGGTGCAGCTTGCGAGCGCTGCCGCGTGGTCGAATGGCCCGAGCGTCACGTCGCCCGCGTAGCCGGGGTAGCCGAAAATCACGTGTTCGTGGGGCAGCGTCGCTCCGAGTTGAGCCGCCGCGACTGCGCCCGTCACCGTCTGTGCCGTCATCTGTGTGCCTCCTGTCTCCTGCTTTGTGGACCCCGCCATGCTAGCGCTCCGGCCCGCCCGCTAAGCTGACCCCCATGCGCCTGACTGCACTCGTTTCCGGACACGTTCAGGGGGTCGGGTACCGGCTCTTCGTTCAGCGGTACGCCCGCGACCTGGGCCTTCATGGCTACGCCGAGAACCTCAGCGACGGCAAGGTCGAAGTCATTGCCGAGGGCGACGAGGACGCCCTGAACCGGCTGCTGCACTGGTTGCGGCGCGGCCCGCCCCACGCCCGCGTGCAGGCGGTGGATACGCAGTACAGCGAGGAAACGGGGCTGCGGGAGTTTCATATTTATTGAGGGGTGAGGAGGAGTTGTGTGGATTGAAGGGCTGGCTGCACTGGTCTGTACGCCCCCTCACCCCTTGCTTCGCAAGGCCCTCTCCCGCAAGGGGAGAGGGTCAATAGCGAGGGTAATCTTTCTCGCACTGACCTCCATCCCCAGAAGGGACATACCAAGTCTCAACCCTTACCACTCCAACTCGGACGGCTCCCGCTCCCCCGCCTCGCCCAGCTCAAAAATCGATGCACTCGGGCAGAACTCGCGCAGGGGGCATTGAGGACACAGCGGGTGCTTGCTGCGGCAGGTGTCGCGCCCGTGCCGCACGCCGGAGATGTGGAGGGCAAAACGGGTCTCCCAGTCGGCGGGCATGACCTCGGCGTACCAGCGCTCGACCTTGTGGCTGTTCCAAGCGGCGGGCACGAGTTCGAGCCGTTTGGCCGCCCGTTCCATGTTGCCATCCACCGGCATGGCGGGGCGGCGCAGGTCAAACAGCAGCACCAGCGCGACGGTTTTGTGGCCGACCCCCGGCAAGGCGGCGAGGGCCTGCCGCGCCTGCTCGTGGCCCTCTGGGGTGTGGGGAAACTCGCGCAGGAAGCGCAGGCTCAGGCCGCCGTGGTGCTCTTGCAGGTGGGCGAGGATGCCGTAGATGTAGTCGGCCTTCATGCGCGAGAGGCCGCCGCCCGCCGACTTGAGCGTGGCCTCGATACCGTCAGGACCGTCAAGCAGCGCCGCTTCCCACTGCGGGTAGGTGGCGGTCAGCACCTCCCATTGCCGCTGCGCGACCCGGCGGGTGTTTTGCTGCGAGAGGATGGTCCGGATCAGCCCCCCGAGCGGGTCGGGAAACTGGCGCGGAGGCGGCAGCTCGGGCGCGTAGGTGTCCCGCAGGCGCGACAGATACTCGCCGAACCACACGGGCGGCGGGTTCTGTTCGCTCAGAGGACGGGATTTAGAGGACGCCTGGGGGGAACGTGAGGGCACAGGGCAGCGTAACAGGGAGTGTTCGCCCCAAACCCCCGCCTCATGCTCAATCTCTTGAGCAGTTCTCCGAATTGCGCGTGCGTCGGAACAGCACCGCCACCCGCTCCATTCTCCATCCTGCTCAGTGTTTTGTACTCGCTCTCTGCGAGCTGTCCCAGTCCGCTCGACAAAAAGTTGTGACACCTTTTTGTCAAATACTCTATAAGGTCGTCCTATGCTCGACATTCAGCACCTTTCCAAGTCCTACGGCTCCTTTCAGGCGCTACGGGACGTGACGTTCTCGGCCCGCGACGGCGAAGTGTTCGGGCTGCTCGGTCCCAACGGCGCGGGCAAAACCACGCTGCTGCGTATTCTGGCGACGCTGCTCTCCCCCACGTCCGGCAGCGTGACGGTGGCCGGGCTCGACACCCAGCGGGACGCCGAAGCGGTGCGCCGGCAAATCGGCGTGGTCAACGGCGGCATGGGCCTGCCTGCCCGCCTGACCGGGCGCGAGGTGCTGCGCTCGTTCGCCGCGCTCTACGACATGGGCCGCGCGCAGACCGAGGCCCGCATTGCCGAACTCGACGACCGGCTGGAACTCGGGCGCACGCTGGACACGCGGGCCGGCGAGTATTCCACCGGCATGAAGCAAAAAGTCATCATCGCCCGCGCCGTGATTCAGGACCCCGCCGTGCTGGTGCTGGATGAAGCGGCGAGTGGACTCGACATCTTCGCCCGGCGCACGCTGCTCGACTTCGTGGCGCAGACCCGCGCTCCGGGGCGGCTCACGCTGTATTCCACCCACGTGATGAGCGAGGCCGAGGAAGTCTGCGACCGGGTGGCAATTCTCCACCAGGGCGAACTCGTCGCGCTCGACACCATTCCCGCGATTCTGGAGCGGACCGGCGAGCGCAACCTGGAACGGGCCTTCTTCACGCTGCTGAAGGGAGGCGAGCCCCGTGCAGTCTGACCACCGCAGCAGCAACGGCCTACGCCCCCGCATGGTCTGGAACGTGGCCTGGCGCGACCTGCTCTCTACCCTGCGCGACCGCCGCACGCTGCTGAGCACCATTTTGCTGCCGCTGCTGGTGCTGCCGCTGCTTACGCTGGGGATGCCGCTGCTGCTGGGCAACCTGATGGGCGGACAGGCGAAGGAAGCTCAGAAGGTCGGCGTCATCGGCACGCTGCCCGCAGAACTGCGCCGCACGCTGACCCGCAATGGAAGCGGCGGCACGGGCGTGGAACTCATTACGGTGAAAGACCCGGTGCAGGCGGTCCGCAGCGGCGAGGCGGAGGCCGTCCTCCGGGCGCCCAGCCCCCTGCCGACGCAGGCCGGCAACACGCAGGGCACGCTGGAGCTCTACGCCAAGCTCGGCAACCTCAAGAGCCAGACCGGGGCCTACGCCAAGGTCAAGGACGCGGTGGACACCTACAACCGCTCGCTCACCCGGCAGCGCCTGACCGCACTGGGCCTGAGCGAAACAGTGCTGACCCCGGTGCAGGTCAAACCCGTGGACGCCAGCCCCCCGCAGGAGCGCAGCGCGGGGATGCTCGCCTTCGTGGTGCCGATGCTGATGCTGAGTTTCCTGCTCAACGGCGGCATGGCGACGGCGCTGGACTCCACGGCGGGCGAAAAGGAGCGCGGCACCTTAGAGAGCCTGCTCATCTCCCCGGTGCGCCGGGGCGAGGTGGTGGCGGGCAAGCTGCTGGCGACCACGCTGATGGCGCTCGCCACCGGATTCTTCAGCCTGCTGGGGTTCCTCGGCACCGGGCTGGTGACGGCGGTCCTCTCCAAACGCGCTGTGGTGGACCCCGAGGCCCTTCAGGTGATGGGCGGGCAACTCACGCTGACCCTCGGCTCATTGGCGGCGATGGTGGTCATCGTGCTGAGCGTGGCGCTGCTGATCTCGGCGGTCCTGATCGCCCTGAGCATCTACGCCCGCTCGTACAAGGAAGCGCAGACCTACGTCTCGCCGCTCTCGCTGCTGATCGTCCTGCCGGCGGTCATGCTCCAGTTTTCCGACTTTCTCAAGGTGGGCGACTGGCTCTACGCCGTTCCCCTTTTCGGCAGCATGGTCGCCATTCTGGACGTGGTGAAGGGCCAGATCACGCCCCTGCACACGCTCGCCGCTGTCGTCGCCAACCTGCTTGGCACCGCGCTGCTCGGCTGGCTGGCGTGGCGGTCTTTCGGGCGGGAGGAAGTGATTTTCAGGAACTAGAGCATTTGATGGAATATGGAATGAGGTTGCCTCAGAACTGGTCTGGGTTCCCCCTCACCCCTTGCTTCGCAAGGCCCTCTCCCACAGGTGGAGAGGGTCAAAAACGCAAAACGCCCTTGTATCATCCAAAGCAAAGGCCCCAGCGCACATGCCGGGGCCTCTCTTTCTGCTTGCTAGGCGCTCAGTTCCCGCCCGCCAGCAAGATCGCCTTGTGCACGACCCAGCCCAGCACGATGCAGGTCGGAATGGTAAAGACCCACGCCTGCACGATTTTGCCGGCGACCTGCCACTTCACCTTTCTGAAGCCCTTGGTGGTGCCCACGCCCATGATGGCGCTCGAAATGGTGTGGGTGGTGCTGACCGGAATCCCCAGACTGGAAGCGCCGTCGATGATCAGCGCCGCGCTCGTTTCGGCCACGAAGCCGTCCACCGGCTTGAGGTCCACGACCTTGAAGCCCATCGTCTTGATGATGCGCCAGCCGCCAGTGGCGGTGCCCAGGCCCATAGCGGTGGCGCAGGCGTAGATCACCCAGTGAGGAATGATGTCGATCTGGCTGCCGAAGTAGGCGCTCAGGGCGAAGGTGATGATGCCCATCGTCTTTTGCGCGTCGTTGCGCCCGTGCGAGTAGGCCATGAACGCCGCGCTCAGGATTTGCAGGATACGGAAATTGCGCGTCACGGCGCGGGGTTTCATCCAGCGCAGCACCAGCCACGAGAGCAGCGTCATCAGGATGATCGGCGTCACGAACCCGAGAAGCGGGCTGTAGAGCAGGCCCTGCAACGTCTTGATGACGCCCTTGGGAATCACAGTGGCCCAGCCGCCCGCCGCTACGCCCGCGCCGACCATGCTGAAGATCAGGGCGTGGCTGGAACTGCTCGGCAAGCCTTTCCACCAGGTAAAGAGGTTCCAGACGACGGCACTGATCAGTGCGGCGGCCACTAGTCCCAGCGTGGCAAACTCGGGCGCGATGATGTCCTTGCTGACCGTCTTGGCGACGGCAGTGCCGGTCAGGGCGCCCACCACGTTCAGGACCGCCGCCATGGCGATGGCCTGCTGCGGTGTGAGCACCTTGGTGGCGACCGAGGTGGCAATCGCGTTGGCGGTGTCGTGAAAGCCGTTGATGAAGTCGAAGATCAGGGCAAGGGCGACGATGACGATCAGGACGATCAGTGCAGTTTCCATGCTGGCTCTGGTCTCCTCTGTCCCTTACGCGTTCTTGAGCAGGATGCTCTCGACGGTGCGAGCGATCCGCTGCGCCTGATCGGAGGCGTTTTCGATCAGGTTGAGAATCTCGCCCGAGCGCATCGCCACGATCATCTGCGGCACCTCGGTCACGCCGTCGTACAGGTGCCGGGCCACCTCGTCGCTGATGCGGTCGCCCTCGTCTTCCAGAGCGCGAATCTTCTGCGAGAGCTGGCGCAGTTCGTCGACCATCCTGCCGTCCTCGATCAGCGGCATTCCCTGCGCGAGCAGGGCGCACTGCTGCTCCACCACGCGGGCGAGCTGCGCCATCTGCGGCAGCGGACGCTCGATGCGGTAGAGGCTGAGCTTGCTGGCGGCTTCCTCCATATCGTCGACGAGGTCGTCGAGTTCGGCGTTGAGCGCCAGAATATCTTCGCGGTCGAACGGCACGATAAACGACTCGGCCAGCAGGTTGGTCACCTCACTGGTGATCCGGTCGCCCTCGTGTTCGAAGTCGAGAACGCGCTGGACCTTCCGTTCCACATCGGTGTAGTTCTCGAGCAGATCGACAAGGGCCTGCGCCGTCGCGTGGGCGTTCTGGGCGGCCTCGGCGAACTTGGCGGCAAACTTGGGGTTGTGGGGCATGAATTTTGACAAGACCATGACAATCCTCCTGATTCTCACCTACTATGTCAGGGAAATGTCAGCCGCAGTTCAGGGAGCCGTATTTCGCACTACTCTGAAGGCATGAAAGCCACCTGGAACGGTCAGATCATCGCCCGCAGCAGTGACACCGTGGTCGTGGAAGGCAACCACTATTTTCCATTGGAAAGCGTGCGCCAGGAGTTTCTGCGCCCCAGTGACACCCACACCGTCTGCCCCTGGAAGGGCACGGCGAGCTACTCCACCCTGGAGGTCGGAGGCGAGCGCAACCCTGACGCCGCGTGGTTTTACCCCGAACCGAAAGACGCCGCCCGGCAGATTCGCGGGCGGGTCGCCTTCTGGAAAGGAGTGCAGGTCCAGGAGGACTGAGCGGCCCGTCTCCCGGCTGCCCGTCCTCCCTCATCCTCAGCGCCTGAGCAGTTCGGCGGCGATGATGACCTTCTGGATTTCGCTGGTGCCTTCGTAGATGCGCAGCAGGCGCTGGTCGCGGTAGAAGCGCTCGAAAGGAGCGTCCTTGACGTAGCCCATGCCGCCCGCGACCTGCACGGCCTTGTCGGCCACCTGCGAGAGCATCTCGGTGGCGTGGTACTTGGCGACGCTCGCCATGCGCTTGACATCCTGGCCCTGGTCCACCATCCAGGCGACCTTTTGCCACAGCACCCGGCTGGTCTGGATGGCGACTTCCATCTCGGCCAGCATGAACTGCACCGCCTGGAACTCGGCAATCGGCTTGCCGAACTGCTCGCGGGTCTGGGCGTGCGCCACCGACAGGTCGAGCAGGCGCTGCATGGCTCCGGTCGAGCGGGCGGCGATGCCCACGCGCCCGTTCGTCAGGATGCCGAGCGCCTCGCGGTAGCCCCGGTTTTCCGGCCCCAGCAGGTTGGCGGCGGGAATCTCGGCGTCCTCGAAGATGACTTCGGCGGAGAGTGCGCCCTTCTGGCCCATCTTCTCGTCGATCTTGCCGATGCTCACGCCGGGGGTGCTCTGCGGTTCGACGAGGAAGGCGCTCATGCCGCGCGAGCCCTGCGCCGGATCGGTGATGGCGATGACGGTGAGCAGCCCAGCAATCGGCGCGTTGGAGATGTAGTGCTTGGTGCCGTTGAGCACGTACACGTCGCCTTTCTTGACGGCCTTGGTGCGGATGTTGCCCGCGTCGCTGCCGCTGCTCGGCTCGGTAATCGCAAAGCCCGCGATGCACTCGCCCGCCGCCATGCGCGGCAAGAAACGCTGCTTTTGCTCCTCGTTGCCGAGCTTGACCAGCCCGCTCGTACCAATGCTGGCGTGCGCCGAAATCATGCCGCCAAAGCCCATGTGCCCCTGCCCCATCGCCTCGTACACGGCGCAGCGGCCCAGACTGCTCAGGCCCACGCCGCCGTACTCCTCGGGAATGCTCAGCCCAAAGAGGCCGAGGTCGGCGGCTTCCTTGATGAGTTCGGGCGGAACGCTGTTGGTGTGCTCGATTTCTTGGGCGCGGTCCTCCACGCGGGTCAGCATGAAGTCACGGATGGTCGCCTGCACTTCGCGCAGGTCATCAGGCAAATTGAAATCCATTGTGCCGCCAGGGTACGCCGCGCACTCGGCCCGCACCGGCACTTGACTGAGCACTGGGGGTTGTCTTGACTCGGTATAAAATTTGCCGCTCGGCTGAACGCGAGCCGCTGAGCCCAACCTGGGCCGTTGACACATTCGGTCCTCTCCCCTACACTGCTTGAGCCTGAACGGGCATGGTGGAATTAGCTCAGTCGGTTAGAGCGCCGCTCTGTGGAAGCGGAGGCCGTGGGTTCAAGTCCCATATTCCACCCCACCTCGCCCCGCCTCTTAACACGGCGGGGTTTTTCCGTTCAGGCACCCATGCGAGGGTGGCGGAATTGGTAGACGCACTAGACTTAGGATCTAGTATCCGTAGGATGTGAGGGTTCAAGTCCCTTCTCTCGCACCAGCAAGATAGAAACAAGATAGAAAAAGGTCGTCCTGCCGGGCGGCTTTTTTCTTCGGTCCTCTCGCTGGCCGTTCATCCCGGCATTCATTCCCGGACGCGCCTAACAATCGTTTGTTTTGTCGCTTATTCTAGAGACGTATGGACAACTCAGCACGTTTCCGCACGCGGGCCGTTCACGCCGGGCATGGTCTCGACCCGGCGACCGGGGCGCACGCCATGCCGATCTATGCCACGTCCACCTTCGGGTATGGCGACGCGGCGCGCGGGCAGCGGCTCTTTGCCGGAGAGGAACAGGGCCACTTCTATTCGCGCCTGAGCAACCCCACCGTGCGGGCCTTCGAGGAAAAGCTCGCCAGCCTGGAAGGAACAGAGGACGCCCTCGCCTTTGCCAGCGGCATGGGAGCAGCGAGCGCCATTTTGTTGACGCTGCTGCGGAGCGGCGATGAGGTGGCTTTTCTCGCCCCGCTGTACGGCGGCACCGAGGGGCTGCTGCAAGACATGCTGCCCAAGTTCGGCATCCGGGTGTGGGAGGCCAAAGACCCGGCGGACCTGCGCGGGCGGCTGACCGACCGGACGCGGCTGGTGTGGCTGGAAACGCCGAGCAACCCCACCCTGCGCCTGACCGACCTGCGCGAAGTGGCCGACCTCGCCCACGGCGCCGGGGCGCGGCTGGTGGTGGACAACACCTTCAGCACCCCGTACCTGACGCGGCCTGCTGAGTTCGGGGCCGACCTCGTGATGCACTCGGCCACCAAGTACCTCGGTGGGCACGGCGACGTGATTGGGGGCGTAGTCGCCGGGGACGCCGCCACCCTGCTCGACCTGCGGTTGCACGGGCTGCGGCATGTCGGGGCCAGCCTCGGGCCGTTCGAGGCGTACCTGTTGCTGCGCGGCATGAAGACGTTGCCGCTGCGGATGGAGGCCCACTGCGCGGGGGCGCACCTTATCGCCGAGCGATTGGCGGCGCGGGGCGACCTGAAGGTGTACTACCCCGGCTTGCCTGAGCACCCCGGCCACGACCTCGCCCGGCGGCAAATGTCGGGGCGCTTCGGCGGCATCGTCAGCCTGGATCTCGGGGATTTTGCGGCCGCGCAGCAGTTTCTGGACGCGCTACAGCTCTTTACGCAGGCGGTCAGCCTCGGCGACGTGGAGAGCCTGAGCAGCCACCCGGCGAGCACCACCCACCAACTGCTCGGCGAGGAAGTGCTGAACGCGCACGGCATCGTGCCGGGGCTGGTGCGGTTGTCGGTGGGGATTGAGGACCCCGAAGACCTCTGGGCGGACATCGAGCAGGCGCTGAGGCAGGCGCGGCGCTGAGGGGTTCGGGGGGGAGGTGACGTTCGGGCTTGACTGGACGGGGCCGCCCCTCCGTGCCTCATACGGTTTTAATCCGATTCCCGAACATCCGGAAAGGCGCCGGATGCCCGTCCATCTCCTTAAAACCGTATTTTTTCTATCAATAGTCCGTGCAGTTTTGGAATTCAGCTAACCAAGCTGCGATAAACACGGCGTTTTTTGTCCCTCCCTCCTTGCGGGGGAGGTTGGGATGGGGGAGCGCAAATGGCGTCCTAGACAGCAAGATCTTGATCGCCCTCTGTAACGACCACAAAACTGCACGAACCATTGTTTCTATGCGCTCCGCGCAAAATTGCGCCCCGACATGTCCGGGACTCAATTTGAAGCCGTATCACAGCTCTGCCTCCTCCCAGGGTCAACGGTCTCGCGGGAGAGGGTCTCATACGGAGCTGAGCGGGCAATACCGCCCCGAGTGAACACTGCGGGGCACCGAAAAAGGCAGACCAGCTTATTGCCGGTCTGCCCTGGAAAGCCGTGTGGCCTCAGCCCACGCTGCTCTTGTCGTCGCTGTCGTCGCGGTCGGCGTCGCCCATGTTGGTGCTGGGCGGGTCGGAGGCGTCCATGCTCTGGGCGCTCATCACGTCGACCTTGTCCACGCCGTCCTTGTCGGCCATCGCAGCGGACTTGCTTTCGGCCTTGACGGCGGCGTCCAGTTCGCTCTTCTCGTCGTGGGTGCCCATGAACTGCAAGTCGACGTTGCTGATTTCGTCTTCGGTCTTGACTGGCTTGTTTCCGTTGTCGCTCATGGCCCTACGCTAGCAAGCCGGAGCCGCCCGCAGGCTGAGCCCGCCTTTATGTCCCGTGGGCAGTTTCAGGCCCTGGCCCTGTTGATACGGAGCTGATACGGTTTTAATCCGATTCCCGAACATCCGGAAAGGCACCGGATGCCCGTCCATCTCCTTAAAACCGTATTTTTTCCATGCGCTCCGCGCAAAACTGCGCCCAGGAATGTCCGGGACTCAATTTTAAATCGTCTTATACCCCCAACCGCAACACGCTCTGATTGCCGCGCAGCACGAAAACCAGGATGCCGGCCGCGGCCAGCGCCCCCGCCTGCCGCTCCAGGTCGCGCACCGTATCGGGCACGGCGGCCCACTGGCGGCGCGGGTTTTCACCGGGCTCCAGGTAAAAGCCCTCGGGCAGCGCCAGGATGGTCACGCGGCTGGCGGTGGCGCGCGCCCGCATGGCCTGCTCGGTGAGGACCGGTCCGCCGAGCATGGTCAGGATGATGAGGTTGCTGCCGCTGCGGGGAGGCAATATACGGGGCTCTCCCCCCGGTGTCAGCCGCACCTGCGCGAGCGCGAGCAGAGCCGCCTGCGCCGCGTCCTCCCCGCGTCCGGTGGGGGTCTGGGCGCCCGCCGTCGCCAGCGAAACAGGCAGCCCCAGCGCCAGCCCCTCGGTAATCAGACTGCTGGCGAGCCGCACCGCGCTTTCGAGGTAGATGTCGTTGCCCGCCGAGGTGTCGAGGTAAACGGTCAGGCTGCTCGCCGCCGTTCTTTCCAGTTCGCGCACCATCAGCCCGCCGCCCGGCTCGCCCGCCTGCCGCGCCGAGAGCCGCCAGTGGATGCGCCCCGGCGGGTCGCCGCTCACGTACTCCCGCGCCCCGCGCAGGCTGAGGGCATCTTCAAGGCCCAGCGTCCGCGACAGCCCGCCTTCCGAGAGCAGGGGCCGCAGCAGGTCGGGCAGCAGCAGGCCGTGGGTGCCGGGAAACACTTCGAGGCGGGTCGGCTCGTGCAGCGGGCGCGAGCGCCAGAACAGCCCCAGCGGGTCGGCCCAGCGCAGGGTAGCGCCCGGCCAGTCGAACTCGCCGCGGCGGCCCAGGATCACCCGCGTCTGGTGTTCGCTCTGGCGCTCGCCGAGCACGTCCCCCGCAAAGTTGACGGCGGCGCGGGGGACCACCGAGCCGGGCGTGGGGTCTTCGAGGACGTAGCGCACCGGCAGGCGACTGCGCAGGCCCAGCCGCACGGTCAGCGGCACCTCGCCGCCACTGAACCCGGCGCGGGGCAGCTCCCGCGTCAGCGTGACTTCCGGCGGCTGACGGTAGAGCCACCACAGCATCGCCGCGACGAACGCAAGGGCCAGCGCCCAGATCAGGGCGACCAGCAGCGAGGTCATGCGCCGCGCACCTCGGCTGTATTTCTCTCGCTTGGCCCCCTCTCGCCTGTCCCGCGCTCACCCATGTCGCGCTCACCGGGGCCTTTCTCCACCGGCACGGGTTCGGCGGCCAGCACCTCGCGCACCACGTCGGCGGCGCTCAGACCCTGCATCCGGGCCTCGATGCCCAGCGAGAGGCGGTGGGCCAGCACGCCCGGCGCCGCCTGCTGCACGTCGTCCGGCGTGACGAAGGTGCGCCCCTGCGTCCAGGCGAGGGCTTGCGCAACCCCCTGAAGCGCGAGGCTGGCACGCGGGCCGCCGCCGAGCGTGACCTGCGGGTGCTGGCGCGAGCGGGCGGCGAGCGCGGCGAGGTAGCGCCGGACATCGGAGCTGACCGTCACCTGCTGCACCTGCGCCTGCGCGGCGAGCAGGTCGGCGGGCGCGGCGACGGCCCGCAGATCCTGCAAGGGGTGGCGCTCCTGCAATCGCGCAAGCATCTCCACTTCCTGTTCCAGCGACGGATACCCCACCGAGAGCCGCAGCAAAAAGCGGTCGAGCTGCGCTTCGGGCAGGCGGTAGGTGCCCTCGTGCTCCACCGGGTTCTGGGTGGCGATGACGACGAAAGGCTGCGGCAGGCGGTGGGTCACGCCCGACTCGCTGACCTGCCCCTCCCCCATCGCCTCGAGCAGCGCGGACTGCGTTTTGGGGGTGGCGCGGTTGATTTCGTCGGCGAGCAGGATGCCGGTAAAAATCGGCCCCGGCACGAACTCGAAGGTGCCGGTGGCGGGCCGGAACACGCTCACCCCGGTCACGTCACTCGGCAGCAGGTCGGGGGTGAACTGCACGCGGCGAAAATCGAGGCCCAGGCTGGCGGCCAGCGCGCGCGCCAGCACGGTTTTGCCGGTGCCGGGCGCGTCTTCGAGCAGCACGTGTCCTCCGGCGAGAATGGCGGCGAGCGCGAGGCGGGTCACGTCTTCTTTGCCGACAAGCACGCGGGCGACGTTGGCGATGATTTCGGCGGCGAAAGGCTGGGTCTGGGGGGCGGGCGTCAGGCCAGGAGCCGTCGGGGTGGGTGCAGTCATAGGGTTCCTTCCGGGTCGGGGGGGCGCAGGAGGGGAGCGAGGTCGGCCACGCGCTCAGCGGCGGATTCGGCGGCGTCGGCGTCTTCGTCGGTCACGTGCCCGCCGTAGCGGACCGGCTCGTAGACGCGGGTGAGGGTCTGGAGCGGCGCGGCGAGGTCGGGCAACTGGGCACTCAGCCGCGCCGCGTACCCGGCGGGCGTTTCGGCGGGGGTGCGGGCGTGTCCGGCCTCCTGCAAAGCGTCCTCAGCGCGGCGATAAGCGAGGCGAACGCGGTGCAGGGCGGGCGCCGGGGCAGTGGCAGAAGCCGTATCGTCCGTCGCTTCCACGTCCTGAGCAGCGAGGCGCAGGCGGGGGCGCCGCAACCTGAGCAGCAGCAGACCGACAACAAGGACCGCGGCAGCCAACGTCACCCAGCTCAAGGCATTGAAAAATCCGGTGCCGTTGACGGTATGGGCCGCCTGTTCAGGCACCATTTCACGTATCTTTCGGCCTGCCTCTTTCATGGTGTCCTGCGTTTGTTCCAGGGTCTGGGAAGCAGTTTGCCCCTTGCCCTGAATCAGGAGCGCCGCGAGCAGGGTCAGGAGGAACGTCAGGGTCAGGCCTGCGACCATCAGTTTTTCCGGCAGGGTCAGGGCGGGCATCTTCTCGCCGCCTGTCGTGCGCCACAGGATGATCCCCAACGCTGCCAACAACAGAGCGCTGAACAGCAATAGCAGCTCGACAGGCGGCAGCGCCAGCCGGTCCTCATCGAACTTGACCATAAAGGGCGCGTTCGCCGCCGGCTTGGCCTGCCTTCGCGTGCCACTGTCCTCCGGCTTCAGACTCCAGTCCGAGGAGGTTTCCTCCTGCGGGGGGGGCGCGGCCTGCCGGGTCGCCACTTCCTGAACCTGTACTCGGGCGTGCGGCAGCAGTGCGCCGAGAAGAACCAAGGCAGCAGCGGCCCCGGCCACCGTGACCCACACCGGACGCTGCGTGGGCGCCCGCTGACTTGACAGGCGGTCGTCGGGGCCTTCACGCGCCAGCAGGCCCCCCAGCAGCGCGGGCACCAGCCCCCACTGCGGGGCGAAGAGCGCCGGCAACAGTACCAGCAGCAGCCCCCGGCGCTGGCCTTCTTCAAGCATGATCAGGGAAAAATGGAGCAGAAACACCAGCAGCAGTTGCAACAGATAGCCGGAAGCCAGGGCAATCAGGAGGCCGGGGCCGGCGCCCGAGTTCCACGCGCCGGGCACCTGCACCAGCGCCCCCACTGCAATCACGAAGAGAAACAGCAGCAGTCGCCCTGACCCCCACGCCGGAAAGCGCAGGCCGATCAGGATGACGGCGCTCAGGCCCAGGCAGATTCCCCAGGGCATCAGCCCCAGAAACGCCAGCGGCAGCAACGCCAGCAGCGCCCGGCGCCAGGGCACCGTCTGCGGCGACTCATCTATAGGAAGCGGACTAGCCGCCGTGGTCACACGGCACCCTCGATCTTAAGCTCAGTCGTATTAAGCACTGTCATGGTGCCGCTCACTATGCCGGACACGTAGAAAAGTTCCTAGTGCTGTCAGAGTGTTAGAGCGCCAGTGCCCACCGCCAGAGCCAAAAAACGGCCCCCACCACGCGGGCAGGGGCAGCTCAAAAGGCGGAGTTCAGTCGAGGAAGTCGCGCAGCTTGCGGGTGCGGCTCTCGTGGTACTTGAGCTTCCGCAGCGCCTTGTTCTCGATCTGGCGGATACGTTCGCGGGTCACGCTGAAGCGCTGGCCGACTTCTTCGAGGGTGTGCTCGCGGCCATCGACCAGCCCCTTGCGGAACTTGAGAACCATCGCCTCGCGCTCGGTGAGCTTGCCCAGCGCCTTTTCGAGCTCTTCGGAGAGCAGCGTCTTGGCGGCGTTGTCCACCGGCGAATCGAGGTTCTCGTCGGGGATAAAGTCGCCGTAGAAGCTGTCCTTCTCGTCACCGATAGGCGTTTCGAGCGAGACGGGCTCCTGGCTGACCTTCTGGACCTCTTCCACCTTGGCGGCGTCCCAGCCGGGGCCCATCGCTTCGGCGATTTCCTCGTGGGTCGCCTCGCGCGAGAGCTCCTGCTGGAGCTGCCGGGCGGTGCGGGTCAGCTTGTTGATGGTTTCGACCATGTGCACCGGGATACGGATGGTGCGCGCCTGGTCGGCGATGGCGCGGTTGATCGCCTGACGAATCCACCACGTCGCGTAGGTCGAGAACTTGTAGCGGCGGCGGTACTCGAACTTCTCGACCGCACGAATCAGGCCCTGGTTCCCTTCCTGAATCAGGTCGAGGAAACCCAGCCCACGCCCGGTGTACTTCTTGGCGATAGAGACGACCAAACGCAGGTTGGCTTCAATCAGGCCCTGCCGGGCGGCGGCGCCGTCTTCCATCTGGCGCATCAGGCGGCGGCGCGAGCGGTCGTCGAGGCTTTCGTCTTCTTCGAGCTGCTTGCGGGCTTCTTCGCCTTCCTCGATGCGGCGGGCGAGTGCGATTTCTTCTTCAAGGGTCAGCAGCGAAACGCGCCCGATCTCGTGGAGGTACTGGCGCACCGGGTCGTTGCTGACGGCGCGGGGCATATCGTCGAAGTACTTTTCCTCGTCGTCGTCCTGCTGCGCCTGGGCCGTACCGGGCACCGCGTCCTCGGTGTCGGCGTCGTCGCCTTCAAGTTCGTCTTCGTCCTCGTCGAGGTCCTGCACTTCGATGTTCTGCCCGGCGAGGTAGACCTGCATATCCTCGAAGGCGTCAGGGCTTTCGGGGTCGAGCCCATGCGCTTCGAGCGCGGCAGCCAGCGCCGTAGCGATATCTTCGCTCGCCAGGATGCCGGCGGCCTTGCCTGCCTTGAGCAGTTCCTGAATGCTGGGGTGCTGGTAGTAGGGCTTTTCAGCGGGGCCACCAGCGGCGGGTTTGACAGGCGCCGCCTTGGTCGCAGCGGCCTTGGTGCCGCCCGCCTTGGCCTTGGGCGCAGCTTTTGCGGGTGCCTCTTCAGCGGCTTCGGCACCCTCAGCGGCGGCAGCTTTCTTGGGCGCCGCCTTTTTGGCAGCAGCTTCTTAGGAGCTGCCGGCTTGTCGTCGGTCAGCTTCTCGTCGGCTGCCTTGGTGCTGGCTGCCGGCTTGGCACGGGCCTTTTTGGGAGCCGGTGCAGCTTCGGCGGTGTCGGTCGCAGCGTCTGCTGCCGCCTCGGGGGTCACCGCCTTTTTGGGCGCGGCTTTCTTTGCGGCAGGCTTGGCAGCGGGTTTAGGGGCCGGCTTGGGCGCGGGCGGGGCAGCGTCGGTGGCCTGGGCCGCCGGAGCCGCAGCGGGCGCCGCGTCGGCAGTCACCTTGCGGCGGGTGCGCGGCTTGTCGGGCGTGATGATTTTGCTCTCCGCCGGTGCCTCCTCGGCAACGGGCTTGGCCTTGGGACGAACGCGGGTTTTGACAGGTTCAGCCATTGAGGACTCCTGAGATGTGAAAATGGGGTGTGGGGGCCAGTGGCCTTAAGCGGGTCAGTCTAGCAGAGACCTTGCTCTGAGCCCCTCTCCGGTAAAGACGTGAGTAAGACGGACGACCAGGGACGCGTCGAGCAGGTCAGGAAAACACCAGGAGCGGCGAAACAACTTCGGGAAAGCAACAGCATTCGGACATCTCAGGGAATACGAGGTCAGAGGGTCAAAGGTTCCCACCCGCCGTTCGGACTCGCTCTCTTACTCCGCCCGCCGCAGTTCCAGCACCTTGAAGCCCTGCTCGCGGACCACTTCACGCACCGTGCCGAGCGCCCCGAGGGCCTGTTCGTAGGGCAGCGGCTCGTTGGCGACGAGGAACATCCGGCCACCGGGAACGAGGCGGCGCCCGGCGGTGGCGATGAATTCGCGGGCCACGTCGAGGACCACGCCGCGCCCGACATGAAACGGCGGATTGGTCAGCATCACGTCGAACTGCCGCTCGCCGAGGGCCGCGTCCACGTCGGAGTGAATGACCTCGCCGGGAAGCGCATTCGCGGCCAGCGTCCGCTCGCTGCTCCGCACGCTCTGGAGGTCGCCGTCTACTAGTGTGACTTGCCCGCCCCGGCTCGCCGCCCACGCCCCGATGAGGCCCGCGCCGCAGCCGAGGTCGAGGACGCGCTGGCCCGTCAGGTCAAGGTCCGCGAGATGGGTCAGCAAAATGGCCGTCGCCTTGTCGGGCTTGGCGGCGCTGAACACGCCGGGGAGGCCGACCACCTTGACGCCGAACGCCTCATACGTCTCCGGCTCAGGCAGCGGCGGCGTGGGGCCGGGGCGGCGCACCAGTTTGGCGACGCGCATCCCGCCGTCCCGCGCGACGACTTCACCGCTGCCGAAAGCCGCGCCCGCCTGCCGCACGTAGCGGTCGAAGCCCTTGTCCCGGTCGCCGGCGAGGTACAGCGTGCCGCCGGGAGGCGTGCAGGCGTGCGCCCACGCCACCTGCGCCTGCGCGTAGGCATTGCCCCGGTCGCCGGCGAGCACCAGCGCCACCGTGCGGGCGCGCTCGGGCCAGCGGGCGGAGAGGTCCTCGCCAGGGGTCGTGGCGTGCGCGTCGAGGCCAGCGGCGCGCAGGACCGTCAGCGCCGCCGCCGCGCCCTCCACCGCCCGCAGGTCACGCCCGGCAGGCTGGCGAGCAGGCCGCCTGCGCGGTGAGGTCGAGAACCTCGCCGCGCACCCGGTCCTTGCGCATCGTCTGGGCCAGCACCACCTGGGCCGCGTCCGCCTCGGGAAAGCCGCGCACGCCGGGCTTGGTGAGCGCCGAGAGGGGGTCGAGCCAGTGGGGCAACCGGGCCGGACGCACGTCGAAATACCCGCCCACTGCCGGGGCCACCGTCACGTCCTCACCGCTTTCGCCGCCGCGCCGTTGCCCGGTCTCGCGGGTGAGCCGAATTTTCTGCCTGGGCTTAGTGCCTCCAGGCCTGCCGCCTTGCTTTTTGCCGCCTGTCATCGGCTTTCCGTTTATCACAGCGCAGACGCCCAGACGCGGGGGCCACGCCGCAGTCGCCCAGCCTCTTGACAGGGAATCATGAGCGCCCTATACTTTCCTGTCGCCAACCAGGATGGGTTGGACAGGGGTTCTTTGCCGGAACGTGAATCACAAGTATACATGGCAACAATAGGTCTTTTTTCCGAGGAGCGCAGGCGAGAGCCGGCGGTCCCAGTTGCGCTTTTGGACCTGGACGAGAGCCGCAGCCCCGAGATTTCCAGCGTGCGAGGTGTGCATGACCCTGAGTAAGACTCCCCCCCGCATCGAGCGGTTCGGTGACATCACCGAAGTGATTCCGCTCCCCAACCTGACCGAAGTGCAGGTCAACTCTTTCAAAGCCTTTTTGCAAGACGACAAGGCCCCCGACCAGCGCGAAGACGTGGGGTTGCAAAGTGCTTTCCGCGAGGTCTTTCCCATCGACGAGTCCGAAAAGGGCCGCTCGACGGGCATGGTGCTCGACTTTATCGAGTATCGCCTCGGTGAACCCGAGTACAGCCCCGAGGAGTGCCGCGAAAAAGACCTGACGTATGAAGCGCCCCTCTACGTCAAGCTCGAACTGATTCACAAAGACACTGGCGTCATCAAGGGCTTCAAGCCCGACAGCCCGCCCGAAAGCTGGGTCTTCCTCGGCAACCTGCCGCTCATGACCTTCGACGGCTCGTTCATCATCAACGGCGCCGACCGCGTGGTCATCTCGCAGATCCACCGCTCGCCGGGCGTGTACTTCACGAGCTCCTACAAGGGCATCAAGAAGCAGTACACCGCCGCCATCATTCCCATGCCCAAGCGTGGCCCCTGGATCGAACTCGAGTTCGCGGGTGACGTGCTGGAAATGAAGGTCAACAAGCGCAAGTTCCCCGTCTCGCTGCTGCTGCGCGTGCTGGGCATGGACGACGCTTCGATTCGTGCGCTGTTCACCGAGTTCACGCCCGAAGTCGAACCCGGCGAAGACAAGAGCGCGGGCATGGGCGCCGACGAAGCCCTGCTGCGCCTGTTTACCGTGCTGCGCCCCGGCGACCCACCCAAGCGCGACAAGGCGATTCAGTACCTCTTCGGGCTGCTCGCCGACCCGCGCCGCTACGACCTGGGCGAACCGGGCCGCTTCAAGATGAACACCAAGCTGGGCGTGCAGCGTCAGGAACGCACCCTGCTGAAGTTCGAAGACGGCAAATTCAGCGACGCCGGGCTGGTGGACACCATCCGTTACCTGATGGCGCTGCAACAGGGCCTCGAAACTGTGCCGATGGTGGACGAAGACGGCGTGGTGACCGACGTGCCCGTTGCCGAAGACGACATCGACCACCTCGGCAACCGCCGCGTGCGCACCGTGGGCGAACTGCTCGCCGACCAGCTGCGCGTGGGCATGGGCCGCATGGCGCGTGGCGTGCGTGAGCGCATGCTGCTCGGCAACCCCGACGCCGCGACCCCCACCAAACTGGTCAACAACCGCCCCATCGTGGCAGCGATGCGCGAGTTCTTTGGCCGCTCGCAGCTCTCGCAGTTCAAGGACCAGACCAACCCGCTCTCCGATCTGCGCCACAAGCGCCGCATCTCCGCGCTGGGGCCGGGCGGTCTGACCCGCGAGCGCGCCGGCTTCGACGTGCGCGACGTGCACCGCACCCACTACGGGCGCATCTGCCCGATCGAAACGCCCGAAGGCGCCAACATCGGTCTGATTTCCTCGCTGTCGAGCTACGCCAAAGTCAACGACCTCGGCTTCATCATGGCGCCCTACCGCAAGGTGGAGGACGGCAAGGTGACCAATCAGGTCGAGTACATGACCGCCGATATCGAGGACCGTTACACCATCGCGCAGGCGAACAGCCCGCTCAACGAAGACAACACCTTCGCCGACGAGCGCGTGCTGGCCCGCCGCAAGGGTGACCCGCTGCTCTACACGCCCGACGAAGTCGATTACATGGACGTGTCGCCCAAGCAGATCGTGTCCATCAACACCTCGCTGATTCCCTTCCTGGAGCACGACGACGCCAACCGCGCGCTGATGGGTTCGAACATGCAGTCGCAAGCCGTGCCGCTTGTGCGTGCCGACTCCCCCGCCGTGGGCACCGGCGTCGAGCGCCGCGTGGTGACCGACTCGGGCACCAGCGTCGTGAGCGACGTGAATGGCCGCGTGAGCTACGTGGACGCCCGCGCCATTCAGGTGACGCTGAGCGAAGACCACCGCGAACTCAACATGAACGCGGGCAACGTCCGCACCTTTGAGCTGATCCGCTTTACCCGCTCCAACCAGGGCACCAACCTCGACCAGCACCCCATCGTGAGCGTGGGTGACGAGGTCAAGGTCGGCCAGGTCATCGCCGACGGCCCGGCGTCCGAGCGCGGGCGGCTGGCGCTGGGGCAGAACATCACCATCGCCATCATGCCCTTCGACGGCTTCAACTTCGAAGACGCCATCTGCATCAACGAAGACCTCGTGCGTCAGGACTTTTACACCTCAGTCCACATCGAGAAGGACGAGATCGAAGCCCGCGACACCAAGCTGGGGCCGGAAAAGATCACCCGCGATATTCCGGGCCTGTCCGAAGCCGCGCTGCGTGACCTCGACGAAGACGGCATCGTGCGCGTGGGCGCCGAAGTCAAGCCCGGCGACATCCTGGTCGGCAAGACCTCCTTCAAGGGCGAGTCCGAACCCACCCCCGAAGAGCGGCTGCTGCGCTCGATCTTCGGTGAGAAGGCCCGTGAAGTGAAAGACACCTCGCTGCGCGTGCAGTCGGGTCAGGGCGGCATCGTCGTCAAGACCGTGCGCTTCCGCCGCGGCGACGAAGGCGTGGACCTCAAGCCCGGCGTGCGCGAGATGGTGCGCGTGTACGTGGCCCAGAAGCGTCAGCTTCAGGTGGGCGACAAGGTGGCGAACCGCCACGGCAACAAGGGCGTCGTGTCCAAGATTGTGCGCCCCGAAGACATGCCTTACCTCGAAGACGGCACCCCCGTCGACATCGTGTTCAACCCGCTGGGTGTGCCTTCGCGCATGAACCTCGGGCAGATTCTCGAAACCCACCTCGGTGAAGTCGCGCGCCTGACCGGCCAGAAGTTCGAGACCCCGGTGTTCGACTCGGTGACCGAAGCGACCATCAAGGAAATGCTCGAAGTGGCCGCAGCCGAACGTCTCCAGGCCAGAAAAGACGACGGCTTCGAACTCGACAAGCGTGAGCAGGAAGTGCTCGACCGCGCCGGCAAGCTCGGTGTGATCGACGCCCCCGGCGACGACTACGAGAAGGGCCAGATGCAGCTCGCCCGCACCGGCAAGAGCATCCTGTACGACGGACGCACCGGCGAGCCGATCAGCGGCCCCGTGGTGGTCGGCATCATGTACGTGATGAAGCTCTACCACATGGTGGAAGACAAGCTGCACGCCCGCTCCACCGGCCCCTACTCGCTCATTACCCAGCAGCCGCTCGGCGGCAAGGCGCAGTTCGGCGGCCAGCGCTTCGGCGAAATGGAAGTGTGGGCCCTCGAAGCCTACGGCGCGGCGCACGTGCTCCAGGAAATGCTCACCATCAAGTCCGACGACATCGACGGCCGCGACGCCGCTTACCAGAGCATCGTCAAGGGCGAAGAAGTCTCGGGCAGCACCATCCCCGAGTCCTTCAAGGTGCTGGTCAAGGAACTCCACTCGCTCGGTCTGGACGTCGAGGTGCTCGACCACGGCGACAAGGCCGTGGACATCTTTGAAGGGATGATGCCCAAGCGCTAAGGCGCCTGCGGCACTGCCAACCCGTCGAGCACTGTCAAACCGTCTAAAGGTCAAACCGCCAACATCTTTCAGCCGTTCGACGGTGAGACAGTTCGACGGTTTGACCAACAAAAGAGCCTCCATTCCACAGGAGCCTGAATGAAAGACTTCAACAAAGTCCGCATCGCCATCGCCAGCCCGGAGAAGATCCGCGAATGGTCGTTCGGCGAGGTCGAAAAGCCTGAAACCATCAACTACCGCACCCTGAAGCCCGAGCGCGAAGGTCTGTTCGACGAGCGCATCTTTGGGCCGATCAAGGACTACGAGTGCGCCTGCGGCAAGTACAAGCGCCAGCGATACGAGGGTAAGGTCTGCGAGCGCTGCGGCGTCGAAGTGACCTCCAGCAAGGTGCGCCGCTACCGCATGGGTCACATCGACCTCGCGACCCCTGCCGCGCACATCTGGTACGTCAAGGACAGCCCCAGCAAGATCGGCACCCTGCTCGACCTGAGCGCCGGGCAACTCGAAAAGGTGCTGTACTTCAGCTCCTTTATCGTGACCAAGCCTTTCAACGCGCAGAAAGACGGGCGGCCCCTCAAGCGCGGCGAACTGCTGAGCGACGACGAGTACCGCGAACTGCGCTTTGGGCGGCAGGAAACCTACACCATCCCCAACAGCGTCGAAGACGTGGAAATCCGCGACGGCGAGTACGTCACCCGTGGACAGATTCTGGGCGGCAACGTGGTGTCCAAGATGGACGGCCTCGCGCAGTACCGTTTCCCCCGCCGCGCCGTGATTGCTTACAGCGAAGGCGTGGAAGCCAGCCTGCCGCTGCCCGCCGATACGTTGGTCGAGCAGGAAACCTTCCGCGCCGGTGAAATCCTGGCCGAACTCGAACAGGACGTGCAGATCACCGCGCCGGTGGCCGGCACCGTGTTCATGCACGACCTCGGCGAAGACTCGGTGATGATCGAACTGCGCGAAGGCGTGGAAGCGAACGACAGCGACGAGGAAGAAGCCGCCGACCCCATTCGCGGTGAAGTGCTGGCCCGCGTGTACGTGCCCCACGGCATGAACGTGCAGGTGGCCGAAGGCGAAGTCATCGAAGCCGGCGCGCTTCTGGCCGACGCCAGCGAAGGCGCCCGCCTGCGCGTGAGCCGTGACAGCAACCTCAGCGGCGTGACCTTCCCCAAGAAGAAGGGCGACGTGACCGTGACCGCGCACTGGACCCGCCGGGTGGAGTACCCCATCGACCCCACCATGCACGTGCTCGTCGGTGACGGCAGCGAAGTAACGAAGGGCCAGCGCGTGATCGGCGCGATTGACAAGGAAGAAGAAGTCATCGCGGAAGCCGACGGCGTCATCACCCTGCACCAGCCCGCCAGCATTCTGGTGAGCAAGGCCAAGGTCTACGCCTACGACGACGAGCCGCTGGTGGTCAACGGTGACCGTGTGGAACCCGGCGACGAACTCGCCGACGACGGCAACCTGCGCAGCGAAATCTCGGGCCGCATCGAACTCGACCTCGTGCGTAAGCAGGTGCGCGTCATCGAGTCCTACGACTTCGAAGCCAAGATGGGCGCCGAAGCCGTCAAGGAACTGCTCGACGAACTCAACCTCGACGAACTCGAAACCGAGCTCAACGAGCAGATGAAGGACAACAGCCGCCACAAGCGCGCCAAGGCCCGCAAGCGGCTGGAAGTCACCCGCTCCTTCAAGGCGAGCGGCAACAACCCCTCGTGGATGATTCTCGGCACCGTGCCGGTGATGCCACCAGACCTGCGCCCGATGGTGCAGGTGGACGGCGGGCGCTTTGCGACTTCCGACCTCAACGACCTGTACCGCCGCCTGATCAACCGCAACAACCGCCTCAAGAAGCTGATGAGCCAGGGTGCGCCCGACATGATCATCCGCAACGAAAAGCGCATGTTGCAAGAAGCGGTGGACGCCCTGATCGACAACGGTCGCCGCGGCAGCCCCGTGACCAACCCCGGCAGTGACCGCAGCCTGCGCTCGCTGACCGACCTGCTCGGCGGCAAGCAGGGCCGCTTCCGCCAGAACCTGCTCGGCAAGCGTGTGGACTACTCGGGCCGCTCGGTCATCGTGGTCGGCCCGCAGCTCAAGCTGCACCAGTGTGGGGTGCCCAAGCGCATGGCGCTCGAACTCTTCAAGCCCTTCTTGTTCAAGGTGCTCGAAGAGAAGGGCGAAGTCACCAACATCAAGCAGGCCCGCAAGATGCTCGAACGCTACCGCGACACCCGCGACAGCGTGTGGGACGCCCTCGAAGAAGTGATCGAGGACAAGGTCGTGCTGCTCAACCGCGCGCCGACGCTGCACCGTCTGGGCATTCAGGCGTTCGAGCCGGTGCTGGTCGAAGGCCAGAGCATCCAGCTGCACCCGCTCGTCTGTGAAGCCTTTAACGCCGACTTCGACGGCGACCAGATGGCGATTCACGTCCCGCTCTCGGCGCAGGCGCAGGCCGAAGCCCGCATTCAGATGCTGGCCTCGCACAACCTGCTCTCCCCCGCCAACGGCGAGCCGAACGTCAAGCCCAGCCGCGACATCATCCTCGGCATCTTCACCCTGACCCAGCTGCGGCGCGACAACCTTGGCGCGGGCACCGAGTACGCCAGCGAAGCCGACGCGCTCGCGGCCTTCGACGAAGGCAAGCTCAGCCTCAACAGCCCGGTCATGGTCAACGGCGTTGAGACCAGCCCCGGTCGCCTGCGCTACACCTTCTCCAACCCCGACGAAGCGCTCCACGCCGTCGAACAGGGCGAGATCGACCACCAGGACCACGTGCGGATTCGTCTGAACGGTCAGGTGTACGAAACCAGCGCCGGGCGCGTGCAGTTCCGCCGCATGGTGCAAGAAGCGCTGGGCGCTCAGGGCGGCCTGATCGACACCCTGGTCGACCTCGAAACCACCTACGAGAAGGACGCCCTCAAGGACATGGTCATGGCGTGCTTCAAGCACCTCGGCATTGAAGCGACCGCCGGGCTGCTCGACGGCCTCAAGGAAGGCGGCTTCAAGCTGTCGACCACCTCGGGCATCACCATCGGCATCGACGACATCGTGCTGCCGCCCAACAAGGGTGAACTGCTGGCCGAAGCCGACCAGATGCTCGCCGAGATCGAGCAGAACTTCGAGTTCGGCTTCATGACCGAGGAAGAGCGCTACAAGCAGGTCGTGCAGCTGTGGAACAACACCACCGACGCCGTGAAGGACGCCGTGTTCGAGAACTTCTCGAAGAACTACCCCTTCAACCCGCTGTGGATCATGAGCCAGTCGGGGGCGCGCGGGAACCCGCAGCAGATTCGTCAGCTTGCTGGGATGCGCGGCCTGATGGCCCGCCCGGACGGCTCGACCATCGAAGTGCCGATTCGCGCCAGCTTCCGCGAAGGCCTGACCGTGCTGGAGTACTTCATCTCCACCCACGGCGCCCGTAAGGGTGGGGCCGACACCGCGCTGCGTACCGCCGACTCGGGCTACCTGACCCGCAAGCTGGTGGACGTGGCCCACGAAGTCGTCGTGCGTGACGTGGACTGCGGCAGCACCGACTCCACCGTGATGCCGCTGGGTGCGACCGACGAGCGCACCGGCGAATGGCGCAGCCGCAAGGGCAGCGAAATCGAAACCAGCATCTATGGCCGCACCCTGACCGCCGACGTTGAGTTCAGCGACGGGCGCGTGATTCCCGAAGGCGAAATGCTCTCGATGGAAGATGTGAAGGCGATTGCCAAGGACGCCAAGCACATCGGCGAAGTGTTTGTCCGCACGCCACTCAACTGCCGCGTCAAGGCGGGCGTGTGCCAGAAGTGCTACGGCTACGACCTCTCGCAAGCCAAGCCCGTGAGCATGGGCGAAGCGGTGGGCGTGGTGGCCGCCGAATCCATCGGCGAACCCGGCACGCAGCTCACCATGCGCACCTTCCACACCGGCGGGATCGCGGGCGGCGGCGACATCACGATGGGTCTGCCCCGCGTGATCGAGCTGTTCGAAGCGCGCAAGCCCAAGACCCAGGCCGTGGTCGCCGACCGCGATGGCGTGATCCGCATTGAAGAGGAAGAAGAGCGTTACCTCGTGCGTATCGAAGCCGACGACGAGCAGTACTCCTCCAAGACCGCCACCAAGGTGCCCCGCGTGCTGCGCATGACGGTCAAGGACGGCGAGCGCGTAGAAGCCGGGCAGCCGATCACCCGCGGCGCGGTCAACCCGCACGACCTGCTGATGTACAAGGACACCGACGCCGCCCAGCGCTACCTGGTGGAAGAAGTGCAGCGCGTGTACCGCTCGCAGGGCGTGAAGGTCCACGACAAGCACATCGAAGTGATCGTGCGCCAGATGCTGCGCTGGGTCGAAGTGACTGACGGCGGCGACACCACGCTGCTCGAAGGGCAGACCGTGGAGCACTGGGAAGTCGATCAGGCCAACGAGGCGCTGGCAGAAGGCCAGACCCCCGCGAGCTGGAAGCCGGTGCTGCTCGGCATCACCAAGAGCAGCCTGACCACCAAGTCGTGGCTCTCCGCCGCCTCCTTCCAGCACACCACCCACGTGCTGACCGAAGCCTCCATGCGCGGCCAGGTCGACGACCTGATCGGCCTGAAGGAAAACGTCATCCTCGGCAAGCTGATTCCGGCGGGCACCGGCCTGCTGACGGTCCGCGAAATGCAGGTGGCCGACGACCGCACCCTCGAGAAGTACGGCGAAGGCAGCACCTCCTCCGACGCCGTGACCGGCGGGCAGCGGTACGACGACACCCGCCCCGGCAGCAGCATCAACCCCGGCTACGGCGACTGAGCTGTAGCCCATAGAAAGACCCCCACTCGGAAACGGGTGGGGGCTTTTTTTGGTTGCTGCCGGCGTCAGCGCGAGTAGCGCTTTCCGTCGTAGTCGGTGAACACGCCGATGCCGTAGCTCACCTTGCGAACGCTGTTGAGCACCGCCGCGCCGTTCCAGGCCATGCCGGCGCTGGAGCCGCCGTCGAGCAGCAGGGCGTCGCGGGCGCCGAGGGCCTGCATCACCTGCCCCATCTGCCCGACGCTGAGTTTGGCGTGGGTGGTGACCAGCAGCAGGTCACGCGGCCCGGCGAGGCCGATGGCGCTGCGGGCCGCCTGCCCGAAGACGGCGGGGTCGCGGAAGACCGAACTGTAACGGTTCTGGACCACGCCGTCGCGCACAATCTCGGGGCCGGTGGCGATGACCGTTTCCATGCCTGCCCAACTCGTGTCGAGCACCCGTCCGAGCAGCCCGGTGCCGCCCTCCCGGATTTCGGCGCGGTTGTCGGGCGTAATCGCCAGCGCCGATGGAATGCGGCCCCAGGTGAGCAGCCGTCCATGCATCACGATGTCGCCTGCCGGGGCGTAGGTGCCGGGATGGAAATAACTGCCGTTGACCACGGCGCGCGCCCCACTGCGGGCAGCCAGGGCGCTGACGGTGGCGCCCGAGCCGCGTTTCAGGCCTTCTCCCGGCAGCACAGGCGTGACGAGCACACTGCGCCAGCGCAGGTCCACCCGCACGACCTGTACTGGAATACCCAGCGGCGTCACCTGCTGCAACGTGACGGGCGCGGCCACCGGGCGGGGCGGCACCGGCACCGCGACCTGCTGCGGCACCAGCACCCGCATCCCCGGCAGGATGTACCCGGTGCTGCCGAACCCGTTGAGCTCCCGCAACTGTTCGGGCGTCACGCCATACGTCTGCGCCAGCGTGCGGGCGTTGTCGCGCAGGCCGACGCGCACATAGCGGTGAATCAGCCGCGCCTCGGTGCCCGGCGGCAGGGAAGGCACGACGCGGGCAGGTGCCGGCGCCGCTGCCACCACTGACACCGCCGGCCCACGCAGCTTGAGCACCTGCCCTACCTCAATGGTCGTGCCGCTTAGGCCGTTGAGCCGCTGGAGCTGCTCCACCCGCAAGCCCACCTTCACGCCGATTTTCGCCAGGGTGTCGCCAGGGACCACGACGTAGGTGCCGGGCGCCGCTGCCGGCTTAGCGGGCGCGGCCTGAACCGGCGCGGGGCGGGCGGCTGCGGCCACCACCGGCTTGGGAGCCGTGAGACGTAACACCTGGCCGACAGCGAT